>JBIILD010000012.1:0-24942 GCA_044232845.1 Flavobacterium sp.
CTTAACGGCACCGCTATTGGTCTATGGTGTAATGGTAACACAACTGTTTTTGGTGCAGTCTTTCTAGGTTCGAGTCCTAGTAGACCAACGCAAAACTCCTCAAGAAATTGAGGAGTTTTTTTATGTGCGATTTTTAATCTCTTGGATTTAATTCCTCGAAGCTCTGCTTCGACTCTTTTTTTGTAATATTGTTGTGAGAGCGAATATATACATAAAAGTCATAATGTTTCAGTTTTGCTATATCATTTTGTATGTCCTGCAAAATATAGAAGAATTGTATTTGGTATTAATGTTGAACAAAGTTTAAAAGATTTTTAAAGAATCAACAGTAAAATCCACCACAATATCGGCACACTTTCTATCCAAAAAGAGGTGTAATATTTGTTTCTTTTCCATTCCGTGAAGTCAATAAACAAAACCGTAATAATTCCTATTGGAAGCACTAAATAGCTTGGATTCGGTTTTAGAAACTCAAGAACAATAAAAGGAATTACCATTAGAATTCCAAATAATTTGGTGCTATTGATGCCAAACAATTGAGGTAGCGTGTTCAATATTTTTTCATCAGTTTTACTATCCATTATTTCAAAAGGAACTAGCAAACTGGTAAGTATAAAAAAGCGTTGAATCAAGATAATGTAAAATTCAAAAGACACCTCTTTCAGAGTTTGAAAAGGTATATATACCGTTATAAAAGTGACGACAAAACTGACCCAAAAAAGTTTTAACCAGCCATATCTTCTTAGGAAGGGATAAATCAAAACGAATAATCCTGAAAAAACCATTAGTTTCTGAATCCTATTTTTCACAACATAAAAAGAAAATAAAAACCCGACTACTGCCAAAATACTTATTACTATAATCGCATTATATTTATTGGATTCAAAAAAGCCTTTTCTGAAAACTTCAAAATATTTCAGAAAATTATATCCTAAAACGGTTCCAAAAAACACACAATAAAGGAAATGATCCATGGAATTCAAATGATTTGAAATAATAGTAATCTGAGCCAGACAAAATACGGCCAAAGCCACGTGAATACTACCGTCTATATAAATATCAAATATTTTTCTAAAAATCTTCATCCAACAAAAATAATCAACGTTGTTAACAAATAACGATTTTAGTTGAAAGATTCCCAAGAATCAACTGCTTGAACCCCTACTTATTTTGATAATAATCCATAAATTTGCACCTTCAAAAAACAATACTTTTACCATTACATGAAAACAGATTCATTTGCTTTAAGACACATTGGACCAAGAGAAAAAGACCTTCAGCACATGTTGAGAACAATAGGGGTTGAGTCTATCGAACAGCTGTTAAATGAAACTCTTCCAGACACTATTCGCTTAAAAAAACCATTGGATTTAGAGCCTGCAATGACTGAATATGAGTACCTCAATCATATTACCCAATTGGGCACTAAAAATAAAATGTTTCAGTCCTATATTGGTTTAGGCTACAATCCAGCCATTGTCCCTGCCGTAATTCAAAGAAACATTCTTGAAAACCCGGGATGGTATACCGCATACACCCCTTATCAGGCCGAAATTGCACAAGGGCGTCTCGAAGCCATTTTGAATTTCCAAACTATGGTTATCGAACTGACCGGAATGGAAATTGCCAATGCTTCCTTGCTTGATGAAGCAACTGCCGCTGCCGAAGCCATGGCATTGTTATTTGACGTTCGTTCCCGTGACCAAAAGAAAAACAACATCCATAAATTTTTCGTTTCTGAGGAAATATTACCGCAAACTTTGTCTGTTTTACAAACCCGCTCCACACCAATTGGCGTTGAATTAGTCGTCGGGAATCATGAAAATTTTGATTTTTCGACGGATTTTTTCGGAGCGATTCTTCAATATCCTGGTAAATATGGGCAAGTGCATGATTATGCCGATTTTATTGCCAAAGCAGCAGCAAGTGAAATAAAAGTAGCTGTTGCAGCCGATATTTTGAGTTTAACTAAATTGACCCCTCCTGGAGAAATGGGTGCAGCGGTTGTAGTGGGAACCACGCAACGGTTCGGAATTCCGTTAGGTTATGGCGGACCGCATGCAGCTTATTTTGCTACAAAAGATGATTATAAAAGAAGTATGCCAGGAAGAATTATTGGCGTGACCGTTGACACCGATGGGAATCGCGCGCTTCGCATGGCTTTGCAAACTCGCGAACAACACATCAAACGCGACAAAGCGACTTCCAATATTTGCACGGCACAAGTTTTACTGTCGGTTATGGCTGGAATGTATGCTATTTTCCACGGTCCCAAAGGCCTGCAATACATTGCCGATAAAATTCATGCCCTAGCAGCGACATTAGCAAACGAATTGGAAAAATTAGGCTTGCAACAAATCAATACCGCTTTCTTTGATACCATTGTTATAAAAGCGGATACCACAAAAGTCCGAACCATAGCAGAACAAAACGAAGTTAATTTTTACTATATCGACGAGAATACGATTTCTATTTCCTTGAACGAAACCACCAGTATTGCTGATATAAATAAAATAGTTGGGATTTTAGCTTCTGCAAATAGTATTGAGGCAACTCCAATTAAAATATTGACCGAAACGAATCATTTTCAAGCCAATTTAGTAAGAACTTCAACATTCTTGCAACACGACGTTTTTAATAAATACCATTCAGAAACCGCTTTAATGCGCTACATTAAAATGTTAGAACGCAAAGATTTGGCTTTAAACCACTCCATGATTTCGTTGGGTTCTTGCACTATGAAATTGAATGCCGCTGCCGAAATGTTGCCGTTAAGTAACCCTTTTTGGAACAACATTCATCCCTTTGCACCCTTGGATCAAGCGCAAGGTTACCAAGAAATGTTACGAAAATTGGAAGAGCAATTAAACATAATTACAGGTTTTGCAGGAACGACTTTACAGCCTAATTCTGGTGCGCAAGGAGAATATGCTGGATTGATGGTGATTCGGGCCTATCATCAATCACGCGGCGATCACCATAGAAATATTGCCTTAATTCCTTCTTCAGCACACGGGACGAATCCGGCTTCGGCAGCGATGGCGGGGATGAAAGTGATTGTTACCAAAACATTGGAAAACGGAAATATTGATATTGACGATTTACGTGAAAAAGCCATCGAGCACAAGGATGATTTGTCATGTTTGATGGTGACTTATCCCTCTACGCACGGCGTTTTTGAGAGTGCCATCAAAGAAATAACGCAAATCATTCACGATAACGGCGGACAGGTATATATGGATGGTGCCAATATGAATGCGCAAGTTGGATTAACCAATCCGGCCACCATTGGCGCTGATGTTTGCCATTTGAATTTGCACAAGACTTTCGCAATTCCTCACGGTGGTGGCGGACCTGGCGTTGGCCCAATTTGTGTTGCGCCACAATTAGTTCCTTTTTTACCAACAAATCCTTTAATTCCAACTGGCGGCTCTACTGCCATTACGGCAATTTCTGCAACACCATGGGGTTCGGCTTTGGTTTGTTTGATTTCGTATGGTTACATTTCGATGTTAGGAGCAGATGGCGTGACCGATGCTACAAAATATGCCATTTTGAATGCTAATTATATCAAGGAAAAATTAAACGGCCATTACGACACCTTATATTCTGGTGAAATGGGTCGTGCCGCTCATGAAATGATCTTGGAATGTCGCCCTTTCAAACAAAAAGGAATCGAAGTTACCGATATTGCCAAACGATTGATGGATTATGGTTTCCATGCACCTACGGTTTCATTCCCTGTGGCCGGAACCTTGATGATCGAACCGACAGAGAGCGAAAATTTGGAAGAATTAGACCGTTTTTGCGATGCGATGATTTCCATTAGAAAAGAAATTGAAGCGACTACATTAGAAGACAAAAACAATGTTCTGAAAAACGCTCCCCATACTCTAGGAATGCTGACTGCCGATGTTTGGAACTTTCCTTACAGCAGAGAAAAAGCAGCTTTCCCATTGGATTATATTGCGGAAAATAAATTTTGGCCAACCGTTCGCAGAGCGGATGACGCTTATGGAGACCGAAACTTGGTTTGCAGTTGTGCTCCAATTGAAGCATATATAGAGTGTTAATGCGTTCGTAAAAACGCTACAAAGAAAGACCCCGTAATTATTTACCTTCACAAGTTGAAATGGTATAGTTTACTCTAATAAAAATAAAAGTACTAAATTTTTGTAATTTATCGAAAAACATGCTCTTTTATCTATAAATTAGCCCATATTTTTATAAAATATTCCAATGAAAATAAAAATAACAGGAGTAGGGAGTTATATTCCAGAAATAAAAGTTGCCAATACTGACTTTGGCGAACATGTTTTCTTAAATGAAGACGGTTCTCCTTTTGGTTACCCAAACGAAGTAGTAATTGGGAAATTTAAAAGCATAACTGGAATCGAAAAAAGACGGTATGCCGCACCTGAACAGTCTACTTCTGATTTGGCTTTTTTGGCTTCAAAAAAAGCAATCGAAAGTGCAGGAGTTGACTCCGAAACAATTGATTACATAATTTTTGCACACAATTTTGGCGATGTAAAATATGGCGCGATACAATCAGATATAATACCTAGTTTGGCCACTCGCGTCAAACAGAAATTACAAATAAAAAATCCAAAATGCGTCGCTTACGACATTCTTTTTGGTTGTCCAGGTTGGATAGAAGGGGTGCTTCAAGCCAATGCTTTTATAAAATCGGGTATGGCAAAACGCTGTTTGGTCATCGGTGCAGAAACCCTTTCGAGAGTGGTAGATCCCCACGATAGGGATTCCATGATTTATTCGGACGGAGCCGGAGCAACCATAATTGAATCTTCAAATGACGAAACAGGGCTATTATCCTATGAAAGTGCCACTTACGCCCTCGATGAAGCGGGATATTTATTTTTTGGAAAATCATATAACCCAGCATTAGACGAAGACACTCGCTATATAAAAATGTATGGTCGTAAAATCTATGAATTTGCCCTGAGCGAAGTCCCTTCGGCGATGAAAAGTTGTTTGGACAAAAGCGGATTAGGCATTGACGACGTAAAAAAAATTCTGATTCATCAGGCCAATGAAAAAATGGACGAAGCCATAATCCACCGATTCTATAAATTATACGATAGAGCAGTCCCAAAGGACATCATGCCCATGAGTATTCATGAGTTGGGAAATAGTAGCGTAGCAACCGTTCCTACCCTTTTGGACTTATTAATACAAGGAAAAATCGAAAATCAAGAACTTCACAAAGGGGATATTCTCCTCTTTGCGTCTGTTGGTGCTGGAATGAACGTCAATGCCTTTGTTTATCGATATTAAAAAAATAAAAGTTTACAACCTAATCAAACTCTAGAACGTGAGATTGCTTCCGCTGCGGCGGACAAGTCTTTCACTTATAGCTATAACTATGTACGAGAAAACATTTCCAAACAAAAGATTTAAACACACCCTAGAATTTTTACAAAAACACATTTCCACCTCTGAAACTATTTTCGATTTGGGCGTTCCTAACCCCTTTTCCAAGATTATGGAAGCAAACGGATACATTGTAAAAAACACGACAGGTGAAGACATAGACAACAATCAAACCGCATTGCAAAACGAAAAATATACTGTTTTTACAGCTTTTGAAATCTTTGAACATTTGTTGAATCCATTCACGGTATTGGAAAATGTAAAGTGTGATAAACTTTTAATTTCTATTCCTTTACGATTGTGGTTTTCTCCAGCCTATCGAAGCAAAACGGATATGTGGGACCGACATTACCATGAGTTTGAAGATTGGCAATTGGATTGGCTTTTAGAAAAAACAGGCTGGAAACTAATCGACAGGGAGAAATTTACACATCCAGTCAAAAAAATTGGCTTTCGCCCCTTTTTAAGACTCATTACGCCAAGATACTATATTGTTTACGCCGAGAAAATCAAGATTTAAGATTGTAGATTAACGATTTTTGATTTTTGATTTTTAGATAAAGCCACAAGCTAATCTGAAATCTAAAATCTGAAATCTAAAATTATTTAAATGAAATATTACATTGTCATTCCAGCATACAACGAAGACGCCTTTATTGCTTTGACATTACAATCGTTAGTTTCACAAACGCTGCTGCCCAAAAAAGTGGTGGTAGTCAATGACAATTCAACCGATAAAACGGCCGAAATTGTATTGGCTTTCGCCAAAGAGAATTCATTTATTACCCTTGTAAATAAAACTTCCGAAGCGATACATTTGCCGGGAAGTAAAGTCATTCAAGCTTTTCACAAAGGTTTTGAAACCTTGGACAATGATTATGACATCATTGTAAAACTGGACGCTGATCTAATTTTACCCAACAATTATTTTGAAAGCATTTGCGCTACTTTCGAAAAAGACCCAGAAGTAGCGATGGTGGGCGGATTTGCCTATATTGAAAAAAATGGCCATTGGATTTTAGAAAACTTGACCGATAAAGATCATATTCGGGGCGCATTTAAAGCCTATAGAAAATCTTTTTTCGAACAAATGGGAAACTTAAAACCCGCCATGGGTTGGGATACGGTTGACGAATTATTAGCCAAATTTTTTGGATGGAAAGTTATAACAGACCCTTCCTTACCCGTAAAACACCTTAAACCAACGGGAGTCAACTACAATAAAACAGCTCGTTACAAACAGGGAGAAGCCTTTTACACCTTGGGCTATGGATTTTTCATAACTGCAATTGCATCGGCAAAATTGGCAATGATGAAGAAAAAACCATTTCTTTTTTTGGATTACGTTCT
This sequence comes from Flavobacterium sp., assembly GCA_044232845.1. Taxonomy (GTDB): domain Bacteria; phylum Bacteroidota; class Bacteroidia; order Flavobacteriales; family Flavobacteriaceae; genus Flavobacterium. The sequence goes on from JBIILD010000012.1 coordinate 6,745, forward strand.
AGGTTTCTGGAAAGCTAAGATGGCAAACACGCCTTTATTGGTCACAGAAGAACAAGCGAAATTCATTCGGAAGTATCGCTATCAAAAAATGAAAGAAAAATTGGCCTGACAACTGTATTCTTTTGAAAAAACTGCCAAATCATAATTCATTACTCATAACTTATAACTATTTTAGCTACAATTTGTAAAACTATGATGCTCATCCGTTATTTATCGCAGATAGGAAGATATTTCTTAATGATTAAAGAAATTTTCAGCAAGCAGACCAAATGGTCTATGATGAAGCCACTTATCTTCAAAGAAATAGACGATTTGATTTTTGGCTCACTCGGGATTGTAGCTTTCATATCTTTCTTTGTAGGAGGGGTTGTTGCTATTCAGACTGCTTTAAATTTAAATAGCCCACTAATTCCTAAATACCTCATCGGATTTGCAACTCGCGAATCTGTAATATTGGAATTTGCTCCGACTTTCATTTCTGTCGTAATGGCTGGAAAAATGGGTTCATTTATCACCTCAAGTATAGGGACTATGCGTGTTACGGAACAAATTGACGCCCTAGAAGTTATGGGTGTAAACGCCGTAAATTACCTAGTATTTCCAAAACTTATTGCTATTATGTTCTATCCTTTTGTAGTAGGAATAAGTATGTTTTTGGGCATTTTTGGAGGATATATAGCCGCCGTTTATGGGGGGTTTGGTAGCAGTTCAGACTTTATTATCGGTCTCGAACAAGAATTTATCCCATTCCATGTAACTTATGCTTTTATTAAAACCTTTATTTTTGGTTTATTATTGGCTTCAATCCCCTCATTTCATGGATTCTACATGAAAGGCGGTGCACTCGAAGTGGGTAAAGCAAGTACCGTGTCGTTTGTTTGGACTTCGGTTACTATAATTTTGATAAATTATATTCTAACTCAGTTATTATTAACAAAATGATAGCAATACGTAATTTAGAGAAGTCATTTGGCGACAGCAAAGTTCTGAAAGGTGTTTCGAGTGTTTTTGAAACCGGCAAAACAAATTTAATAATTGGGCAAAGCGGCTCAGGGAAAACCGTCTTGTTAAAAAGTCTTTTAGGCATACACTCCCCTGATGCTGGATCTATCTCTTTTGACGGCAGAATATATTCTGATCTTGAAATGTCGGAAAAAAGGGAGTTGCGCACTGAAATAGGGATGGTTTTTCAAGGTAGTGCCTTGTTTGACTCCATGACTGTTTCAGAAAATGTTGGATTTCCACTACGAATGTTTACTTCCGATGATACAGCAAAAATTCAAGAGCGAGTAGATTTCGTTTTAAAAAGAGTGAATCTAGTTGATGCTCACCATAAGTTGCCTTCGGAAATATCTGGCGGAATGCAAAAACGTGTTGCTATTGCTCGCGCTATTGTAAACAATCCTAAATATTTATTTTGTGACGAACCCAATTCGGGATTAGATCCAAACACCGCGATATTAATAGACAATCTTATTATGGAAATTACCGAAGAATATAATATAACTACCGTAATCAACACCCATGATATGAACTCCGTAATGGAAATTGGACAAAATATATTATTTCTAAAAAACGGAATTAAGGAATGGGAAGGCACTAAGGAAGACATTTTTAGAACTGACAATGCCGCTATTGTTGACTTTGTATATTCCTCAAAGCTATTCCGAAAAGTTAGAGAAGCCTATTTAAAAGAATGAAAAAATAAAATTAAATTTTTATTTTTTTAGTTGACTAACAATTCCCTTTATTTCCTGTTCTTTGCCTTTTGGATAAATCAGTAAAACATTGTCTTTATCTACAATGATGAAATCCTCTAAACCATCAATAATCACGAGTTTATCCTTGGAGGTACTGATCATGTTTCTTGACGAATTATTCAACAACACAGTGGCATTTACAACGGCATTGTTATTTTCGTCTTTCGGTAATTTCTCGTGTAAAGAACCCCAAGTTCCTAAATCATTCCAATCAAAAGTAGCGGCAAGAACATACACATTTTTAGCACTTTCCATAACGGCATAATCAATGGAGACATTTTCTGCCATGGCATAATTCTCATCGATAAACAATTTTTCATCGACAGTATTATAACTGTCCATTCCTTTGGCGAATAAGGCATTCATTTGTGGTTGAAACGACTTAAAAGCGTCTGTTATCGCTTTTACACTCCAAATAAAAATGCCGCCATTCCATAAAAAATTACCGCTTTGCAGAAAGGATTTTGCAGTCTCGTAATCTGGCTTTTCGCGAAATTGAGAAACTTTTTTTATTAAATTAGGATCTTTTTTATCGTATTCAATATAACCAAAACCGGTATTAGGAAAAGTAGGTTGAATACCCAGAGTCATCAAGGCATTTTCTTTGGTACAAAAATCGAAACAACTTTTCAAATTTTGGGCAAAAGCATTTTCGTCCTCTATCCAATGATCGCTTGGTGCAACCACCATAACGGCGTCTGGATTTTGTTTTTGAATTTTTAATGAAGCATATAAAATACACGGAGCCGTATTTCTCATCGCAGGTTCTAATAAAACCTGTTCCTGTTTCACCATTGGCAATTGATCCAATACAATGGAATTGTATCTTTCGTTGGTTAAAATCAGTATGTTTTCAACAGGAATCAATTTTGACAATCGGCTGAATGTTTTTTGGATTAGGGTTTCACCCGCACCCAGCATATCGTGAAACTGCTTTGGAAATTCAGTTGTGCTTACGGGCCAAAATCGGGATCCAACTCCCCCGGCCATTATAATTGCGTAATAATTTTTATTCATGATCTTTACGGATTCCGCTTGCTATTGAAATGAAATACTCTTTTTTTAATGTGGCAAATATAATTAACTCGGCAATAATTCTACCTCGGCATTTGGATTAAAAAGATAGGTTCTTGCAGAACTTATTTCCAAACACTCAAACCGTTTCGTCCTTAAAGCGCCTTTTTTAAAAATTTTGCCGTTGTGAATCCTGAAAATACTGCCGTAAGGGATTTCAAAGATATAGTTTTTATCATTTTGGGCATCAAACTGTTTGAGTGCCAAGGCCAATGTGGCATCTGTATCACTGCTTGCAGAAGGATTCTTAAAATGTCTTGCCAATAAGGGTAATAAATGATTCGGGAAAATCTCCGGACGAATAAAGGGAATCATCAATCGTTGGAAGGAATATTTCCACTCGTTTCCGTGGGGTTTGATGTTGCGTCCAAATTTTTCAAAAGCAACCAAATGAGAAATTTCGTGAACTAACGTAATCAAAAACTTGTATTTATTCAAACTAGAGTTGACTGTAATTTCGTGTTTCCCGTTCAATCCCTTACGGTAATCACCATGTCGAGTTACACGCTCATTCACGATTTTAAGATGAACTTCGTTAGCCACAATCAGTTCGAAAACAGGTTTTACGGCGTGTTCTGGAAGATATTTAGAAAGTGTATCGCTCATTTATAAAATCTCTCGACTGCGCTCGAGAAGACAAAAAGTTATTTAAATTAAGGATTGGTTGATGAAACTTGTAGCACTTTTCCATTGTAATATTTATTTCCGGTCAAGGCAAAATCAAAAATATAATTGGCCATATCCTTTGCTGAAATTGGCGCTTCATAACCCGGAAATGCTTCTTGCAACATTTCTGTTTGAACGGCTCCAAGAGCTAGAACATTGAATGCAATTCCTTTTTCTTTGTATTCTTCAGCCAGCAATTCTGACAACGTAATTACGGCTCCTTTACTAGAACTATAAGCTGCAAGACCCGCAAATTTTAGGCTTCCTTGAATACCGCCCATGGAGCTTATAGTAACCACGTGACTCCCTTTTTGCAAATAAGGTATGCAGGTACGAGTCAAATTGGCCACGCCAAAAACATTGACTTTATAGCTGTTTTCAAAGTCGGTTTGAGTCGTTTCTGAAAAAGGTTTCAACAATAATCTACCAGCATTATGAATTATTACATCCACCGTTACCCATGAATGAGAGAGAAAATTTGCTACTTGCTGCATTTCGGATTCATCGGATAAATCGACAGAGAGACAAGTAATATTTTGGTTTTCAATAAGTGCTTGAGGCGTTTTTCTGGAGATAGCTAATACGTTGTATCCGGCATTGGCAAACTGCAGGGCTAATTCATAACCAATTCCTCTTGAAGTTCCTGTAATGATGATATTTTTCATTTTTCATTTTATTGTGGCAAAGATACTAAAAGTAAGGAAATGAATATTATTTAGACGGTAGATTCAACAACGGTGGATTCAACAACTAAATCTGATTAACTAGTAAACTGACTATTTTAATTGGGCAATGATTGATTTAAAATCAGCACTTGGGGCTGAACAAGTTTTGTTTTGGCAGAGATAAAAAAGCGTTTCTTTTTCATTGTAGCGATTCTTCAGAAAAGGAAGGCTGGAGGCTTTTTCAGTTCCGGCCAAAGTCACATTTGCAAAATAGAAGCTGTTTATTTTGGTACAATATTCCAATGCCAAATCACCACAAATCGCCAATTCCTTGTTTTCTTCCGAATAATTCAATGCCAAATCCATCCAATTGGAATAGGCCGAGGGATATTCAACGCGGGTTATGATATCTTGTACCATTTGTTGACTCACTTTTTCATAATAGGAATTTTCAAAATAAATACCCAACTTAAATAAGTTTTTACCCATAACCGAATTCGATGCTGGAATCACGTTGTCTTCTGTTTCAAAATGTGTTGTTATCAAAGCTTCGTCCAGATTGGAAGTAAAAGCAAAATAACCCGTTTTCTCGTTAAAAAAATGCTCCAAACTGTAATCAGTCAATTGTTTGGCATTTAATAGCCATTTTTTGTCAAAAGTCACTTCGTATATACTAATAAACGCAGCAATAACAAAGCAATAATCCTCCAAATAGCCGTTGATGGTGCTTTTTTGATTTTTATAATTATGAAATAAATTTCCGTCGCTTGACCACAGATTTTTAATGATGAAGTTGGCGTTTTGCAAAGCCAATTCTAAATATTTAGTATCTTCAAAGGCTTTGTAAGCGTCAACAAATCCTGTGAGCATAATCGCGTTCCAGGAAGTCAAACATTTGTCGTCCAATCTAGGTTTAGAGCGTTTTTCTCTTTCGATATAGAGTTTTTGCTCCCAGTTTTTCTTTTTACTTTCAAGTTCATAAAGGGATATTTGATTGTCTTTTGCAATTCCTTCCAAACTTTGATTTTGAATCAAGACATAATTTCCGTCTTCCCATAATCCAAAGGTATTGATATTGAAAACTTGACTGAATAAATCGAAATCATCGCTAATAATAGTCTTCAATTCCGGAATTTTCCAAACATAAAAAGCACCTTCTTCCAGATGATTTTCTGCATCTAAACTATCAGCATCGAGTGCGCAATAAAATCCGCCATCTTCATTCATTAATTCCCTTTCGACGAAAGAAAGTGTTTTTTCGATGACTTCTTTATACAAAGGATTCGACGTCAGTTTGAAGGCGTCGCTGTATAAGGAAACCAATTGTCCATTGTCATACAGCATTTTTTCGAAATGGGGAACGTGCCATTTATTGTCAACAGAATAACGTGAAAATCCACCGTCAACAGTGTCAAAAATGCCTCCGAAGGCCATTCTGGTTAAGGTGAGATTTACAAATTCAAGTAATTCGTTGTCGTTTTTTTGGTGTGCGAAACGCAACAAGAAATGATAATTATTGGGCATCATAAACTTGGGAGAACTCGCCATTCCACCAAATTCCCAATCGAAACTCTTTTTCCATTTTTCTACTAAAGCGGCAGTTTGTTTTTGTACCTCATCTCTCGACTGCGCTCGAGATGATGTACTTAGAATGACAGTCGGGTTTTCATTTTGTTCAATTCCGATGGATTGAATACCTTGATGTAGTTTTTCGGCATAATCAATCATTTTCTCGGAATCGGAAAGGTATATTTCCTGTAATTGACTGAGGGTTTGCATCCAATCCTGCTTTCTAAAATAAGTTCCTCCCCAAACTGGTCTCCCATCCGGAAGCGTAACCACATTTAGTGGCCATCCGCCGCGACCAGTCATAATTTGAATAGCTTTCATATAAACCGCATCCACATCAGGGCGTTCTTCTCGGTCCACTTTGATGGAAATAAAATGAGCATTCATGACCTCGGCGACTTCCTGATCTTCGAAGCTTTCGTGTTCCATGACATGGCACCAATGGCAAGCCGAATAACCGATACTTATAATAATCAGCTTATTTTTTTCTTTGGCTTCTCCCAATGATTTTGTATTCCAAGCTTTCCAATGTACGGGATTAGTGGCGTGTTGTAACAAATACGGACTAGTTTCTTGCGAAAGTTGGTTCATTTTTGAAAGCTAATTATGCATTTACGGCTTCAACGGTGATGCTTTCGTCGTTAAGCATGCTTTTTAGCATGTTTTCTATCCCGCTTTTTAAGGTAAAAGTAGAGGAAGGACAGCCGCTGCAGGCTCCTTGAAGGATAACTTTTGCTGTTTTTGTTGCCTCATCATACGATTCAAACGCGATATTTCCACCATCGGCTTGAACCGCGGGTTTTACATATTCTTCTAGTATGTTGATGATTTGTTGTGAGGTGAGGTCTAGCTTATCAAAGTTTTCCGTTTTTATAGCCTCTTGTTCAACGCTTGCAGTGACCAAGTTTTCATCAAGTACAATTCCGCCATTCTCGATATATTGTTTGATAAAACTTCTTATTTCCAAGGTGATATCTTGCCAATCGTTGATTTCATATTTGGTTACCGAAATGTAATTTTCATCCATAAAAACTTCTTTTACATAGGCAAATTTGAATAATTCTTTTGCCAATGGAGAAGCCGCCGTCTCATCAATGTTTTTAAATTCAATAGCAGTTTTTGTCAACATTCTGCTTACCACAAATTTCAAAGCTGCCGGGTTTGGAGTTGTTTCACCATAAACGGTTATAGGTTGTTTTTGCGTTTTATTTTCTGATGGGGTAATAATTAGTCCACCATTGGAAACAAACAACTCTATTTGTTCTGCTACGGCATCCTTTACGTCTTCCCATTCTACAATACTAAATTTTTCAATAGCGATGAAATTCCCCGAGATATAGACTATTTTTACAAAAGGCAAATAAAATAGTTGTTGTGCCAAAGGTGAATTTTTGGCCTCATCAATATTTTTGAATTCAAAACTCTCATTTTGGGTGATAAAATCTTCGAATTCGAATTTTAATATACTTGGGTTTTGTGTATCTTTTGTAGTTATTTTTGGCATGAGTTTTTTATTTTTTTACAAATTTAGCGAAGTTATTTTCTACTAATACCTATATTTGGTTTTTTAATGAATAAATTAATTTTAATACCATTTCAATTGAATATTTATTCTTTTTTTACGTTGTTTTTATTGGCTCCAAAGCTCCGCAACATAACACTTTTTGAATGATTCATAAAATCAAGATTTTATTAGTACTTATTCTGTTTAGCCAGAACTCTTTTTCACAGGAGGGAATTGCGGTCTATTCTGATTATTTATCGGATAATTATTATTTGATTCACCCTTCAATGGCAGGAGCAGCAAACTGTGCAAAAATTAGACTTACCGCTCGAAAACAATGGTTTGATCAGGTCGATGCGCCAGCGCTCCAAACCCTAAGTTTTAATGGAAGAGTGGGGGAAAAATCTGGAATGGGAATTATACTTTTTAGCGATAAAAACGGTTATCATTCGCAGAACGGAGTTAAGTTTAGTTATGCGCATCACATTATGTTTTCCCGAGACGAGATTGATTTGAATCAACTGTCTTTTGGTATGAGCGTAGGATTGATTCAAAGTCAATTAGACGAAACTGAGTTTTTGCAATCTGGCGATTTTGACCCTATTATTGACGGAACCATTGTTCAAAAAGACTCTTATTTTAATTTTGATATTGGGGCATCGTACAATTATTTAGATTTTTATATTCATGGAACAGTAAAGAATGCTATTGAAACAAGAAGAGGAATTTATACGGAATATGAAAGTGATAATCTAAGAAAATATTTATTAAGTGTTGGTTATTTATTTGGAGATAAGGATAGAATATTATGGGAGCCCCCCATGGATAGAATATTATGGGAGCCCTCCATTTTGTTCCAACTTTTGGATAAAACCAAAGAAAAAACAATTGATATTAATATGAAAGCCTACAAAAATTTCGATTTCGGAAAACTTTGGGGTGGTTTATCCTATCGCAGACGTTTCGATGGTGCCAAATACCTTAGTGGAAACGCGATTTCTTCACAAAAATTACAATATCTTACACCAATTGTTGGGGTTAATTTTCAGAATTATATGTTTGCCTATACGTATTCTCATGTTTCTGGAGATATAAAATTTGACAATGGTGGCTATCACCAAATCACTCTAGGAATCAATTTATTTTGCCAAGGAGAGCGATATTAATGCAAATGCCCCGCCATTAATTAATTTGTTAAATCATTCACACGCTTAATTTATCTGAATGTCAATACTATCTGTAAACGGGAAAACCCCATCCATACCTAAAGATTGCTATGTTGCAGAGAATGCAACTATAGTAGGCGATGTAACTTTTGGCGATTTGTGCAGCGTTTGGTTTAATGCCATTATTAGAGGCGATGTTCATTTTATTACCATTGGAAATAAAGTGAATATTCAAGACGGTGCCATTATTCATTGTACCTATCAAAAACACCCTACCATTATAGGAAATAATGTCTCTATTGGACACCGTGCGATAGTTCACGGCTGTACTGTTCACGATAATGTTTTAATAGGAATGGGCGCCATAGTGATGGACAATTGTGTTATAGAAAGCAATTCCATTATTGCCGCAGGTGCTGTTGTTACTCAAAACACAGTAGTAGAGTCGGGAAGTATCTATGCTGGGGTTCCTGCCAAAAAGGTAAAGGATATCGACCAGTCCGATTTTGCTGGTGAAATCGAACGCATTGCCAATAATTATGTGATGTATTCAGGTTGGTACAAAAAAGAATAATCTTGGCCTAAAAATCTTTTTCAATCACTTTATATTTATTTTCTAGAATATCAGATAATACTTTAGGGTTAGAATTGGTATAGAAAATAGGTTCGTTTTTTATGGCTACTGAAAAACCGACTTTTTCTCGTAATATGTTTTGGGTTTGTTTGGCTACCGCTTCGCCTGAATCGATAATGTGAATGTTTTCTGGAATTATTTTTTTTATTTGTGGAATCAGATAAGGATAATGGCTGCACCCTAAAACCAGAAAATCAATATTGGCTTCAATCATTGGCGAAAGATAGGATTGGAGTAATTTAGTCATTTCGGGTGAATCTATTTTACCACTTTCGATGAGTTGAACGATGCCATGACCCACCTGTTCAATGATTTTTGTATCCTGAAACTTCTCGGTGGTTTTGTTAAAAAGTTCACTATTTAACGTGCCCTGTGTTGCCAATATTCCTATGGTTTGGGTTTTCGAATGCGTTGCAGCTGGTTTTATGGCTGGTTCTATGCCAATAAACGGCACCGAGTATTTTGCTCTTAATTCCTTAATGGCATTGGTGGTTGCCGTATTGCAGGCTACCACAATTATTTTGCAACCCATGCTAAGTAATAACTCCGTATTTTTTATGCTTAACGCTATAATCTCGGCTTTGGATTTTTGTCCGTAAGGGGCATTTTTGCTATCGGCTAGGTATATGGTTTTCTCGTTGGGAAGCAAATGGTGGATTGCCGCCCAAATGGACGTTCCTCCAATGCCCGAGTCAAAGATTCCGATAGGTTGATTGTCATGCATAAAAACAGTTCTTATGAAGGATTAAATGTACTGTAAATTTTTACTTTAACAAAAAAAAACTGCTCCATCCATAACTGGGGGAGCAGTTTTTAAATTCGAATCGTTTTTATTAGAAACCTAAATCCTTTTTAACGTCGGCAGTCAAGTTTGGACCATCGGCAAGTAAAAGTGTAGCGCCATCCAGAATATACTGAAAGCCTTTTTCTTTACCTACTTTTTGGATAGAAGCTTTTACTTTTTCGTAGATAGGTTTTGTAATGTCTTCTTGTTTTTGTTGTAATTCTTTTTGGGCATTTTGACCAAATTCTTGGATTCTTTTTTGCATATCAGTAACCTCTTTTTGACGTTCTCCATTTATTGCATCGGAAACAGTTGAAGCTTCGGCATCATATTTTTTTAATTTTGCCTGAAATTCTTCTGCCATTTTTTTGTAATCAGCATCATAAGTCGTACTTAATTTTTCGAGTTGCTTTTGAGCATCCAACATGGCTGGCATTTTTGACATAATTTCGCTAACATCAACATGAGCAGTTTTTGAAGGTTGATTTGTGTCTACTTCAGTTTTTTTAGTTTGATTTACATCTGTTTTTTTTGCTTGTGCATTAATTGTTTGGCTGGCTCCTAATGTTAGTATTGCAGCAATTAGTAAAGTTTTCATTTGTTTCATCGTTTTTAAAATATTTAGTAATTAATTATTGTTTGTAATCTATTTTGTTGTTTTTAATTTTTCTTCGTTGGCTTTTTGAGCGGATTGTCGATCTTCAAGCACTTTTTTCTTCTTTTCTTCTAGCGCTTTTTTATTGTCTTCAAGCGCTTTTTTGCGATCTTCCACTATTTTGGCTCTAGCTTCTATTTGTTTTTTCTTGGCATCTTCTACTGATACTTTTTCGGTCACTACGGTTGTTGAGGTTTCAATTACGGTAGGGGGTGTTTTTATATCCTCTATAATTTTTGTTTCAGAAATCGTGCCAGCTTTTTTAGCTTCTCTATCTAGTAATATCTGTTTCTTTTTTTCTTCTAAAGCCTTTTTTTGATCTTCCATTACTTTTTTGCGATCGTCTAATATTTTTGCTTTCTCCTCTGCTTGCTTTTGTTTCGCCTCAGCTGCAGCAGTTGTTTTTGAAACTTCTACACTTTTTTCTGGCACAATTGCAGAAGTTTTTGATTCTGAAGGGGCTATCACATTTTTCTTGGCTTCTCTTTCCTCAAGTATTTGTTTCTTTTTTTCTTCTAAAGCCTTTTTTTGATCTTCAATTACTTTTTTGCGTTCTTCCAATATTTTTGATTTCTCCTCTGCTTGCTTTTGTTTTGCGTCAACAGCTGCCGTTTTTGCGGATTCTTCATTTTTTTCGGGCACAATTACGGATGTTTTTGATTCAGAGGGGGCTATTACACTTTTCTTGGCATCTCTTTCCTCAAGTATTTGTTTCCTTTTTTCTTCTACAGCTTTTTTGCGATCTTCAACCGTTTTTTTGCGTTCTTCTAGTATTTTTGCTTTCTCCTCTTCTTGCTTTTGTTTTGCCTCTGCAGCTGCTGTTTTTGCCGATTCTTTACCTGTTTCGGGAGTAGTTCCAGATGTTTTGGAATCTACAGGAGTTACGCCACTTTTTTTGGCTTCCTTATCGATTATAAGTTGTTTTTTCCTGTCTTCTATTTCTTTTTTCTTTTGTTCCTGCAATAATTTTCTGTCTATTAGAGCTTTATCTCTTGCCGCTTTTTTCTCTTCAAGGGCATTCTTTCTCTCTGTTAGCGCTGGATTTTCATCTAAAGCATCTTCTTTTATTTCTTTTGCAAGTTCCGCCGCAAGTTCCTTTTTGGTAAGTTGTTCTCTTTTTTCGGTTCGATTTAATACTCGTAAAACCTGTTCGCTAATATCAAATCTTTTTGCGGCAAAAAGCATTGTCAAATCAGATGTTTTGTCAAATATGAAATCATATTTTTTAGCTTCGGCAATATCTTGTATAGTTGTAAAGACCTGATCCTGTATTGGTTTTGCCAAAACTGATTTTTGAAGCATTAAATCTCCATTTGGACCAAATCTTTTTTGTTGGTAATCTAAATTCTCGTTTTCAAGATAATCGATTTCGGCTTGTCTCTCATCAATAAGTTCTTTTGTCAGAAGCGCCTGCTCTGCTTTAAGTGCATCTTTTAATTTGCTTATAGCGATTTTTTTGGCTTCAACTTGCTGCTTCCATTCCTGGGCTTTTTGTTCAAGTTGGTTTTGGGCTTCCATATAATTGGGCACATTTTGTAAAATGTACTCCATATCTATATATCCTATTTTAGTCCCTCGGGTTTGCGCTTGAATTGAATTTCCTAATAAAAGGACCACAAATAAAATCAAAACGTGTTTTCTCATAACTGTATTTTTTAGAACTTAAATCAAATGTTTTTTAAAATTGTTGGCCAATGATAAAGTGGGTTTCCCAACCGTTCGCTTTGGATTGTCCGGGCAAAGCATCGAATCCATTTCCGAAATCTATACCCAATAATCCAAAAGCGGGCATAAATACCCTTAAACCAAATCCTGCAGAACGTTTTAAATCAAAAGGGTTATACCCTCTGAAACTTTCAAACGAAGAGCCTGCTTCCATAAAGGCAAGCGCATAAATAGAGGCAGACGATTTCAATGTTATAGGATAACGAAGCTCCATCGAAAACTTGTTATACACTGAAGCGCCAATTTGTTGTCCGTATCGGGAGTCATTTTGGTCTGCAATAATGGGTGTCAAGGAGTTATTAGGATATCCCCTTAACTGAACTGTCTCTCTACCGTCCATTGAAAAATTCGCCATTCCGTCACCACCTAAATAAAATCTTTCGAAAGGAATGATTCCTCGATCTTGATTATAGGCTCCTAAAAATCCAAATTCACTTAGTGTTCGAAGTACTAATTTACCATAAATTTTGGTATACCAATCGGCTTTAAATTTAATTTTATAATATTCTAGCCAATTAAATTTCTTTTGGTCTACTTTTGAAGGATCTGCCACTGCTTTTGCAATCGATTCCGCTTTATTTGGAGTTTGATTTGTTGCGCTAGGAATAGCTTCCACATAATCACCTGCATTAACTATTATGCCATTTGTTCCTATATATGCACTGCCTGTATGCTTGTATTTATATTCTTCTTTGTCTCCTAATATTGCATAATCAATTCCGTTTATTAAGGAATATGGGGCCGTAAATTTTCCAGACAGGCTAATATCAGATCCATACGTTGGGAATATTGGGTTGACCCCTTTACTATTTCTTGATAATCCGATAGTGTACGATAAGTTTCTTGAGGCGCCATCGCCAAAAGTAAACAGCCCCGTGTTGTAATTATTCAAGTCATAATGCTGATAGCTTATCGATTGAGACAACACGAAGAAATCGTCCGGAACCGTCAATCTTTTAGCTAAACCAACAGATAAAGTTAGAATATTAAAACTCTTTGATTTATCAGCGGTCTGGGTTTGAAAATTGTTTAAAAACTGTTTACTGTAAGATACAGAGGTGCTAAATTGTACTGGTTTTTTTCCTCCAAACCAAGGTTCTGAGAACGATACACTGTAAGTTTGAAAAAAAGTACTTCCTTGTAATCGCAAGGATACTTTTTGACCATCTCCCATCGGAAGTGGCTTGTATGCTTCTTTTTTAAAGAGGTTTTTGGCTGAAAAGTTATTAAATGATAATCCTAAAGTCCCTATAAAACCGCCACCCCCATAGCCTCCTTGAAGTTCTATTTGGCTAGCCCCTTTTTCCGTTAAGGGGTATTCGATATCAACAGTTCCGGCTGAGGCATCCACATTTTTGAATTTTGGCTCAATGGCTTCTGGGTCAAAAAATCCCAATTGACCAATTTCACGAATGGTTCTAATCAGTAATTCTTTATTGTATTTTTCTCCAGGTTTTGTTTTCAATTCTCTATAGATAACGCGGTCGTTTGTTTTGTCGTTTCCTGTTACCGTAATTTTATTGAAATAGGCGATGGGACCTTCGGTAATTCGTACTTCAAAATCGATGGTATCGTTCACTGTTTTAACCTCTACGGCATTGATATTCGAAAATAAATAACCATTATTTTGGTACAAATTAGTAATGTCATCGCCATCTGGTTTCGATTTGTCTGCTATCCTTTTTTCCAGAAGAACGCCGTTATATATTTCTCCTTTTTTTATGCCTATCATACTACTAAGTCCTTGATCAGAATAAACGGTATTTCCCAAAAACTTGATGTTTCCAAAATAGTATTGGTTTCCCTCTTCCATTTTTATCCTAACGGATAATGCATTTTTAGATTTATTGTAAACAACTGAATCATCAATAATTCTTGCATCCCGATATCCTTTTTCTTTGTAGGAGGCAATCACTTTTTCCAAATCACTTTTGTATTTGTCCTTGATAAATTTAGAGGATTTTAGGATGCGAATTGGATTTTTTTGTTTGGTATCTTTCATTGCTTTACGCAAGGTTTTGTCTGATAATTTTGTGTTCCCTTCAAAATTAATATTTTGAATTTTCACTTTTTCACCTTTGTCAATGCTCACAACCATCCGCACTAGGTTTACTGCCGAAGTATCTTTTACAGTATTTATATTAACTTTAGTATTGAAATAGCCATCCTTTTTGTATTTATTTTCGATGTAATTTTTTGTGGTGGTTATCAAATTTTCATTCACGACTTTGCCTTTAATAAGATCCGTATCTTTTATCAAGCCTTCGGTTTTGCTTTTCTTTACGCCAACAAGCTTTACTTCATTCAGCTTTGGTAATTCTTCAATATTCAAATCAAGATAAATACTGTCATTTTGAATTTTATTGACATAAAATGAAATTTCATCAAATAGCCCTAATTTCCCCAGTTTTTTAATTGCGTTGCTTATTTCTTCTCCAGGAATTGTAACTTCCTGTCCCTTTTCGAGGCCAGCAAAAGTTACTACGGTTTGGGAGTTGAAACTTAATTTGCCTATTATGGCTACATCTGCTAAAATATATTTTTTTCCTTGGTCAAAAGGAACTCTTTCTTGTGCTTTAATTTGAGAAAAACTTCCAAAAATCAATAAAATAAGTACAGTTTTTATGTTTTTATATAACACTAAAAAATTATTTAATTTGTTCACTTGTTTTTCCAAATCTACGTTCTCTTTTTTGATAACTAATGATAGCCTCATATAAATGATGCTCTTTGAAGTCAGGCCACAATACATTTGTAAAATACAATTCTGCATAAGCAATTTGCCACAACAAAAAGTTACTTATTCTATGTTCACCGCTTGTTCGTATTAATAAATCTACATCCGGTAAATTTTGCGTGTAAAGATGCTCATTAATAATTGAATCGTCAATAGTGTCTATTGAAATTATATTATTTTTAACTTTATTACTGATGTTTCTTACAGCATTTATTATTTCCTCTCTCGAACCATAACTTAAGGCTAAGGTTAATGTCATGCGGGTATTGCCTTTGGTGGCTTCAATTACGTCGAGTAGTTCCTTTTGGGCTGATTTTGGTAATTTTTCCAAATTCCCAATAGCATTCAACTTAATGTTGTTGTCTTTTAGCGTTTGAAGTTCTTTTTTTAAAGAGTTGACCAATAACTTCATCAAAGTTTCTACCTCTAGTTTGGGCCTATTCCAATTTTCAGTTGAGAAGGCATATAACGTAAGAAATTCTATTCCTAACTTGGTACAAGTTTCAATGGTTTCTTTCACAGATTTTGTTCCGTTTTCGTGACCCATTGCCCTTAGAAAGCCTTTTTGTTTTGCCCAGCGCCCATTGCCATCCATTATAATGGCGATATGCTTGGGTAAATTAGCTATGTCTATTTTCTCTAGTAAATCCATATTTTATTTTGCACAATAACAAGGTCTTTTTTTAAAAGTGTACGTAACGGTTAAGCCTGAAAAAATATACCAATCGTTATTGTTTATATTTCCAAATTCCAAACCAATCATTTTTGGTTTACTCCCATCTAGATTATCATTTAAAGTATATCTCGCTCCAACCTCTAAAGCCAATATTATATTGGGTGTAATGTTTGATTTTACTCCAAGAATTATCGGAAGTGCGAACGAATTACTGCTTTTATTATTTCGAACAATAGAAGTACCACTTAAATTCAATTCATCATACCTGAAGTAGCTTATCCCAGAACATACATAAGGGCTGACTTTTTTTTCTATATTATGAAGATCAAAATCAAAAAAATTGAATTCAAGGCCTAAAGATACTTCTTTTATGCTGTTTTCAAAATGATATTTTCTGTCATATCTGCTGGGTTCGTTTGAGTCAAGGTCATTAGCTGTGATTTTGGATTGGGTGTATGAAAAACGATAAGAATGTCTAGAACTTTTATTCCATTTCCATAGTATTCCAATAGCTGGTTTATTTGGAGAGATATAATTCGTAAGTCCCACATCCCCAATGTAATTACTACCTCCCACAAAAACACCCACTTCGTGGATTTGAGCATTCATTGCCATAATGGGAAATAAAAATAAAATATTAAAAAGTTTGTACATTTTTAAAATAAAAATTGCGTGCAAATATAATAATTATCAACTCGAATCAACGCCTGAGGGTTTTAATGTGTACTTTAACAATAAAAAGACACGAAAACCGGTTGCCATTCATGGGTTTAGTACTAGAGAAACGATAAAAATAGGGGTATTCGTATAGTAGACCGCTAAATAATGATTTAGTTTCTTCGGTCTTCACCCCAAAATAGCTTGGTTCGAAGTGTTTTCAAAAACGTTTCTTCAGGGATTTCGACCATATTTATCTGAAAAGGGGTTTTCTTAATAACTAGTATGGTTTCGTTTTTAACGGAAGTAATTCTTGAATCTAAGGAAACTAAGTAATTTTTTTCTCTTCCAGAAACTTTCAGTCGAATCTCGGTCTCATCTGGAATCACAAGTGGGCGAGCGTTTAGATTGTGTGGCGCAATTGGGGTTATAACTAATCCTTTTACATCTGGGGTTAATATAGGACCTCCGCAACTCATGGAATAGCCTGTCGAGCCTGTAGGAGTTGCAATAATTAAACCATCGGCCCAATAAGAATTTAAAAACTCATTGTTTAAATATGTTTCTATAGTAATCATAGAAGTGGTATCTTTTCGGCTAACGGAAATTTCATTCATAGCAAAATTAATTTCTTCAACCGCTGCATTTGAGGGGGTACAGGATAGACTCAACAAAGTTCTTTTGGAAAGGGTGTATTTTTTATCAATAATAAACTGCATGAACTCAGCGATATTCTCCTTTTGAACGGTGGCTAAAAATCCCAATCGACCTGCGTTTATTCCCAAAATGGGAACGCCAGAATTTCGCACTAGTGTTGCGGCTCTTAAAATGGTTCCATCGCCACCAATGCTGATTAGCATATCAAAGCTGCTGTCTAACTCTTTGTGAGAAGAAAAAGTTTTATATTTTTTTTGGATGATTTTTTTTTTGTGCAATATCTTCAAAAAAGCGGATTCGATAATCATTTCTACACCGTTGTTGTTAAAAAACACAAAAATGTCATTTATGATGGGTTCTGTGCTGTTCAGATAGTATTTCCCGTAAATGGCTACTTTCATTTTTTTATAATTTGACCCCTCTCCTCTGCCTGTCGGCAGACAGGTTTGGAGTTGGTTTGGGTGAGGATTTAGATATTTAAATATTTGTCCAAATAATCAGAGCGTTCTTTTAATATTTTGATGTAATTATCTTCGTGATGTTCAGATATAATTTCATAATTATACCTTCTAAAGGTTTGAATAATCTCATTCATGGGACCTAAGCTTATTTTTAAAGTCACTTCAACATATAATGGGTCGGCCTCGGAGATAAACAATCCCAAAAGTTTACCATTATTGCTTTCTACAATTTGTGTGATTTGACTTAGCGAATAATCTACCAATTCTTTTTTGACGACAATAATTCCACCTGGTTCTTTTAAAAATGGGGTGTCGTTAAAAACGCCAATAATGTCGCTGATCTCATAATACCCTACATATTTATTTTCTTCGTTCAAAACAGGGACTAAGTTAGTATGGTTTTGCGCAAATACTTCTAAGACATCTAGCCAGACCATATTCGTTCTGACGAAAAATTTATCAAAAGAATACCGATAATCGATTATTTTTTTATCACTATTAAAAGTTCCGATATCCTCAGTCGCAATACTGCCAATGTAAATTTGCTCTTCTACCACCGGAAAATGGGAAAAAGTCAATTCATCAAGAAACGCTTGAGCTGCCGCAATAGTTTCTTGGCTGTCAATTGCTTTATACTCATTGGTAATATAATTTGTAATTTCTGTCATAGTTGAATCCAAAATATTTGATGCAAAATAATCAAAATTATGCAATAACGGCTCGTTTACTTTGTATTTTTGCATTTCAAAATTAAAATAAAAACCGGCAAAAACTATTTCAATGACAAAGTTAAGTGTAAATATTAACA
>JBIILD010000084.1:0-7558 GCA_044232845.1 Flavobacterium sp.
ACTGGGGCTCGAACCCAGGACCCCATCATTAAAAGTGATGTGCTCTACCAACTGAGCTATCGAGTCTATGCTTCAAGAAAGGGATGTTTAAATAACAAAAAATGTGACCCGACTGGGGCTTCCCTCCAGCTTCGCTGTTCGGGATAAACTTCTCGCCCAGACTTTTTTTCTATAAAATGGTGACCCGACTGGGGCTTCCCTCCAGCTTCGCTGTTCGGGATAAACTTCTCGCCCAGACTTTTTTTCTATAAAATGGTGACCCGACTGGGGCTTCCCTCTAGCTTCGCTGTTCGGGATAAACTTCTCGCCCAGACTTTTTTTCTATAAAATGGTGACCCGACTGGGGCTCGAACCCAGGACCCCATCATTAAAAGTGATGTGCTCTACCAACTGAGCTATCGAGTCTTTTTACTTTCTTGAATGCGGGTGCAAATATAAGGTCTTATTTTTAAGTATTCAAAGGTATTTTAGTATAAATTTGTCTTTTTTTAGTAAACCCCTTTAATGCCTTAATCCATAAGGTTTTATTCAAATGAGAAAAATTATTTTATTAGGTTATATGGGCTGTGGTAAGTCTACAATCGCTAGTAGGCTCTCAAAAAAAACCGGAATTCCCTTTGTGGATTTGGATAAAAGTATCGAAGAACGAACCAACTTGTCTATTAATGAAATTTTTGAACAAAAAGGGGAGCTCTATTTTCGAAAATTGGAACGTGAAATTTTAATTGAATTGTTAGATTCCTCCGAAACTCAAATTATCGGGCTAGGGGGAGGGACACCTTGTTATGCCAACAACCACGAACTCCTAAAAGGAGCCGGTATATTTTCCATCTACCTAAAGGCCTCTGTTGAAACCTTATCGAATCGATTGGCTTCCAACAAGAGTAAACGGCCTTTAATTTCCAATAAGAGTGAGGACGAAATCAAGGAATTTATTGCCAAGCATCTTTTCGAAAGAAGTTTTTATTACAATCAAGCCCAACATACTCTCCCTATCGATGGTAAAACCAAAGGCGAGACTGTGGCGGATATTCTGAAAATCCTAGCTTAAATACGCATAACTATTTCCGTTTTCATCAAACACCACTTGCACGTGCTCGAGAGAAGAAGTGGAAAGGGAGATGCCCTTGAAATCTGCTTTCACGGGATATTTTTTATGGTTTCGGTTTACCAATACTGCCGTTTTGAATTTTTTTAGGGGCACGTCCAAAAAATGCCTTACGGCATAAATTAAAGTCGTTCCCGAGTTTAAAACATCGTCCACCAGGACTAAACCCTTATTGCTATATTGCTCTTTTGTCAAAGAAGTGTGAATGGGCAATTCTGGATTTTGTTTGTTCACTTGCACTTCGCAAAGGGATACTTTCAAAGACGAAATACTTTTCAAGGCTTCGGTGATTTTTTGAGCAAAAATAAATCCGTTGGTGGTAATTCCGGCAATGACAATTTCCTCTTCCTCTACAAAGGTTTCATAGATTTGATAGGCGATTCTTTTGATGGTGTGCTCAATTTCTTGATTGGATAAGATGATGTTTTGGCTCATTTTTTATGAATTTTTATTGAGATTTGAAGTTTGTTTTAGTGCTGTTGCTTTCGTTTTTTATTCCGTTTTTTGATTTCCAAAATCATCGATATCCCTACGGTCTTTTTTTGTTGGACGACCGTCACCATTTTTCCGATAATGTTCCTTGGATAATTTCAATAGTTCTAAATGTTCGAAGGCTTCTGCTGGAGTTTCGTTTTTTCGATACACATCCACTAGTTTCGCACCCACACGATTTTCGGGAATGTCCAATACGGTGATGATTTGGGTGATTTGGTCTTTTCGAAACGTGATTTTGTCGGTGGCAAAAACTTCCTTTGATGCCTTGGCAACCTGCCCATTTACGGTGACATGGTTTTTTTTGCACGCTTCGGTCACCATGTTTCGCGTTTTATAATAACGCACGCACCATAAATATTTGTCTATTCTCATAAATTTTCCAAAATCGAAGTTAAATAGTACGCAAAAATAATTCAAAATTGTATCTTGCGCACTTAAAAATCAGGTATAATGAACAAATTTAAGTTTTATTTTATTGTAACAATTACAACCCTCTCTTTATTTTCATGTGACAAGAATGACCCAGTTGAAAGTACACCACCAAGAGCGTATGCTGAACAATATAAAACTGATATTGCTGACATTGAAAAGTATTTAAACACTTATTATATCACTGTTGTAAATAATCCAGGAAAAGCAGATGATCAAGATGTAAAAATTGCAACAATTACGGATGTTGCAACTCAGAAATCTATTTATTCATATTTAAATGCATCTGGATTTCCTAAATTGTTAACTCGAGAAGTTAATCTCCACGGTATAGAATATACGATTTATTATTTAGTGTTAAGAGAGGGTGAAAAGAATACTGCGACCCTTAAAGGAGGGGAATCGCCAAATAATACCGATGCTGTATGGACATCCTATAGTGGGAGTTATTTGCAGAGTATAACAGCGAAGACTGTTACCTCAGTTACTGCCACCCTATTTGAAGAATCTAAAATTCCAAATCAATTTTTCAGTCTCTTAGGAACCATAAAAGGCTGGGGTGAAATTTTTCCGCAATTTAGAACCGGTAGCTACGCTTCTAATAGTGATAATACAATAACTTATAAAGATTTTGGCGCTGGAGTGATGTTTCTTCCTTCTGGATTAGCTTATTTTGAAAACCGTCCAGGTTCTATTCCTAGTTATGCACCACTCGTATTTAGTTTTAAATTGTACGCTATTCAGAGGTTAGACACTGACGGAGACGGTATTTTAAATGATCAAGAGGATTTAGATGATGATGATTATATGTATGATTACAGGAATTTAATTAATTACCCTACTCCGCCTGCCACAAACCCTGATGATACCGATGGCGATGGGATTCCCAATTTCTTAGACGTTGACGACGATGGAGATGGTTATACTACAAAGTTGGAGATAAGTAAAGGAACAGATTATCTTGATAAAAATAGTTACCCATAATTTAAAAACAGATAATACCCAAAAAAATCCCGTATCATAGAAACGGGATTTTTTTTATGGCTAAACTTGTCAAAGGTTTAAACTTTGAAAATGCTATTTTACTTTCTCTTGATTACTCTTTCTACCGCCGCTTCAATCGCTTGATTGTTTAGCTTGTATTTTTCCATTAGTTGTGCCGGTGTTCCGCTTTCGCCAAAACTATCTTGAACAGCCACAAACTCTTGTGGAGTAGGCGTATTCAAAGCCAAAACTCTGGCCACGCTTTCGCCAAGACCTCCAAGGATATTGTGCTCTTCGGCAGTAACGATACATTTGGTTTTTGCCAATGATTTCAAAATGGCGGCTTCATCCAAGGGTTTGATGGTGTGAATGTTAATCACTTCTGCCGAAATTCCTTTGGCTTCCAATGCCTCAGCAGCGATTAGCGCTTCCCAAACTAAATGTCCGGTGGCTACAATCGTTACATCGGTTCCTTCGTTCAATACAATTGCTTTCCCAATTTCAAACGGTTCGTCAGCAGGCATAAAGTTAGGCACCACAGGACGTCCAAAACGCAAATAAACGGGACCGTTATGGTCTGCAATAGCTAATGTAGCCGCTTTGGTTTGGTTGTAATCACAAGTATTGATTACCGTCATTCCAGGCAACATTTTCATCAGTCCGATATCTTCTAATATTTGGTGTGTGGCTCCATCTTCGCCCAAAGTTAATCCGGCATGGGAAGCACAAATTTTTACGTTTTTCTCAGAATACGCCACGGATTGGCGGATTTGGTCATAAACTCTTCCGGTGGAAAAGTTGGCGAAAGTTCCCGTAAAAGGAATTTTTCCACCAATGGTTAATCCAGCAGCAATTCCAATCATGTTCGCTTCGGCAATCCCAATTTGGAAAAAACGCTCTGGATGATTTTTCTTGAAATCATCAAATTTCAACGAGCCAATTAAATCCGCACAAAGTGCCACAACGTTTTCATTGGTTTGACCTAGTTCAGTCATTCCCGCTCCGAAACCGGAACGCGTATCTTTACTTCCTGTATTTGTATATTTTTTCATTTTTCTTTATTGAAAGATTAAAAGATTTTTCAATTGAAAGATTTTTCATGAATATAAAATCTGCAATCTAAAATCTGCAATCTGATTTAATAGTCGCTTTCCCCTCCGGTATTGTAGTTTTGGCTCAATGCATTTTCAAGTTGTGCATCATTAGGTGCTTTTCCGTGCCAAGCGTGACTGTACATCATGTAATCAACCCCATTCCCCATTTCGGTATGCAATAGCACACAAACTGGTTTTCCTTTTCTGGTTCTTGATTTGGCATCGTTCATCCCGGCTATAATGGCCTCGATGTTGTTCCCTTCTTTGATTTCCAGAACATCCCAATCAAAAGCTTCAAATTTGGCGCGGATACTTCCCATTGCCAAAACCTCGTCGGTGGTTCCGTCAATTTGTTTTCCGTTCAAATCGATGGTGGCGATTAGATTGTCTACCTTTTTGGCAGAAGCATACATAATGGCTTCCCAGTTTTGACCTTCTTGCAATTCGCCATCTCCGTGTAAAGTATAGATAAGATGAGTGTCGCCGTTTAACTTTTTTGCTTGTGCAGCACCAATTCCCACAGACAATCCCTGTCCAAGCGAACCCGAAGCTATTCTCACTCCTGGTAAACCGTCATGCGTTGTTGGATGCCCTTGTAATCTGGAATTAATAAGACGGAAGGTTGCTAATTCTGAAACAGGGAAATAACTGCTTCTTGCTAAGACACTGTAGAATACCGGAGAAATATGGCCGTTCGAAAGAAAGAAAAGATCTTCTCCTATTCCGTCCATATCAAAACCTTCTTTTCGTTCCATTAGATTCTGATATAATACAACCATAAATTCGGCACAGCCTAGTGAACCACCAGGATGACCTGAATTGACAGCGTGTACCATGCGAAGAATGTCTCTTCTGACTTGGATCGTTAAATCGTTTAATTGTTGTGTGTTGCGCTTCATTTTAGATATAAAAGTTAAAGTGCTGCAAATGTAATTTTTATTTTGGCGTAAGGCAAATGATTTTTAGAATAGTTATTAGGATTTCTATACCAATACATTTAGGGGCTTTACCCATAATATTCTTAATCACAAGTTTTATAAGTTTTTGTCCGTTATATTTGCCTTTAGGTATTAAAATAAAGTGCCATTCAATTTTCATTTTCAGTTTTTCAATTTGTACTTTTGAAACTTTGAATCAAGAGATATATTAATTATGAAAATCGTTATTTCACCAGCCAAGTCATTAGATTTCGAAACGGCACTACCAACACAAGAATTCACAACATCGCAATTTATAAAAGAAAGTAAGATTATAAATAAAGTAATCAAGCAAAAATCTCCTGCAGCACTCTCTGAATTAATGTCTATTTCCGATAAACTCGCTGATTTGAATTGGCAACGCAACCAAGATTGGAGAACCCCTTTCAATGCTGAAAATGCTCGACCTGCTATTTTTGCTTTCGATGGAGAGGTGTATACAGGATTAGATTCGTATTCTATTTCAACAGAAAAATTGGCTGTTTTGCAAGTTCGTCTGAGGATTTTATCAGGATTATACGGACTCTTGAAACCACTAGATTTAATACAAGCATACCGGCTAGAAATGGGAACCAAATTACCCATCAACGACAGTAAGAATTTATACGAATTTTGGAAAGTAATTATTACCAAGGCGTTAAACAAAGAACTCCAAGAAGGGGAGTTGTTTATTAATCTGGCAAGTAATGAATATTTTTCTGCAATAGATGTCAAGGCATTAAAAGTTCCTGTGATTACTCCTGAATTTCAAGATTATAAAGACGGAAAATTGAAGATAATCAGTTTTTTTGCCAAGAAAGCACGTGGTTTGATGGTACGTTACATCATTGATACGAATGTGGAAACGATCGAGGACTTAAAAGGGTTTAACTATGAAGGCTATCAGTTTGATGCGAATTTATCTAAAGGGAATAAGTTGGTTTTTACGCGTTGATTATTTTTTGAAGGTAAGAAGATAGAACGAACTGTTTCGGCAGACAATTTGTTCTAAATTAAACAATATTACCAATAAATTTATCAATACTACCAACTCCGTTTTCAGTTAGATTTTTAATAAATGCACTACCAATAATAGCTCCTTTTGCAAATTGTGTAGCTTGATCAAACGTAGTTTTATCGCTAATTCCAAAACCTATTATTTGAGGATTTTTTAAATTCATAGAAGCAATTCGTTTAAAATAAGCTTCTTGTGAGCTTCCGAAACCAGATTGCGAACCGGTAACACTAGCCGAAGAAACCATATAAATAAATCCATCAGAAACGCTATCGATAAAATGAATACGATCGGCTGAAGTTTGTGGGGTAATTAGAAACACGTTTATTAAGCCATATTTTTCAAAAATAGCCTTATAATTTTCAGCATAAATAGCAACGGGCAAATCGGGTATGATTAAACCGTCGATGCCAATTTCAGCACATTTCTGGCAGAAATTTTCTATTCCATATTGCAACATTGGATTGAAATAGCCCATAATCACTAACGGAATAGCAACTGTTTTACGAATATCCTTAAGCTGGTCAAACAAGACTTGAGTGGTCATACCATTATGCAAGGCTTGAGTAGAACTCTCCTGAATGGTTGGTCCGTCCGCCAATGGATCGCTAAAAGGCAATCCGATTTCAATCATGTCAACTCCATTTTTTTCTAAATCCTGAATGATTTGTACGGTATCGTTCAGACTTGGATATCCTGCAGAAAAATAAATAGATAGCAATTTTTTGTTTTCCTGTAATTTTTGATTAATTCGATTCATTTTAAAGTTTTGAACAGATTTTTTTTATGTTTTTATATTAAATAGGTTTAGTTAGCTACGCTGTAAATCCAAGCTTTTTCGTTAGATTGCAAATGCGCTTCTATGCGTTTGTAATGCATTCCTTCGTATAAATCCGCTTGACGCAAATCATTTGCTGAGATTTCATAAACAATTCCTGAAATAGTATCTTCAGGATTATTAGTTTCAATGATAATCGGATATTGGACTATTCCGAATTCTTCTTCAATTTGAATTTTTTTTAACACATATCCCACTAATATTTCGCTTGTACCTCTTAATATTCTTCCAAAAATATTTTCTTGAATGTCTTTATCTTGAAGGGTTCCGTAGGCAAATAATTTTTCCATCAGCTTTAATTATTATTGATTTACAATTTGAAATAATCAATATACGTATTCAAGTCTTTGTCTCCACGACCTGATAAATTGATGACTACTATATCTTCGGGTTTGAATTTCATTTTGTCTAAAACAGCAAAGGCATGGGCAGTTTCAATGGCAGGAATAATACCTTCTGTTTTTGATAATTTGATTCCCCAATTCATAGCATCTTCATCAGTTATAGCAATAAAATCGGCACGTTTAGTTTCAAATAAATGAGCGTGCATCGGGCCCACACCTGGATAATCTAATCCGGCAGAAATAGAATAGGGTTCGGTAATTTGACCATCAGTACTTTGCATCAAAAGGGTTTTAC
>JBIILD010000013.1:0-24416 GCA_044232845.1 Flavobacterium sp.
CCTCCACCAAACCGGAATACAAAATCTCCCCTTTTTTCAAAACGATAATATGTGTACATACTTTTTCGACTTCGTCCAATAAATGGGAAGCGAGTAGAATAGTGGTTCCTTTTGCGGCAATTTGTTTGATAATATCGCGTATTTGATGGATTCCTTGAGGGTCTAATCCATTCGTTGGTTCGTCTAGAATCAATAGTTCCGGGTCATTTAGTAGTGCAGAGGCAATCGCCAGACGTTGTTTCATTCCTAGAGAAAAGGCACTGTATAAGGAGTCTTTTCGATCATATAGACCGACTAATTCAAGCTTCTCTTGTATTTTTGAATAAGTGATGTTTTTAATTTTACATACTAATTTCAGGTTTTCATGAGCTGTCATATAAGGATAGAAATTCGGACGTTCTATAATGGCCCCCACTTTTTTTAGGGCTTCATGCGTTTGCATTGTTCCTCCAAACCATTCATAGTCTCCAGAATTTTTATTTACGACATTTAGTAAAATAGACAATAGGGTTGATTTTCCGCTTCCATTGGGTCCTAAAATGCCATACACATTGCCTTTTTTTATTTCAAAGGAAATGTTTTTTAAGGCTTGTATACTGCCGTACCGTTTATGGATGTTGTTAATTCTGATTATTGTTTCCAATTTATAGTATGATTTTGTTTTATAAAACGTCGAACCTTTGTTTTTCTTACTATTGAATTATAATTTAACCTAAATTTGTTCTAAATATAATCAAAATGAATGAGCCATTGCTGCTTTTTAAAAAACCGACCTATCCTATAAATAATTTACTATTAGGTTATTTGGAACGGTATGATCGCATCTCCAAGGTTTCTATTTTTTATGATGATTTATTGCGTTTTTCAGGCTCTGTAAATGTATATGATAAAAATGAAATAGATACTTTATGGATTAGAGTTTATTATACTGAATTTGAAAGAAATGAAATTGATTTGAATTTAAAGAAAATATACTCGTATTTGCATTCGGATGGCAATCTGGATACTATAAAGTTTTTGAATATTGACGCAATCGACTACTGTACTTTTGGAAATTCTAAGCCCTTCCGAATTAAGGTCAGAAATATTTTGAATGACAATTATGTTTATTTTTATATTAAAAAGGCCGACGCTTCAAGAGTTTATGGACTCGAGTTAGAGCACATTCTTTCTCCGGATAAGATCCATTTTTTGGTTTATAAAGACACTTTGATTGAAGAACATATTATAGGAATTCCTGGGGATGTGTTTATGAAAACACTATTGGTAAATTGTACTGAAAATGAAAAAGCACAAATTGCTAAAGAGTTTGTGAAATTTAATGAGCGTTGCATGATTCGACTTCTTGGCGATATGAGGGCTTATAACTATGTAATTATTCCGCACCATGATTTTGATCATGTGGTTTTTAAAATTCGTCCAATTGATTTTGATCAGCAATGTTATGAAGGGGATTTTAAGATATATAAACCACAGTTCTTCAAAGAAAATTATCCAATGGTGCAATTGGTTAACGATAAACTACAAGAAAGTTCAATAGACCAATATAAAAATGAGGAACGAGCCATTTTAGCCAAAAGAATTCATTCTGCCGAGAATCGCGTTAAAAGATTGTTAAAAATTATGGATGACGATGTTATTGCACCTGAAAATCATGTGAAGCAATTGAAATTAGAATTATACCAATATACCCGTGATTTGAACTTTAAGAAAGCAAAATCAATGGGAAATGTACTCAATGCAACTTTTGAATTTATTACCAGAAATTATAAAAATATGACTATTTTTAATTCCGATTTTAGAAATAATAGTATCTAATATATTTGTTTGATTACTCACGTTACGCAAAAAAGTTATCAAATATCCAGTTTTAACATTTACAATGTTAACAACTTATTTGGTGTAAAAAATAAATTATGCCGCTCTTCTAGGCTTTGATAATACCGCTAATTCTGCTTGAGCCGCTAAATAAATCTTAGCTTTCATTGCAAAATGATTCTTGTTTGTTGTTTTAAAGATTGAGTTTAGCAAGACTAACGAACTGGAGTAACAAAACTGTTCGCCGATAATAATGTTTAAGTTTTGTAGAATGGTTGAATTACCCACTTAACCCCATTATTTCTAAAACAATATGTTATGCGTTATTATTTGTTAAAGAATCCAGATTTCATTTGCCTATTTGATGAATTTTTCAATGAATTTTTCATGACTGATTTTGAAGTAGAAACAGGCTGTAAAATATATGTCTCTTTATCTTCAATAATTATTAGCTTAGTTGAAGTTAATTCAGGAATGTCCACATAACGGTCATCATTAAATACTGGAACTACTTCCCAAGAATAAAGTAATTGTGTTTCTGCGTCATCATTCCACTTCCATTGCGCTATACCTCCACCACCATCGTTAGCATTGGAAACGAAATAAGTTCCTGCTTTTGAAAATAAAACTGTTAATTCCGTGTCATTCCCAACTACAGGTTCTCCATTAAAAGTAACCATTTCCCATGTTCTACATAGCAGGTCAGTCCTTGTGGAACTTTTTATTTCTTCTTGTTTTGAAGCATTAATAATGATTTCATTGTTGGGATCACTTGTTAGTTTAATTGAGAAACTTGTTAAATTTTCATCAATTTTGGTTATAATAATCGTTCCAAAATCTGAAAGAACAATTGTTTTGTTGTCAATAATCTTATATGTTCCAAAAAGGATGATTTGGTCATTTGTTGATTTAGCTGTTGATTTAGTTGTTGTATTTTTCACAACAATATAGTTACCACTTTCATTGAATTCAAATGAATCATAATCACTTGAATTGCTGACATTCCATTTTGCACTAATTGTTGACTTGTCCAAAGTTTCCTTTGGCTCATTTTTGTCTTTATCACATCCTGTGATAAATGCCAAAACAAAAATTGATGCTAAAATCTGTTTTATTTTCTTCATTTTTCTATATTTTAAAGTTGTTAATTTGTATTGTTATACTGTTTTTTTTCCTTGTAATATTTCTCATACTCGATGCAAATTAGAGAAGATTTAAATAATTATTGGCGTATATTAACTAATTTGTAGAAGTTATAAATCAAATATATAAATAATTATTTACAAATCATTAAAAATTCTTATTTGTTGCAAACTTTTGGTACTTACATGGGTATATATTTCGGTAGTTTTGCTGCTGTTATGTCCTAGATAATTCTCGTATATAGCCCAAATCTGTTTCGCTTTAGGTTTGAGCTTAGTAAGTAAAAGGATATGTAGGTTAGTATGAACCTTTGTTGTCCCTGAGATTATTTATTCCAAATTTCCCAAGCTTTCTCTGCCTGAAAAATGAGCATGTCCTGACCATTTTTGGTCTGTGCGCCTTGTACTTTGGCTTTTTTGAGGAATTGGGTTTCCGCAGGATTGTAAATCAAATCGTAAGCAATGTGCTTCTCGGTAAAATAGTTGTAGGGAATTAATGGCGAAGCCTCTGTATTCGGGCTGGTTCCCACCGGACTCGAATTGATGATGATTTGGTACTCGTCAAAGGTGCCAGAGTTAATTTGATCATAAGCCATGGCGTTTGCTTTGGCTTCCCTAGAAACAAAAGTGTACCCAATACCCAGTTCGTCCAAGGCAAAAGCAACCCCTTTTGATGCGCCACCCGTTCCTAAAATCAGTGCTTTTTTATGGTGCGCTTGCAATAAGGGCTGCAGGGATTTCATAAAACCATAATAATCCGTATTGTAGCCCTTTAGTTTTCCTTTTTTGTTGATTTTAATGGTATTTACCGCGCCAATCAAAGTTGCTTTTTTCGATAGTTGGTCCAAATAAGGGATCACAACTTCCTTATACGGTATGGTGACATTCATTCCTTTTAAGTCGGGAGTGTTTTTTATGATTTCGGGGAAAGCGGTTATTTCCGGAATGTCAAAATTATCATAGCTACAACCTGCTAAATTCTCGGTGTTGAATTTCTCGGTAAAATAGCCTTTAGAGAAGGAGTAATTTATGTTTCGTCCCAATAAACCAAAACGTTTTCTGATAATATCAATCATTATAAAATGGGTGTTGCGTTTTATTTCGTATGTTTTGCAATGTAATTTTGCACCATTTTTCGCGCCCAAACCACGGGGAATAAATCTTCTAAAAGGATGTAATTATCAAAATTCAATCGCAAAGCATTACTTAAATGGAATTTTGCCTTGGTAGTCTCTTGAATCATAAAATACAATCCAGCCAATCGATATTCGACTTCGTTTTCTTCTGGGAAATATTCCGAGGCTTGCAACAAGGTGTGTATGGCACTTTCGAATTCTCCTAAAAATTGAAGGATGTCCACCCAAAACAACCAGGTGTCCAGTTCGTAATCGCCAAACTCAACCGCTTTTCGGTAGCCAAATTCAGCCTCTTCAAACAAGTTCAATTGTTTGTTTATTGTGGCATATCGCTTCCAATACATTCGGTTTTGATTGTCAATCGCCAGCGCTTTGTTGACGTAAAGCAGTGCTTTTTGGAAATCTTTTTGGCGCACATAAAAATCGGTTATGGCAATCCATCCTTTGTCTAAAAGGGGGTCTTCGTGAACGGTTTTGTTGTAATATTTTAAAGCCAGCACCTTGTTTCCTAATTTCTCGTAGCATTTCCCAATGCGCAACAAAGCATAGGAGGTAGGATCGTCTAGCTCAATGGTTCGGTTGTAGCTTTCGATGGCTTCTTCGTATTTTTTTAGGCGTTCGAGAGCTTTGGCTTTCTCCATAAAAGCGCCCTGAAATTCGTCGTCAATGAGTGTGGCATAATCAAAAGCACGAATAGCACTTTCATATTCTTTTACGCCGTAATGCAGGCGGCCTAACTGGTGCCAGGCGATTTCGCTGTACGGATTTTTGTCGATATACTGTTTCAAATAGGTGATCGCTTCTTGATTCTGGTCTAAGAATTCGAAGCAATACACCACGTTGTATAAAGCGGATTGGTCGTCAAAATCTTCTTCTAAGCATTTGATGAAGCTTTCTTTGGCCATTTCCAGATTGTCTGTAAAGAGATATTCCATCCCGATTAAATTGTAGACATCGGCTAAATCATCGGTATATTTTAAAGCAATTTTCAATAATTCAACCGCTTTTTCATGTTGATCTCTTTTGGAACAAATGTTAGCCTTTTGGATATAAATTTCTTCATTGGTTGGCTCGATGGCGTACAATTCGTTCAATAACTTTTCGGCTAATTCGAGTTTGTCATCAAAAACTAGCATTTCAACTTGGACTAATTTTAGTCCGGTAGATTTTGGGTGTTGTTCTAAAGCGAGTTTCAAGGCCTTTTTTGCCAAAGAGGCTTTGCCCATGTCGAGATAGTGCAGGATAATGTCTTCAAATTCTTCGGAATCAAAAAAGAGTACTTTGTTGGTTTTCAACATGGACTCAAATTTGGAAAGCGATAGGTTATATTCTTCTTCCTCGTTGCTTAATTGCATAGCTTTTCTTTTTTTGAGTTTGCCAAAATAAAATTAGGCAACCTTATTGTTATGGTGAGGAAAATTTGGAATTTTTGTAAACAATTTAATTAACAAGTTGATTGGTAATTTTTAATTTTGAAACGAGCTCAAAATCTTCAATCTTATATCATTATTTCATTCAACACGTCTAACATTATGGCACAACCTTCTCGAATTTCATCCTCAGAAATGGTTAACGGTGGTGTGATTCTTATGGCGCATGCTTCGAATAATAACCAAAATAAAATGAGCCCCTTGTCTTGACAGCGAAGAATCACTTCATTTGTTATTGTTGCGCTTCCGGTCATGGCGGCCAGCATTAATCCTTTTCCTCGAATTTCTAGTAGCAAAGGATGTACCAAAAGTGATCGGATGAGTTTTTCCTTTTCCAAAGCTTCTACCATCAAATTTGTTTCAGTAATTTCTTGCAAAGTAGCCAAGCAGGCTGCCGCAATGACAGGATGACCTCCAAAAGTCGTGATGTGTCCCAACTTGGGATCGTGGCTCAATAAATCCATCATTGCTGAGGATGCCGTGAAAGCACCCACAGGCATGCCACCCCCCATTCCTTTTCCCATGACTAAAATATCGGGAACAACATCGTAGTGTTGAAACCCAAAAAGTTTTCCCGTTCTCCCGAAACCCGGTTGGATTTCGTCAAGAATCAGGAGCGCGCCCACTTTGTTGCAGCGTTCGCGAACCTTTTTCAGGAAGTCGTTATGAGGTTCAATAAAACCCGCGCCCCCTTGAATGGTTTCCAGCAGAATACCCGCAGTTTTGGTAGTTATTTTGTCGAGGTCGGCTTCGTTGTTAAAGGTGATAAATTCAACATCAGGAACCAATGGACGAAAAATTCGTTTGCGTTCCTCGAATCCCATCACGCTCAACGATCCCATGGTGTTGCCATGATAGGCATTATGGCAAGAAATCAATTGGCTTCTCCCTGTGGTTCTTCGGGCGAGTTTTAAGGCACCTTCAATGGCTTCGGTACCGGAATTAACCAAATAGGTTTTTTCTAATGGTTTGGGTAGGAGTGAAGCCAGCAATTTGCAATAGTCCACCGCCGGTCCTTGAGAATATTCGCCATAGACCATCACGTGCGAATATTTATCCAATTGGTCTTTTATCGCCTGATTAACCCTTAATGGTTGATGTCCGAGCGTACACGCCGAAACGCCAGCCACAAAATCTAGGTATTTTTTATTATTGGTATCGAAAATGTAAGATCCTTTGGCACACGAAACTTCCATTCCTAAAGGATAGGGAGAAGTTTGGGCTTGGTATTTTAGGAAATCGGTATTCAAAATTTATTTTTATTTATCGGAAGGGCACGAAAATTTTCGCAATGTTCACGGAGTTTTATGGGTCACAAAAATAGTTAAAAAGGTCGATGCTAGAGCACGTGGCGGCTTATGGAAAGCTTTTTTTCATAACCGACCGAGCGAAGTTAGAAAAAAGAAACAAACAATTTACCGAAAAACTAGTCATGAGATTTAGCATTTAATAGCGATTGTGCCTCTCAATAGGTTTGTATCAAAACATCAGT
Organism: Flavobacterium sp.; assembly: GCA_044232845.1. GTDB lineage: Bacteria > Bacteroidota > Bacteroidia > Flavobacteriales > Flavobacteriaceae > Flavobacterium. The sequence goes on from JBIILD010000013.1 coordinate 7,019, forward strand.
AGGAATGTTCAATCTATCATGTAATTGCCGAATCATTTCCAATGATAATTTTCTTTTTTTATTTAGTATCTCGCTTGCTCGACTTTTCAATCCAATAATATTGGCTAAATCGTTTTGATTATAACCCATTTGTTCCATTCTGAATTTGATTGCTTCAATTGGATCAGGCAATCCGATAGGGAAGTGTTCATTTTCATATTGGTCAATCAAAATTCCAAGCACTTCAAGTTCGTCACCTTCAGGTGAACCTTTTTTTGCATCAAAAATTGTTTCAAGTCTTTCGAGTGCTTGATTATAATCTTTAGCTGTTTTTATAGGTTTAATTTCCATAGCTTTTTTAAATTTCGTTTGCGTTTATCTTGTCATATTCTGCGTGCGTTCCAATAAATCGAATCCAAACCATTTGATAATCATAATTTATCTTTACAATCAATCTGTAATTGTTGCCTTTAATGTTAAAAACAATTCTGTTATCGCTTAAAATACTTGCATTTGGATATTCCTTTTTTATTTCATTAGGATTTCTCCATTGAGCGTTACTTACTTCTTGAAACCATGATTTTAGTTGTTGTTCACAACCGGTATGTGATTCCCAAAAATTCCTCAATATTTTTTTCGCAATTACTCTCAATGTTCAAATTTTTGACGAAGATAATAAAAAGTTCCCAATACGGGAAATAAATAGAGGATTATTTATTCTGTGCAGCTTTTTGTCATACACGCTAACGAAGCATTTTATAGTATTTTGCTTTTAGCTTCTAAAAAACATATTTTTGTTGGATGAATTCCGAGCTTAGTATTGGTGATAAAGTTCAACAGGAACTGATTCAATAGTTTGGCCAAATAAATTTAGGTTTCCTATTCTATTGGTTAAAATGATAAAAGGTAAGTAAGTCGAAAGTTTTAATGTCGTAAAGTCAAAAGTCGCTACAGAGTAAAAAACTATTTCAAATCAGAGAATTACAATAAGTTTTATATGTAGATATTTATTGTTTTTTTATCGGTCATATGTAATTCGCATATATCTTCATTGGTCTTTGCGACTAATTTTAGGTCATGCTCATTTCATATGTAGATATTTATTGTTTTTTTATCGGTCATATGTAATTCACATATTTTCATTGGTCTTTGCGACTAATTTTAGGTCATGCTCATTTCATATTTTTAAAATAGGACATTCTATTTCACTTACTACTTAGTAATTAAAGAAAATTATATATTGAATATCTAGAAATTGTAAAAAAAAAGATAAGAGGTGTCCATTTTCGGGTAATTACAACTTTGCTTTTGGAGTGTAGGAATTCTAACAGAGGAGCTGGTAAATAAATACTTGAGTAGTAATGAAATCTTCATAATACAAGATGACTAACCCAGAAGTGGCAAACTATGTATGGCAACGGCCTACAAAAGGAATGATTTTTGAGTACGATAACAGAAGCGAAAACGAATATGACTGACAATAAAATAGTAGTTTATCAGGTTTTTATCCGATTATTTGGAAACAAAAACACCAATAACATACCTTGGGGCACCATTGAGGAGAATGGCGTGGGTAAGTTTAATGATTTTACGGTTAAAGCACTGAAAGAAATAAAGGATTTAGGGGTTACTTATATTTGGTACACCGGGGTTCTGCATCACGCCTTGTTTCGAGATTACACTTCAATCGGAATTTCGAATGATCATCCCAAGGTGGTAAAAGGACGCGCCGGTTCGCCGTATGCCGTCAAGGATTACTATAATGTAAACCCAGATTTAGCGGTGGATCCTGTGAATCGTTTACAAGAATTTGAGGACTTGATTGCCCGAACTCACAAAGCTGGAATGAAGGTAATCATTGATATTGTACCCAATCATGTTGCCCGAAAATATGAAGGGAAAAACAATCCCGAAGGTACTCGGGATTTTGGCGCTGATGACGATGTTTCTGTCGCATACGATAGAGATAATAATTTTTATTATATTCCCAATACGCCTTTTGAAATACCTGATACGGACACGCCATTAACCGACGAAAGTAATCTGCTCTCTGATAAAAAATTCGAAGAATATCCAGCGAAATGGACCGGTAACGGTTATCGAATGGCGAAGCCTGAGGGTACCGATTGGTATGAAACCGTTAAAATAAATTACGGAATTCGTCCCGATGGTTCTAAAGATTTCCCGGAAATTCCTCAGGGTTTTGATGCCAAATCGAGCCAGGAACATTTCGATTTTTGGAAAGATAAGAATGTGCCCAATTCCTGGATAAAATTCCGAGATGTCGCTTTGTACTGGACAGCCAAAGGTGTGGATGGTTTTCGATATGACATGGCGGAAATGGTGCCTTATGAATTCTGGAGTTATATGAATTCAGCTATAAAAATGGCCAATCCAGCAGCTTTTTTAATGGCCGAAGTCTATAAACCAAGTGAATATCGGAATTATATTCGGTTGGGTAAAATGGATTATCTCTACGATAAAGTGGAAACCTACGATAAACTGAAGGATATAATTCAAGGTAGGTCCTGGCCTGATGAACTTTCGGACATCCAAAACAACCGGACTGATATTAAACATCACATGTTGAATTTTCTGGATAACCACGATGAACATCGATTGGCAAGCCCAGAATTTGCTGGAACACCACAAAAAGGCAAGCCCTTAATGGTTGTTTCTACCACGATAAGCACTGCACCAACCATGATTTATTTTGGACAGGAAGTAGGGGAAGCTGCAAATGAAAACCCTGGTTTTGGAACGTATCATAAAACTTCTATTTTTGATTATGTGGGCGTGCCCAATCATCAACGCTGGATGAACGATGGGAAATTTGATGGGGGCCAACTTTCTCAAGACGAAAAAGATTTGCGCGATTTCTATAAAAGAGTTCTCAATTTTTCTGTTAAAAGTTCTGCCTTAATGGGTCAATTTCAAGAAATACAATCTCACAATCGGAATCTAACCCCGGGTTATGACATCGCTATTTATTCCTATGTGCGATGGTCAGATACTCAAAAATTGATAGTGGTAACTAATTTTTATTGGCTTGAAACAAGTAATTTTGAATTGCGAATCCCCACAGATATTATTCAAAAATGGGGTTTGAAAGATGGAATTTATGAAATCACAGATCAATTATACCATGAAAGCAGTGTTTCATTGCGAGTAGAAAAAGGGGAGGGTAAGGCGCAAATTACTATTGGCCCTTCTGAGTCGTTTATATATAGTTTGGTATTGAATTAATTACTTCTTCACGGCCTCTTCGTAATTTTCGGCTACCTTGTTCCAATTGATTACTTTGAAAAATGCATCAACATAGTTTTTTCTTTTGTATTGGTAATCTAGATAATAAGCATGTTCCCAAAGGTCTAATGCCAGAATTGGCGTTCCTGAGACGAGTGCATTACGCATTAGTGGGTTATCTTGATTTTGGGTACTACTAATCTGTAGATTTCCCGATCGATCCACAATTAACCATACCCAAGCCGAGCCAAATTGTTTTGTGGCTTCCGCTTTGAATAAAGTGGTAAATTCAGCAAATGAACCAAACTTCTTTGTGATAGCGGTTGATAAAGTGTCTTTGGGTTGTCTAGCGCCTTGTGGTGCCATACATTTGAAATATAGGGAATGGTTGTAATATCCACCAGCATTGTTTTTTATTTCGGGAATACTCGTGTCTAATTTTGATAATACTTCTTCAATGGTTAGATTCTCTAATTCTGTTCCAGCAACTGCTTTGTTTAAGTTATTGGTATATGTCAGATAGTGCTTTGAATAATGCATTTCCATTGTTAATGCCGATACGAATGGAGTCAGGGCCTCATACGAATAAGGTAATTTTTCCATTTGAAATGACCCTTCATCTGCCTTAACATCATCCGGAACTCCCATCGTTATTTTTTCTTGGGCTGCGGGTAAAGGCACCTCGACTACTTCAGTAAGTTTTTTGTTGTTGCAGGATATTAAGGCTGTAAAGAGCACTAAACTTGCGATTAGAAAAGGTGTTTTTTTCATAACTCGTACTTATTTTTCCGACAAGAAATTTATAATTTCTATGTAATGTTCTTTTGCCTGGTCAACAGACAAATGGCTTACTTGAATCCAGGCATTGGTTTTGAAAGCATTTCTTAAATCATAGCTTTCAGAATGGTTGTAACTTAAGGTCCCATAAGTTGCCTGCTTATAAAAGGCGTAAAGACGTAACTGCACATCTTGTGGCAGGGATTCCTGGGTCATCATTGAAGCTATTGCTACCGCTTCTTGAAAACGTGTATCTAAATCTTTTTCGTTCATCCCAATTTTGTGGCGATAACGGTTTTTCCTCCTATTGCTTTTTGGTTAAGTACCACGTTGATAGGAGTGCCCAAGGGTAAAAACAAATCAACTCTCGAACCGAATTTTATAAAACCAGCATCCTCACCCTGTATAACTTGCATCCCTTCTTCGGCATAATTGACTATTCTTCGAGCCAAAGCGCCCGCAATTTGGCGATATAAAATAGCTCCGAATGTTTTATTTTCGATGACGACAGTGGTTCGTTCATTTTCTTCACTGGCTTTTGGATGCCAAGCCACCAAGAATTTTCCGGGATGGTATTTGCTGAATTTTACGATTCCGCTGAGCGCATATCGGGTGACATGGACATTGATGGGCGACATAAAAATGGAAACTTGAATTCGGTTGTCTTTGAAAAATTCCCCCTCATAGACCTCTTCAATTACGACCACTTTCCCGTCTACTGGAGACAAAATTTGGTTCTCATTAAAAATTACGGTTCGTTTTGGGTTTCTGAAAAACTGCAATATGATGATTAATAGTATAAAGGCACTGATTTGTAGGGCCATTTTTAGCCAATTCAATTCAATGAATTTATCGGACAATAACAGTACAACAGCTGTAAAAACAGTACCTATTAAAATAGATTGAGCTCCTTCTTTATGAAACATAGTTTAGAATTTGGTAAAATAAAAATATAATTGGTGTTGCAAATATAACACTATCCAGTCGATCTAGAATACCTCCGTGTCCGGGCATTATCCTTCCGCTATCTTTTACTCCGGCAATGCGCTTGAATTTGGATTCAATTAAATCGCCAATGGTTCCGAAAATACTAACTATTAAAGCTGTTATTATCCAAATAAAAGTATTGGATTCCACAATTTCGATATAATATTTCGAAATAATATAACTTGCTAAAACAGCAAATACAACTCCTCCAACAAAACCCTCTATGGTTTTTTTAGGAGATACTTTTTCGAATAATTTTCTTTTTCCGATGGATTTTCCAACAATATAAGCAAAGGTGTCATTTGTCCAAATCAGTATAAAAATGCTAATGATAATCTTGGGATTGTAGCCTACTTTTCCGAATGGAATTTTTGTTATTAAAAGAAAAGGAAGGATGATGTATCCAATTAAATAAACATATTTTGAGTAAGAAGTAAGGGTTGTCTTCTTTTCGTTAAATAAAAATAAAAGGCATTTTAATGAAACTAGCAGCACTAAAAAAAGAACGATTTTCTCTATATTTTGATTGTATCGGATGGAATATAATAAAACCTCACCCTTTGTGGCATTTGCAATTCGATACGTCAGAAAATAAGTGGCGCCGGCAAAAAGAATAGGAACGGTTTTGTTGATATTTACCAAACCACAAAATTCAAAAACAGCTATTATTAAGAATATTCCAAAAAGAATAAAGAAACTGTCAAAATTTTTATTTGTCGAAAACAGTATTGAAGCTAACAATAGAATCACATAAATCGCACCCGATATAGATCTCTTGAGTGTTTCATTCATCTTAAAGATCTTCTAAAAGCAATAAATATAGGTTTTTTGCAGTACTTCCATAATGGGTAAAATTTTCTTCTGCCGCTTTCTCGAAATATTTTATGGTGGTTATATTTGTTGGATAATCCCTTAAGTATTTCTTTTTTATAACACTAAGTCCGTCACTTTTTGATTCTATAATCTGGCTTATGGAGGCCACAATGATAATATTTACGGGTAATTCGTTTGGTTTCTTTTGTTTGATTTGGTTGGAGGAAAATAAGACAGAACCTTCATCAGCAATCAGATTCTCACAGCTTGCCAATAAAAAAGAGGGGTTTTGAGCTTTGTCATAGATGATTTTATTTTCATCCAGCATTCCGAAGAGAGTAGGCTCATAACATAGCGCTTCACTCTCGAACCAGTCGTTCTCTTCTAATATGTTTTCAAAATGATCTGTAACTTCAGTGATATTCTCACAGTATAAAAATTTACCGCCATTTTTTTTAAAATTATAAATAAATTTTTCATCTAAAGACGCGTCGGCATCAGGAATGAATTGGCCATATTCAGTATCTTTTTCTTCCTCAGAAGCTGGATTAGTAGCGCCAAAAATTTTTCTAAAAAGACTCATATTTTTCTATACTAATTTTAATATAAAGTTGGAAAACGTCCAAAGATAAAAAAATCTTAATTCAAAAGTATGTTTTGAATTAAGATTTTAAAAATAATAAACATTTTTGTATATTCTATTAGAGGACTAAGTAGTAAATGAAAAAAAATGTTGTATTTTAAAAAAATGAAGTTTATTGTAACTGTCTGATTTTAAAAAGTTTTTCACTATATAGAGACTTTTGACTTTACGACATTAAAACTTTCGGCTTACTTACTTCTTCCAGATTTGTGTCAAAGGCTCTTTTGCCAAAAATAGCTTCTAAATCATCCTTAAAGATCACTTCTTTTTCTATTAAGATGTCAGCCAATTGGTTCAATTTGTCTTTATTGTCTTCTAATATCTTGATGGCTCTTTCGTATTGGCTTTCAATTAATAAAGAGATTTCCTTATCAATAATCATGGCTGTTTCTTCTGAATAGGGTTTAGAAAAGCTGTACTCGCTTTGCCCAGTTGAATCATAATAAGTTACGTTTCCTATTTTTTCATTTAAGCCATAGATGGTCACCATGGCACGAGCTTGTCGAGTCACTTTTTCTAAATCACTAAGCGCTCCTGTCGAAATTCTGTCGAATGTTACTTTCTCGGCGGCTCTACCACCCATGGTGGCGCACATTTCATCCAACATTTGATCTGTACGAACAATTAAGCGTTCTTCCGGTAAATACCAAGCCGCCCCAAGGCTTTGTCCTCTCGGTACAATCGTTACTTTTATCAATGGTGCTGCATGTTCTAACATCCAACTCACCGTGGCGTGACCCGCTTCGTGAATGGCAATGGCTTTCTTTTCTTCTGGGGTCACTATTTTATTTTTCTTTTCAAGACCGCCCACAATTCTATCTACCGCATCCAGAAAATCTTGTTTATCTACTGCTGTTTTGTTGTTTCTAGCAGCGATTAAGGCCGCTTCGTTACATACATTGGCAATATCAGCGCCTGAGAAACCCGGTGTTTGTTTGGCTAAAAATTCGGTGTCTAGTCCTTCTACTTTTTTCAAAGGGGCAAGATGTACCAAGAATATTTCAGCACGTTCCCGAATATCCGGTAGGTCCACAAAAATTTGTCTGTCAAATCGACCCGCACGCATTAAGGCTTTGTCCAAAACATCGGCTCTATTTGTTGCGGCTAATACAATTACGTTGGAATTGGTTCCAAAACCGTCCATTTCTGTAAGCAGTTGGTTCAATGTATTTTCACGCTCGTCATTTCCGCCTGACATGTTGCTTTTTCCTCGAGCTCTACCTACGGCATCAATTTCATCAATAAAGATAATTGCGGGTGATTTTTCTTTGGCTTGTTTGAATAAATCGCGTACACGGGATGCACCTACTCCAACAAACATTTCTACGAAATCAGAACCTGATAAAGAGAAAAAAGGTACTTGTGCCTCGCCGGCAACGGCTTTTGCTAATAAGGTTTTCCCTGTTCCTGGAGGCCCAACGAGCAGTGCGCCTTTTGGAATTTTCCCTCCTAGATTGGTGTATTTTTCTGGGTTTTTCAGGAATTCTACAATTTCCTGTATTTCTTCTTTTGCTCCTTCTAAGCCGGCAACATCTTTAAAAGTAGTTTTGATGTCTGTTTTCTCGTCAAAAAGCTTGGCTTTTGATTTTCCAATATTGAAAATTTGGCCTCCACCGCCTCCACCACCTCCGGACATTCTTCGCATGATGAATAACCAAACTCCAATGATAATGATGATTGGCAATAAACTAATAAGGATATCGGTCCAGTTGTTTTTTGGCAAGAAATTAAAATCTTTTAATTTTCCTTCTTTAACTGCCTTTTCTAGCCTGGTTTGAAATAATTGGTCGTTACCAATGATAAAAGTATAATGAGGTCCTTTGTTAGGTCGGTCAAAAACATCTTTAGCTACCGGCTTATTTGCGGGATCTTTTAATGCTTGGGCATTCAGGAACACTTCGGCTTCTGATTTATTATAAACAATTACTTTTTCAATCTGCCCTTTTTCTAAATAAGCATTAAATTTTGAAGAGGTTAACGGAGAGGGTTCAGATAGGTTAGAGCCTCCAGTTATAAAACTGATGAACAAGAAAATCAGTAATATTGCGGTATAAATTAACCAAGGACTTACTTTAAATTTGTTTGAATTTGGATTATTATCTTTAGCCATTATTGGTATGTTTTTTAGTATTTATTTTCGATTGTTGTGATTTTAGCATCTCCCCAAAGACTCTCGATATTGTAATATTCCCTAATTTGCTTTTGGAAAACATGAACCACGATATGCACATAATCCATTAGTACCCATTCGGCATTGTCGGATCCTTCCACATGCCAGGGCTTGTCTTTTAATTCTTTTGAAACTGTCTTTTGTATAGAGTTAACTATAGCGTTAACCTGGGTGTTTGAATTTCCGTTGCAGATGATAAAATAGTCACAAACGGCGGTGTCTATTTCCCTTAAATCTAGAATATCGATGTCATTTCCTTTTACTTCTTCTATACCTTTAATGATGTTAGCCAATAGAAGATCATTATTTACAGTCTTTTTTGTCATGAATTATTTTTAATATAAGTTGGTAAAGTTACCATTTTTTGTGATTATTTTTGAACCTTAACATAATATTAAATTATGTTTCGCAAATAATTTCCCATGAAATGAGCACAACCCATTTTAATGCTTAAAATAAAAGAAATTTCTGAATTACCTCTAGCTGTCGGCAGACAGGTTTGACCCTTAAAAAACAAATAAAATCTACAAATGAAACGAATCAAACTCGATGCCATAGATTCCACAAATGACTTTCTTAAAGGATTGTCTGCTAAACAAGCAGTGGAGAACTTTACGGTGGTTACCGCCGAAAATCAAACAAAAGGCAAAGGACAAATGGGTTCGGTTTGGGTTTCTGAGACCGGTAAAAACCTAATTATGAGTATTTTGATTAGGGATTTTGCGAAAAAAAGCAGTCAAATCTTCGATGTCAATATCGTGGTTTCCGTCTCAATAATTCAGGCTTTGGAAGAGTTTGGTATTCCTGAATTAAGTATAAAATGGCCAAACGACATTATGTCATATGATAAAAAGATAGGCGGTGTTCTCATTGAAAACAGTATTAAAAGTAAAGGAAGTATCTCTTCGATCGTGGGTTTGGGATTGAATGTCAATCAAATAGATTTTGAACAATTGCCAAAGGCCTCATCGTTAGCCGTGATTGGTAATACGCCTTTTGATAAGGAAGAGATTCTGTTGAGGATTGTCGAAAAATTGGAACATAATATGGGGTCTTGGAATGAAAACTCGGGTTTATTTCGGTCGGAGTATACCAACAAACTATTCAAAAAAGGAATTCCGATGCCCTTTGAAGATCTAAAGCAACACCGATTCATGGGAATTATTCAAGGAGTTTCCAACATTGGAAAGCTCAGGATTCTTTTAGAAAATGATACTGTTTCTGAGTTTGATATCAAAGAAATACAAATGCTGTATTAAGGCCATTGAAACAAAAAAACGTTCAACTTGCGCTGAACGTTTTCCGTTTATAAAATAAATGGGATTATAATTTTGGCATATTCACGGCCAGAGTCTCTATGAATTTGCCAATTGGGCCTTTGATCATCATGGCCATCATGGCGTTGAATTCGCCTTCAAAAAGCAATTGCACATTAGAGGAGTTTTCAGAAAGGGGATTAATATCTGCTTCTAAAGTAAAAGCTAATTTGTCACTAGCGGCACCTAAAACTAGTTTGGTTGGCGCTACTTTTTCTATCATTTTAAGTTTTATTTCTGGCATGCCGCTTAGTCCAAAAACAAAAGAATCATCGCCAAGGACTTCAAATTTAGCAATATTTTCGGGCATTAATTTCTCGAAATTTCGCACATCACTCAACAAATCAAATAATTCTTGAGCCGATTTTCCAACGGTAACTCTGGGACTTTCTAAATTCATTTTTTAATTTTTATTTCCTTAGTTTTGGGATAATAGTCTTAAATAAATCAATTTTTATACTGCAATACCCCAAGTCGATGGACTTAAATTCCATTCTCTTAGCGTTTGCTCTTCTTCTTCAGTGATGTATCTTTTAGCAACCGCCAAATTCAACAAGTTTTGATAGTTGCTCAAGGTAAACAAGTCTACATTGGCATTCTTGAAGTTTTCTTGGGCAACATCAAAACCATAAGTAAATATGGCAGCCATCCCTTTTATGTTGGCTCCTTCAGCGCGCAAGGCTTCAACAGCAAGCAAACTGCTGTTCCCCGTGCTGATTAAATCTTCTACAATCACTACGTTTTGTCCTTTTTGTAGAAAACCTTCCACTTGGTTTTGTCTGCCATGTTTTTTGGGTTCCGGTCGGACATACACAAAGGGTAAACCCAGACTTTCAGCTACTAAAGTTCCAATGCCAATCGCTCCTGTGGCCACGCCAGCAATGACATCTGGCTTTCCAAATTGCTTTTCGATATTTTTCGCAAACTCATCACGAACATAATTTCTTATGAGCGGAAACGATAAAATTAATCGGTTATCACAATAAATTGGCGATTGCCATCCTGATGCCCAAGTAAAAGGATTTCTTGGATTCAATTTAATTGCATTTATTTGCAAAAGTAATTCGGCAGTTTTCTCGGCAGTATCTTTATTAAATATCATAATACAAATGTATAAAGTTTTTGTGAACGACAAACCACTTTTTTTGACAAATGAAATCTCTAAAGAGACTAATTTTCAACTTTTCTTGTTAGAGAGTGTTGATATTGTGCAGCTTATAATAAAAATCTTTCAAAATAAAATTCAAAAGGCTTATCTCTATCATCCTGACGAAAAGCAGATTATGAAAACTTTGAAATCAAAAATTCCTGTTAATAAAGCTGGAGGCGGATTGGTTTACAACAAAAAAGGAGAGGTTTTATTTATTTTTAGAGGCGGAAAATGGGATTTACCCAAGGGCGGGATTGAAAAAGGAGAGGAAATAGAAGCCACAGCCATGCGTGAAGTGGAAGAAGAAACGGGAGTCAACCAATTGACCGTTACCAAAAAACTGCAAAAAACCTATCATATATTCAAAAGAAACGGAGTTTACAAACTAAAAATCACCCATTGGTTTGAAATGGCTTCTGATTTTGAAGGAATTCCAGTAGGGCAAATCGACGAAGGTATTGAAAAAGCGGTTTGGTTAAAGCCAAATGAAATTCCGGAAACCTTGAAAAATTCTTATGAAAATATAAAATTGTTGTTTGAAGAAGAGAATCTTGTATGATAATCTTTTTTTTATTCCATAATTCATAGCTTATAACTCGTAATTCATTTTACATTTGCAAAATGAATAAAAACCCTCATTCCAACGATATTCTTCTGAATCTAGGCATCGAAAACCTTAACGAAATGCAAGTTGCCGCCCAAGAAACCATTTTAAGCGACAATAACGTTTTACTGCTTTCGCCAACGGGTTCCGGAAAAACATTGGCTTTTTTGTTGCCTATTTTCGAAATGTTAAAACCTGAAATATTGTCTGTTCAATGTTTGATTCTGGTTCCATCTCGCGAATTAGGTTTGCAAATTGAGCAAGTTTGGAAAAAAATGGGTACTGCATATAAAGTAAATGTTTGTTACGGCGGACATTCTATCGACACTGAAATTAAGAATTTGAGCAATCCGCCAGCCGTTTTAATTGGAACACCAGGACGAATTGCTGATCATATCGACCGTGGCACTTTTCGATTGGACAAAATGGAAACCTTGATTCTCGACGAATTCGACAAATCTTTGCAGTTGGGTTTTCATGAGCAAATGTCTTTTATCATTGGAAAATTATCGAAACTAAACAAACGTGTTTTGGTTTCGGCAACTTCCGATATCGAAATTCCAAAATACACCAGAGTTTTGAACCCTACGATTTTGGATTTTATTCCAAGCGAAGAAGAAGTATCCAATCTTGACATTAAAATGGTGGTTTCGAAAGAAAAAGACAAAATAGGGAGTTTGTTCAACTTGATTTGTTCGTTGAAATCGCAATCAGCCTTGGTGTTTTGCAACCATCGCGATGCGGCCGAACGCATTAGCGATACGTTGAACGAAAAAGGAATTTATGCTACGTATTATCATGGCGGAATGGATCAAGACGAACGCGAACGGGCGCTAATCCAGTTCAGAAACGGAAGTGTAAACTATTTAATCACTACGGATTTGGCCGCACGTGGACTTGATATTCCCGAAATGAAGCACGTAATTCATTATCATTTGCCTTCCAAAGAAGACGAATTCACCCACAGAAACGGAAGAACAGCAAGAATGTTGGCTTCCGGAACAGCTTATGTCATTGCGCATGACAGCGAAAAAAAACTAGACTATATTGATTATGGAATGCCAATCCTAAAAGTAGAAAACAGCACGACTTTACCAAAACCACCTGAATTTCAAACCATCTACATCAGTGGTGGAAAGAAAAATAAATTGAATAAAATTGATGTGGTGGGTTTCTTTTCCCAAAAAGGAAAGTTGGAGAAGGGCGATTTAGGGTTGATAGAAGTCAAAGATTTCATCTCTTTTGCCGCTGTAAAATTCAATAAGGTAAAAGACCTGCTTCACAACATCAAGGACGAAAAAATGAAAGGCAAGAAATTCAAAATAGAGGTTGCCCGAAAGGTGATTAAGAAAGAAGAGGAGTAGTGTTCAGATTTCAGATTTCAGATTTCAGATTTCAGATTTCAGATTAAGAGGGTTAAACGGCTCTCTTCAAAAAAAACGAAAACGTCTTGATTTCTCAGTACGTTTTCGTTTTTTTTGCTAACTGCTAACTGCTAACTGCCATGTAAAGACTATATTTTCTTCACGTATTGCGTAATAATCACTATTGTTTGTCCGTCAACTCTGCCTTCAATATATTCGGCATTCGTGTGGTCTAATCGAATGTTTCTTACAGCAGTTCCTTGTTTGGCGACCATACTGGATCCTTTTACTTTCAAATCTTTGATTAAAACTACAGAATCACCAGTAGCAAGAATTACTCCGTTGCTGTCACGGTGAATGACTTTGTTTTCATCTTCTTCGCCTTCGCCAGTGGCTTGCGCCCAAGCTAAAGTATCTTCGTCTAGGTACATCATATCCAGCAATTCTTTCGGCCAACCCGCTGCTCGCGTTCTGCTCAACATTCTCCAGGCAACCACTTGAACCGCTGTGTTCTCATTCCACATGCTGTCGTTTAGGCAACGCCAGTGGTTTAAATCTTCGTTTCCTGGATTTTCAATTTGGTCGATACAAGTACTGCAAGCTAAAATGCTTTCGTCAATACTTCCTTTTTTTATCGGTAAAACGGCAAAAACTTTTAGGTTTTCGGTGACAGCGCAAAGTTCACACTGTGACCCGCTGCGTTTATTCAATGTTCTTTCCATTGTGTTATTGTTGTCTATTTTTTTGCGAAAGTAGTGCTAATTAAAGTCTTTATTCAAATGTATACAGAATACTATTTCTTTACTTTCACGGCTTCAGGAACCAGTAATTCATATTGACCGTTATTTCGAATAACATCTCTCACAATACTAGAACTGATAAAGGAAGTTTTTGCAGCGGTTAGTAAAAAAACGGTTTCAATTTTAGACATCCGTCTATTGGTATGCGCTATGGCTTTTTCGAACTCAAAATCGGCGGGATTTCGTAATCCACGAAGAATGAAATTAGCATTGATTCTTTTGCATAAATCAATGGTCAACCCTTCGTAAACTACTATTGAAACCTTTGGTTCGTTTTTGAAGGTTTCTTCTATAAATCGTTTTCTGTCTTCAAGTGAAAACATATATTTTTTCTCGGCATTGACGCCAATGGCAATGACAATTTCGTCAAATAAGGGGATGCCTCTTCGGATAATATCTTCATGACCTAAAGTGATGGGATCAAATGATCCGGGAAATATGGCTTTTCTCATTTTTTTTATACGAGTTTCTATAGGTTTTTAAAACATTTAGTTATTCAGCTAAAGCCAATTCTATGGCATTAGTAAACAAATCCTCTAACGAAATTCCGGCGGCCTTGGCTTGTTGCGGAATGAGACTTTCGGTGGTCAATCCCGGAATAGTATTCATTTCGAGCATGTGGGGTTCGCCGTCCACAAAGATGAATTCGCTTCTGGAAAATCCTTTCATTTTCAAGACTTCATAAGCGCGTTTTGCCACTTCACTTACTCTTTGTGTCATTTCTTCAGAGATTCTGGCGGGTGTTATTTCCTGTGACTTTCCATGATATTTGGCTTCGTAATCGAAGAAATCATTCTCCGAAACAATTTCAGTGATGGGTAAAACGATTATTTCGCCTTTAAAATTAATAACTCCAACAGAAACTTCGGTGCCGTCTAGGAAACTTTCGATGATGATTTCGTTGTCTTCCTGGTAAGCCACTTCAATGGCGATGGGTATTTCGGCAGCTGTTTTTACTTTGGAAATTCCAAAACTGGAACCTGATTTATTGGGTTTTACAAAACAAGGCAATCCAACTGCTTTCACAATTTCGGCAGTATCAATGTGTTCGCCTTTGTTCAAATAATACGAAGTGGCAGTTTTGATTCCGTAAGGTTTTAAAACCGACAATAAATCCCGTTTGTTGAATGTCAAGGCCGCCTGATAATAATCGCAGGAAGACTGCGGCATCCCGATTAATTCAAAATAAGCCTGCATCAAACCATCTTCGCCTGGCGTGCCGTGTATGGCATTGAAAACACAGTCGAAAGTGATTTTGCTTCCGTTTACCGTTGTTGAAAAATCGTTTTTATCAATGGGAAATTCTGCATCATGGTCATCGACATACACCCATTTTTCTTTGAAAATATGGATTCTGAATCCGTTGAATTTGGTTTTGTCAAGAAATTGATAGACGACGTTTCCGCTGATTAAGGAGATTTTATATTCGCTTGAATATCCGCCCATGATGATGGCAATGTTTTTCATTTTATAGGTCTTGGGTGTTAGGTTCTGGGTTTTGGTTAAAATAAAGCAGCATCGTTAATAGGATTTCCTTAGCCCTGACCTGTCTGCCGACAGGCAGGTGGAAGCGGCATCCCACGCTTTTTGGTTTGGATACAACATACAGCAGGAAATAGCTCCTATGAAAACTAGTAAACAAAATTAGAATTTTTTTTGGAATGAAATAGCTTTATATTTGCAACTTATTAAATTAAATTTATGAGCTTACGTAATTATCTTACTAGCCGCGTGTTTTTTGGACAAGCACTTGCCGCTCTTGCTATTCTTGCCGTTTTGGGTTATTTCTTCGTGCATTGGTTGACTTTCACGACAGATCATGGTCACGAAATCACGGTACCCAATTTGGCCAAATTAACCGAGGAACAAGTCGAGGAAAAATTAGATGAGTTGGATTTGGACTATGTCCTTTTGGATAGCATAGATTACAATAGTGATTACCCTAAATTTAGCGTGGTCGAGCAAGATCCTTTGCCGGGTGCCAAGGTAAAAGAAGGCAGAAAAGTATATATCAAGATTAATGCTTCGGGTTTTTCGTCTGTGCGTATTCCAGATTTAATCCAAAAAACATATCGTGAAGCGGTACCTACATTAAAGGCTTTGGGTCTTGAGGAAGGTACGATTACCTATATCCCGAATCTTGGAAAAGATATGGTTTTAGAAATGCGTTGCAAAGGAAGAAACCTCAAAGTGGGCGATCACGTTTTGAAAGCCTCTAAAATTGATTTGGTACTGGGCGACGGGAAGGAAAGCTATGTAGAAGAAGTGGACTCTACAGCCACATCAACAGATCAATTGCCTGCACATGAGCAGTAATAGTGACACTACAGATTTAGAGGACGAATTATACGAACATTATCGATTTGACATTCCTAAGGGGCAATTGCTCCTGAGAATTGATAAGTACTTGATGAACATGATTCCGAATGCGACTCGAAATAAAATACAAAATGCGGCCACTGCTGGGGATATTTATGTGAATGACCTCGCCGTAAAATCGAACTATAAAGTAAAGCCCTTTGATGTGGTGCGCATTATGTTGTCGCATCCGCCGTTCGAAAACAGGGTTGACCCCGAAGATATTCCGCTTAATATTGTGTATGAAGATACTGCGCTTTTGCTTGTCAACAAACCCCCGGATTTTGTGGTACATCCCGGTCACGGAAATTATACTGGAACTCTAGTGAATGCCTTGGCATTTCATTTCGAGAATTTGCCTTTGAATAGCAGTGAACGTCCCGGACTGGTGCATCGAATTGATAAAGACACCTCAGGGCTTTTGGTGATTGCCAAAACCGAAGCGGCTATGACGCATCTCGCCAAGCAATTTGAAGCCAAAACTACCGAAAGAGAATACATTGCGCTAGTTTGGGGAAATGTGATTGCCGACGAAGGAACGATAGAAGGTAACATTGCCCGCCACGTAAAAGACCGCATGCAAATGGCGGTTTTTGCCGATCCCGAAATCGGTAAACCTGCCGTGACGCATTATAAAGTTTTGGAACGTTTTGGCTACGTGACTTTGGTTTCTTGTATTTTGGAAACGGGCCGGACTCACCAAATCAGGGTTCACATGAAACACATTGGGCATCCTATTTTTAATGACGAGCGTTACGGAGGTCATTTGATTTTGAAAGGAACCACGTTTACAAAATACAAACAATTCATCGAAAATTGTTTCAAGGCTTTGCCAAGGCAGGCTTTACATGCCAAAACACTTGGTTTTGTGCATCCTACCTCAGGAGAAATGATGCGTTTTGACACCGAATTACCCCAGGATTTTCAGGATTGTATCGAGAAATGGAGAGGGTATTCGAAAACGCATTCGAGTGAGGAGGAAGAATAAGATATGAAAAGCCCGATTAGGGCTTTTTTTGTGCATGATTTCGGCTAGAGTTAACAATCAAATATTTACGATTTAAATCGACTATTGCCGAAAGCTCGAGTATCTCGCCTCGAATGTCATAATAAATTTTAATTTTTAAAATTAGTTTGCTAAAATGTGGAAAACCGTAAAACATTTGAAATTCAGAGTTTTAATTTTTTTTT
>JBIILD010000085.1:0-7246 GCA_044232845.1 Flavobacterium sp.
AAACATCTCTACAAACATCGGTATAAAACTCGCCCTTGTTTGTTCCTTGCAAAGCAAAGATATTTACTTATTTTGTATATTTGTAAAACTTAAAATGTTAAAGTCCGATTATTAGGGGGTTAGACCAGTAGATGTAAAAATAAAATACGTATTTACGTCACTTGATGCTTTACTGAAAATAATAAACGTATCCAAAATTGAATGTTGTCGAATAATCATTCGACTTGTTTTCTGGATAAATACTTTTATCAGGATTTAGTCCATCAATCCAATCCGTATAATAATATTGTAATCTGTAGTCAAATATTAAGGCCGACATTTCATTGGCAAATTTATAACGAACTCCAAACCCAGCAGTAAATGACCCAGTAATAGCATTTGTATTTCTGTAGCCATTAATGAACTTTTCAGGAGTTGTTTTAGGAGTTCCTAATTGTCCTAAAGAAGAACTAATTTCTGAAGTATACCCGCTTAATTGAGTGCCTAAACTTGCATAAGGATTAAATAACCTACAAAATCTACAATAATCATCTGTTTTAAAAGGATAATATTCTACTTGAAAACCCAAATTTTTTGTGCTTACTGAACCTCGCATGGCTCGTAATTGATTGGCAAATTTTTCTTTATTGTTAGGATCAACCCATTTTCCGTAATGCTGAAGTTGACTTTTCATGTAAGAAGCTTCGAGTCTGAATTTTAAATTTTCTCCAATATTTTTAGAATTTACATTAGGAGTTACATAATAAAAAACTCCAATGGAAAAACCATTTTGTTTTATATAATTTTCAAAATTACCCCTTTCCCCATAGTCAGATTGAAAGAAAACAGGCCCTGCCATTACTCCAATCTCTTTAAAGGTTCCATCAGATTGCGAGTACCCAAAATTAATGGATATGTAAAGAAACAAGGCAATTATTTTATTTTTAAACATATAAAAAAAAATAAATTAATAATTATTTTAGTTACAAATATAAACATACGTTATCAGTTAATGCTAAAAAATAAATTGTTTTTTTATTTTTCTTACATGAATAAATTTTGTTGTAAATATTTTAATAATGTATCTTTAATATAATATTAACTATAACATTTTCTCAAATGTTAATAATCTAAAAATAATGTCAAAAAGTATTACTAGCTTTATTGAAGCGGTCGCCAAAAATAATCCCAACGAGGCGGAGTTTATGCAAGCAGTTATGGAAGTCGCTGAAACGGTGATTCCATATATTGAACAAAATAAAAAATACCAAAACAAGATGCTTTTGGAAAGAATGGTTGAGCCAGATCGGATTATTATTTTTCGCGTAGTTTGGGTCGATGATAAAGGAGAAACTCAGGTAAACAGAGGTTACCGTGTTCAGATGAACTCGGCAATTGGTCCCTATAAAGGAGGAATTCGTTTTCATCCTTCGGTAAATTTAAGTATTTTGAAATTTTTGGCTTTTGAGCAAACCTTTAAAAACAGTTTAACCACTTTGCCTATGGGCGGTGGAAAGGGAGGTGCTGATTTTGACCCAAAAGGAAAATCAGAGAATGAAGTGATGCATTTTTGTCAAGCATTTATGACTGAATTATCAAAGTACATTGGAGCAAATACCGATGTTCCGGCCGGAGATATGGGTGTAGGTGGAAGAGAAGTGGGTTATATGTTTGGGCAATATAAAAGGCTGAGGAACGAATTTACAGGAGTTTTGACTGGGAAAGGAATTTCCTTTGGAGGGTCATTAATTAGACCCGAGGCAACAGGATATGGAGCGGTATATTTTGCTCAAAGTATGCTAGCTACAAAGGGGGATAATTTTTCTGGTAAAACGATTGTTGTTTCCGGGTCAGGAAATGTGGCGCAGTATGCTGCAGAAAAAGCAACGCAATTGGGAGGAAAAGTGGTTACAATGTCTGACTCTGCAGGATATATTTATGATGCAGAAGGTATTGACGCTGCTAAATTGGCCCACATAATGGAGATAAAAAATGTGTTAAGAGGAAGAATCAGTGATTATGTTACTACGTATCCAAATGCAAGATACATTGCAGGTAAACGTCCTTGGGAAGTAAAATGCGATGTTGCCTTGCCATGCGCAACCCAAAATGAATTGAATGAAGATGATGCCAAAATACTCGTAGCAAATGGCTGTATCTGCGTAACGGAAGGAGCCAATATGCCTTCTACGCCAGAAGCCATCCTTGTTTTTCAAAAAGCAAAACTATTATTTGCCCCAGGAAAAGCATCAAATGCAGGCGGTGTGGCAACATCAGGCCTAGAAATGTCACAAAATTCTTTGAGGTTAAGCTGGACTTCTGAAGAGGTAGAACAAAAATTGAAGGAAATCATGTTACGCATACACGCTTCCTGTGTTGAATATGGTTCTGATGACTCTGGTTATGTTGATTACGTGAAAGGCGCTAACATTACAGGATTTGTTAAAGTGGCCGATGCCATGCTTGCTCAAGGCGTAGTATAGTTTTTCATTAAAGGCGGATTCTAAAAATTAATTTTTTTAAATTTTGACAAAACAGAACCCATTAATTTTGTAAAAAAAATTAAATAGTATTGAAAAACTATACTATTACTTGGAATAATTGCATGTAAAAATTTATTTTTAAAATAACAGACGATAATAAATTAATGACTATCAGTTATTTATGTTTAAATATTTAATCTGTTTCATCTGTGTGCCATTTTTTACTAATTTTATAAAATGAAAATTGCACTCATACAATCTTCCTTATTCTGGGAAAACCCAATTGCTAACCGAAATTATTTCGAAGAGAAAATCAATACGATTGCTAAAAAAGTTGATTTGGTTGTACTTCCCGAAATGTTTACAACGGGTTTTTCAATGAATCCTTCGGTCGTTGCCGAAACCATGGAAGGCGAAACAATTTTGTGGCTACAATTGTTGGCAAAAGCAAAAAAAATTGGAATTACAGGGAGTTTAGTCATAAAGGAAAACAATAATTACTACAACCGACTGGTGTTTGTTTTTCCGTCAGGCGAAATACAATTTTATGATAAGCGACATTTGTTTACCCTGGCAGGCGAAAACAAAGTGTATACTCCAGGGAACCGAAAATTAATTGTAGATTATTTAGGATGGAGGATTTGTCCACTCGTATGTTACGATTTACGTTTTCCGGTTTTTGCAAGAAATATAGAAGATTATGATGTGTTGCTTTATGTTGCCAATTGGCCAAAACCGCGTATTAATGCCTGGGATGTTTTGCTCAAGGCACGTTCGGTCGAAAATATGTGTTATACCATTGGCGTGAACAGAATTGGTTTTGACGCTTCTCATTTTGAATATAATGGTCACTCACAAGCAATTGATTTCCTTGGAAATTATATGCTGGAACCGCAAGAAACGGAAGGTATTTTTTTCATAGTATTAAACAAAGAAAAAATGCTCGAAACCAGAAAAAAATTAGGTTTCCTTAACGATAGGGATTGTTTTGAACTAAAGCCCAATCGATGATTTACCTTTATTTCTTATTGGTAACTTTCTTTTTTGTTTCTGGAGTATAAGGAATACTGACATCAAAAACTTGTTCCACGTCCCAATTGGCGCGTACGTCAATGGGTTTCGAAAAATAAACCACTTCCTCCGCTTGGCGTTTTTCTATATAATTTCCTGTATCCCACTCCCTGTTTTTGTTGTCGTCATAAATTAACCGAAGCCAAAATAATGCAGGCTCCACCAAATTAAATTCGATTTTAGTGTTGCTTTCGGAAAATTCTGTTGCGAGAACATCTCCTTTATCATTGGTTAATTCGACAATCACTGGAAAACGGTTTACATTTTCTAGATTTACAGTTAGATTCCCATAATCGCCTAAATCTTTTGTCGCCAGCTTATAAGCCAGGGTGTCATTTGATCGTTTCAAATAATCGGTCAATGCACCTGGCATAATGCTGAAAGTATATTTTTCTGAAGGCTCCTTCTTGAAGTCAAAATGCAATTGTTGGTTGAAATCATCATATTTGGTTGTAAAAACCACTGCAACTGAGTCTTTATTGAAGATTTTTATTTTTGAATTGTCAAATTTAATCAATGGGGTAGCAGTTCCCAAAGTAAATTGTTCTCTAAAATTTAAAATGCTATTTTGAATAGGACTAATTTTTAGGCTGTCTTTTTTCTGGTCTTTGATTTTAAAAGTAAAATCAACTTTGTATTTGTTTTTAGTCACAGCCAATTGCAATGAATCTACTTTTAAGGGTTGAAACCATATTTGAAGGGAATCTTTTTTTGGAAACTTCGTAATAATTGAAGGTAAAATTTCCGCGCCATTTTTTAGTGTAATTTTAGAATCTTTCGCTACTCCTTCATAAGGAAGTATTATTCTGTTATCTGAGGTTTGAATAGGCTTGAATGCTTTAAAAGGACCTGATTCCTTAAATAATTTTAATTCAAAAGTGGTATCATTTGGAATGGTAACGAACTGTTTTCTAAATCCAATTTTATCCTTTTCGGGATTAAATTTAGTATTGGAATTGTAATCTTTCATCGCTACCAGAAGATATTTTCCGGCTTTTAAATTCTCTAATTTAAAGGTTTTCGAGCTGTCCAAAGTATTAGTAATATACCTTGGATTTTGATTATACACCACCGAATCCTTGAATTTATCATTTACTTCATAAAGCATTACCGAGACAAATGATTCCAATTCTTTGTTGTAAGCGTCTTTTATAGCTCCACCAAGAGTTAATGAATCAATATATGTACCGGTTGAAAACACATATTTGAACTGATTGAAAGGGTTGCCCTCATTGTTGTCTTCGATGCTTTGACCAAAATTGAAGCTATAAGTGGTATTGGGTTGCAGCGTATCATTTATTTTTACTGTCAGATATTTACTCACATTTGTGGGCAATATCAAAGGTTCATTTTTCATTGGGGGCGAAATAATCAATTGCTTTCTCAAGTCTTTCAATTTGATGTATTCGTCAAAAGTCAATTTAATCTGGTTTCCTTTAAAATTGGTGCTGAAATTTTTTGGAAAACTCATTTTTAAAACAGGAGCGATTGTGTCTTTTAAACCCCCTGTAATAGATCCTCTTTTGGCACAACTTACAAGTATTAATACAAATAGAAACAGAATATATTTAAAATTGTTTTTCAACATAATGAATCAAAATTTAGATACCACAAAATAACAATTATATTCGCTGTAAATGAAATATTTTTATAAGAATTAGTGTGATATGGTATTTAGATCCTATAGGTTTTAAAAGCTTTCGATTTCTATTTTTATATTAGCAATTAAGAATGCGCCATTGCCATACAAACAATACTAATTTTTGCTCCTGGAATTTTAAGCAAAGCATGCGAACATGCTTCTAAAGTAGATCCGGTTGTAATAACATCGTCTATCAACAAAAAATGTTTGTTGTGGTCCTTTTCGGTAAAGGAAGTGTCAAATATAGCGTCAATTCCATCGCTTCTATTCAAAAAACTTTTTCTCGACTGCGTTTTGGAATAAATGTTTCTAATCAATAGACTTCCATTAAAAGGGATATTTAAATTTTCGGAAAGAACCAATCCAAAATTAGCCACTTGATTGTAACCTCTTTCCTTAAGTTTTCTTTTGTGTAAGGGCACTGAAACAATTTCATCTACAGATTGGAGTATAGTCAAGTTTTTTAAATCTTCTGCATACCAAGCGCCTAAAACACTTCCAATTTCTTCCTGTCCCTTGTATTTCAAATTATGAATTAATTCCTGAACAATGCCTCTTTTGTGAAAATACAACAATGCCGAAGCATATTCTACTGGGATTCTTCCATAAAACTTTTTGAAAGCTTCGTTCTCCCGATTTAAATGATGATTCGTCAGTGGCATAGTGTGTCGGCAAAGGGTGCAAATCACATTTTCATTTGATATTAATAAGGAATGACAGCCAGAGCAAACGGGCGGGAAAAACAGATTAACAATGTTTTTAAACATAAAAAGTAGATTTTTACATATAAAAATAAGGAAATCCATGATTCAAACTTCAAAAATGTTTCTTTTTTTAAGTTCACTTTTTATATTTTTGCACCACTATGGCAAAACAAGAAGATTTATTTAAGAATGTAGTTTCGCACGCAAAAGAATATGGATTCATTTTTCCGTCTAGCGAAATATACGATGGTTTAAGTGCAGTCTATGATTATGCACAAAATGGAGTCGAATTAAAAAAGAACTTACGCGAATATTGGTGGAAGGCGATGATTCAAATGAACGATAACATCGTTGGACTTGATGCTGCAATATTGATGCACCCGACGACCTGGAAAGCTTCTGGTCACGTTGACGCTTTCAATGACCCTTTAATTGACAACAAAGATTCGAAAAGAAGATATAGAGCCGATGTCCTGATTGAAGATTATGCCGAAAAGCTGAATCAAAAAGCAATCAAGGAAATTGAAAAAGCACGCGCTCGTTTTGGAGATGCTTTCAACGAACAGGAATTTGTAACTACAAACACCAGAGTTGTCGAATACAAAGCCAAAGAAAGAGAAGTTCTAGAAAGAATGGCTCGTTCTCTTGGCAACGAAGACTTAGAGGATGTTAAAGCATTAATCGAAGAATTAGAAATCGCTTGTCCAGAAACAGGTTCTAGAAACTGGACCGAAGTACGTCAATTTAACTTGATGTTCGGTACAAAACTGGGCGCTTCTGCGGATACGGCAATGGATTTATATTTGCGTCCCGAAACAGCCCAAGGTATTTTTGTGAATTTTTTGAATGTTCAAAAATCAGGAAGAATGAAAATTCCTTTTGGAATCGCACAAACCGGAAAAGCGTTCAGAAACGAAATCGTAGCCAGACAGTTTATTTTCCGTATGCGTGAATTTGAACAAATGGAAATGCAATTTTTTGTCAAACCAGGCACGGAAATGCAATGGTACGAACATTGGAAAACAGCCCGACTCAACTGGCATTTATCTCTAGGTTTAGGAAAAGAAAATTACCGTTTTCACGATCACGAAAAACTGGCGCATTATGCTAATGCCGCTGCCGATATTGAGTTTAATTTCCCTTTTGGATTCAAAGAATTAGAAGGAATTCACTCTAGAACTGATTTCGATTTGAAAGCCCACGAAAAGTTCTCCGGAAAAAAAATGCAGTATTTCGACTCTGAAACCAACGCTAATTATACGCCTTACGTAGTAGAAACTTCGGTTGGATTAGACAGAATGTTCTTGGCTGTTTTTGCCACTTCTTTAAAAGAAGAAATATTAGAAGACGGATCTACAAGAACTGTT
>JBIILD010000086.1:0-7173 GCA_044232845.1 Flavobacterium sp.
TCTTTGACTGAAAAAACTACCTCTAGGCAGAGTCCAAGAGGTATTAAAAAAACACAGATTTCACAAATTAACACAGATTTTTCTGTGCAAATTTGTGAAATCTGTGTCAAAAAATAGAAGCAGAGCCCGCTCCGCAAAGTCTGTGACTTTGAGGATGTGTGTGTCAGTCTTTGACTGAAAAAAATTAATTGTACAAACCCGCTGCGCAAAGTCCGGGACTTTGAGGATGTGTGTGTCAGTCTTTGACTGAATAAACTACCTCTAGGCAGAGTCCAAGAGGTATTAAAAAAACACAGATTTCACAAATTAACACAGATTTTTCTGTGCAAATTTGTGAAATCTGTGTCAAAAAATAGAAGCAGCGCTTCGAGAAATTAAACCTAAAGATATTAAATAGCACAAAACTAAATCGGTTAAAAACCGAAAGACCCTACCTCAAAGTCGGAGACTTTGCGGAGCGAGTCCCATAAAAAACGCCCCGCAATGCGGGGCGTTGTTAACTATAAGCGTTTTAGGTGGGCTATTTCAATGCCTCTACTTTGGCTTTTACCTCTTCTAGCGACCCTTCAAAAACTTGCGTTTTTTCATTTCCGTTTTCGGAGGTGATCACTGTGGCTTTTGCTTTTCCGTCAGTGTTTGTAATTTCAACTTTCGTGTTTTTTTCTGGGGTTGTTTGTTTAGTACAACATGATTTTTCAGCCGCAGGAGCTACAAATTTTCCATTGGCATCATAATGAGACAAACACATTTCTTTTTGCGCTGGAGTACAGCCTAAAGAATCACACATTTTAGCGCATTCCTCTTTTGTAATACTAGCACATTTGCTCATGTCGCAATTACCCATCATGTCAACTTCACCTGATTTCATTTCGATAGCACACTTCATTTCATTAGTTCCACCTTCGTGACCTGCCCCTAAAATAGGAGCGATAACTAATCCTATCAAACAAGTTAATTTAATTAAGATGTTCATCGAAGGTCCAGAAGTATCTTTGAACGGGTCACCAACTGTATCTCCAGTTACGGCTGCTTTGTGCGCCTCAGAACCTTTGTAGGTCATCTCACCATTAATTAAAACTCCTGCTTCAAAAGATTTTTTAGCATTGTCCCAAGCACCACCAGCATTGTTTTGGAAAACAGCCCAAAGCACTCCAGAAACGGTAACTCCAGCCATATAACCCCCTAACATTTCGGCAATTAATTGGTTGTTGTCTCCGTAAACTAATTTTCCTAAAAGCACGATTGCAATTGGAAAACCAATAGTCAAAACGCCAGGTAACATCATTTCGCGCAATGCGGCTTTGGTGGAAATATCAACACATTTAGCATATTCAGGTTTGCCAGTTCCTTCCATAATTCCTGGAATTTCTCTAAACTGACGACGCACTTCATACACCATATCCATAGCCGCTTTTCCAACAGAATTCATTGCTAATGCAGAGAAAACTACAGGGATCATGCCACCCACAAACAACATGGCCAAAACAGGTGCTTTGAAAATATTGATGCCGTCGATTCCTGTGAACGTTACATAAGCAGCAAATAAAGCTAATGAAGTTAAGGCTGCCGAAGCAATGGCAAAACCTTTTCCTGTTGCGGCAGTAGTATTTCCAACAGAATCCAAAATATCTGTTCTTGTTCTTACCTCTTTTGGTAATTCACTCATTTCAGCAATTCCACCGGCGTTATCAGAAATTGGTCCGAAAGCATCAATGGCTAATTGCATGGCTGTGGTTGCCATCATGGCCGAAGCCGCTAAAGCCACACCGTAAAATCCAGCGAGAGCATAAGAGGTCCAAATCGCAGCCGCAAATAAAAGCACGGTTGGGAATGTAGAAATCATTCCGGTTGCCAAGCCAGCAATTACGTTAGTCCCCGCTCCAGTAGATGATTTTTGTACAATAGCCATAACGGGTTTTGTACCTAATCCGGTGTAATATTCAGTAACTGATGAAATAGTAGCTCCAACAACTAATCCTACGATTGTTGCATAGAAAACACGCATAGAAGAAATTTGTTGTGCTCCTTCGCCAAAGAATTCCATTGTCATCACTTCTGGCAACATGTATTTTACTAAAACATAACAAGCAATAGCCGTTAATACAATAGAAATCCAGTTTCCTATGTTTAATGCCTTTTGTACTTGAGGCTCTTTAGCATCATCGCTAGAGATTTTTACTACCATTGTTCCAATAATAGAAAATAAAATTCCGAAGCCCGCAATGGCCATCGGCAATAAAATGGGACCAATACCACCAAAAGCATCATTTATCGCACCACCCATGTCTTTAATTACATAGTTTCCAAGAACCATGGCAGCTAGAACAGTTGCCACATACGAGCCAAATAAATCGGCACCCATTCCGGCAACATCACCTACGTTATCACCAACATTATCAGCAATTGTAGCTGGATTTCTTGGGTCATCTTCTGGTATTCCGGCTTCTACTTTGCCTACAAGGTCAGCTCCAACATCGGCAGCTTTAGTATAAATTCCACCCCCAACACGAGCAAACAAAGCAATAGATTCTGCTCCAAGAGAGAACCCCGCTAAGGTTTCTAAAACTATTGTCATTTTATCGGTTCCGTCTACTCCCCAAACTCCATCCATAAATACATGGAAGAAAATAATAAAAAATGTTGTCAAACCTAATACTGCTAAGCCTGCAACTCCCAATCCCATTACTGTTCCGCCGCCAAAAGACACTTTTAATGCTTGTGGCAAACTGGTACGAGCGGCTTGAGTGGTTCTTACATTTGTTTTAGTCGCAATTTTCATCCCCATGTTTCCAGCTAATGCTGAAAAGAAAGCTCCAAAAATAAATGCTACTACTATTAAAATGTCTGTTTTTACTCCTGGCAGAAAGGTTACTCCTGCTAAAACCGCACTTGCTACAACAACAAATATGGCTAATAATCTGTATTCTGCTTTTAAGAAGGCTAATGCTCCTTCGTAGATATAGTCTGAAATTTCTTTCATTTTACCGTCTCCGGCATCTTGTTTTAAAACCCAACTCCTTTTGATTGCCATAAAAGCTAATCCAATTAATGCCATTATAATTGGCACATAAATCATTATTGTATTCATAAAATAAAATTTAAATTTTTTTTTGGTAATAAAAGTACAAAATAAGGGTGCAAACGTACAGAAATGAAATTAAAAATGCAATATCCTAACAGACGAATATTGCTTTTAGTGAAAAAATAATGCAGAAAAATTATTTAATACTAAATAACCCTTCGGGTTTATTGGGGATTTGATCAAAACGCACCGTACATTCTTGAATAATGGAGAACGCTTCTGCTGCGTCTCCCCATCCTTCAACGTCTACTACTTTGTTTTCAAGATCTTTATACACCTGGAAGAAATGTTCAATTTCTTTCAACAAATGCTTATTAATATCGGACAAGTTATTCAACGAATTCCATATCGGGTCTGAAACTGGCACACAGATTATTTTATCGTCTGACCCTTTGTCATCAGCCATGTGAAAAACACCTATTGGCTTAACTTCCATCACACAGCCTGGAAAAGTAGGCTCGTTTATCAAAACTAAAACATCCAATGGATCGCCGTCTAGAGCCAAGGTTTCAGGAAAAAATCCGTAGTCTGCCGGATACATCATAGAGGAAAACAACATTCTGTCAAAACGTATTCTTTTGATATCAAAGTCGTATTCGTATTTGTTTCTGCTGCCTCTTGGAATTTCGATTAACACATCAAAAGTGGTTATTTTGTCTGCTGCCATCTTGTTTTTACATAATTTTATATCTACAAACTTAAGCAAACCATCTCTTTTTACAATAAAAAACCGTGCTTTTCGTCTATTACGTTTTCGCCCTATTGCGGAAATTAAGGAAGTTTTTTCGGGTCTAAATAACGACACTGTTCTGGAGCGAAACTGAAAATAAAGGGATTGGTTGGTTCTAAAAGTAAAATCCAAACGAACCCTTAACAGCAAATTTTGCAGCGTCAGGGCTGTCGAGGTAATTCCCTCTCCAAGAAAAATCGATGCGAATTAGTTTGAAGATATTACCAATCCCAGCACTGTATTCCCAATACGGTCTTTCGGGGGCTTTGTAATCAACTCCCGAAGCATTGATGGTTTTATTTGCTTGTGAAATGGTTCCATAAACTCCTCTTATACCTATTAGTTCTCTCCAATTGAGTTTTCGCATAAATGGTATTCTGGATAACAGTCTTCCGTTGAAGTTATGATCCCATTGAAATGTGACATATTGATCCGTCACAAATTCGTAAAAATTTAAATTGCTAAAAGTATTATCAATAGTAAAGTAGGTCTGGTTTCCAGGAACAACGCTCATCAGCCCCAAAGGGATTGTTCCGAAAGTTTTTCCTAATTCCGCAATGATATTTGAACGCCCTAATGGCCCAATTATTATAGGTTGCTTGAAATACACTTGTATTTTTTGATACTTGAAATCACTGGAAAATAGTCCTTTGAATCCCTGACTGTAATTCACAAAAAGCCTCGTGAAAGGACTGTCTGCATTGTATCTTTCGACAGCAAAACCAATGGGCTTTCTTTTTGGGGTGTACTCGACATTAAAGTTCACCTCGGCTTGTTTTGCCTCACTTTTTATTGTTTTTTGAGATAAATCGGTATAATAATCAAGACTGAAAACGGCTGAGGCCGAGGCCAAGGTTCGGTAAGAAAGTCCAGTGCCAAAAGTTAGATTTTTCACAGGCTCCATTTCAATTGCAATACTGCTTAAATTAACTCTAGTTAATTTATCATTGCTGCCTAAGGTAAATAGACCCGAAGAGGCATAACTCCTTCCCAAAATGTCATTTGTCGAAGTCAAGCTTGCCCCTATTTGCTCAATATCTCTCCGATGACCCGCTGACAGTATCATTCTTTTTTTATTATTAACCATCCATTTCCCTAAAAAGCCATATTTAAATTGATCGTCAGTAAAACCATACGCCATATATCCTTGTAGTCGCCAGGAATCATTAGGCCCAAAGTAGGTCCTTGCCCCTGCGCGCAAACGCATTCCTTCAACACTATTTTTTCCAACCATAGTGTATATTGGACCAAAATCTAATCCTCGGTAGTTCAGATACCCACTGTCCAGAATCTGAATCCAATTGTATATCTGCTTGAATTTCTTGACTTTTTGTAAAGTGTCTAGCATTTTATACACCCCTTTTTCATCCTTGCTTAGATTTTCGAAACGGTTTTTGTCCCAATATTCGTCTGACTTATTGTAAACCTCTTTGTCAAAATAATTTACCTCTTCCCTATAAAATTTTTCAGGTTTTTCGATGTTAAATTTGTGGTCTCTGTAAAAAGTAGTCCGCTTGCCATAAACCCCTTTGGACTTTTCTTTTTTGTTTAAGGCAAAATCCGACATCATATAATCCTTGGTCAAAAGAAAAATGGAATCGTTCAACACCTCAAATTCCTGTTCGATGTAAATGTCTTTGACCCAGTTGATGTTGGCACTTTTGGTAACCGCCATGTTAATTTTTTTGACGGCATAAGTGGTGTCATTAACCCAGAAATCCCCTTTGAAAGTCAATTCATTTTTGCGCCTTGGATAAAACAAAATATTGTAGCACCATTTTTTATCAACGAAGGCACTGTCTCTCAAGACGTAATTATATACATCAATTCCTGTTTTTGATAACGGACTGGTAAAACTCTTGTCAAAAAAATTGAGGTGATTGTCATAAATATTATAATCCGAATACAAATCCTTTATAAAAGAAACTATTTGTTGATTCCCATTAAAACCTGATGTTTTATTGGCTTTTTCTTTCGTTTTTACCTTTTTTAATACATTGTCCCCGTAAATATCTGACAGGGATTCATTTATAAAAACTGGCAAATACGTTTTTCCTGTAATTCTTGAGGTATCTACTTGTTTGAAAATAAATTCCATTCCCTTGAAAAGGTTTTTTTTCATGTAGGCACTATCAATAGAATTCATATCAAACTCTAATTTCTCGTACTTTTCCATCTGGTATTGGTCAAATAGATAGAGTCCATTTTTGCGTTTTCTTTCCCAAATTTTTTTAAGAATGGCAAGTGCTGGATTGTTCTTTTTAGAAGTTTTACCTCCAAAAACAACCACTTCCTTCAGACTTTCCATTTCGTTTAGTTGTACTACAAAATTATAATTAACCAATTTTTCCAAGGTAATTTCCCTATCAGAAAAACCAACAGAAGTAACTACCAAAGTTTTATAGTTTTTTTGGGATTCCAGATAAAAGCGACCGTCTTCATTAGATACAGCGCTTTCACTCGAACCCTTGAAAATTACGTTTGCATAAGGAATCGGCAGTTTTGATTGGTCCACAATTATGCCACTCACTTTTGTCTGTGCAAAAAATGGGGTAATTACAAACAGGAAAATAAGCGGAAAGAATCTATTTTTTTTCATAATAAAAAAAACTTCATCAGAAAATCTTGATGAAGTTTCAAATATAGTTTTTTAAATGGTCAATTTAAAATTGCAATTGTCAATTAGTTTATTTTTTGTAGAGCACTTTTTTTACTGCTTTTACAACGTCGGTAGCATCTGGCAACCATTCCTTTAGCAATACTGGTGAATAGGGTGCCGGAGTGTCGGCAGTGGTGATTCTTTGAATTGGAGCATCCAGAAAGTCAAAAGCACGTTCTTGAACCATATAGGTAATCTCGGAAGAAACACTTGCAAAAGGCCAAGCTTCCTCAAGAATTACCAATCTATTTGTTTTCTTTACCGAAGTCAAAATCGTTTCATTATCCATAGGACGCACCGTTCTTAAATCGATAATTTCACAAGAAATCCCTTCTTTTGCTAGTTCATCGGCAGCGATATAAGCTTCTTTGATGATTTTTCCAAAAGAGACGATAGTGACATCAGTACCTTCCCTTTTTATATCGGCAAGACCAATCGGAATCGTATATTCGCCATCTGGCACTTCCCCTTTGTCGCCGTACATTTGTTCGGATTCCATGAAAATTACGGGGTCATTATCGCGAATCGCTGATTTCAAAAGCCCTTTGGCATCATAAACGTTAGAAGGAACCACCACTTTAAGACCCGGAGTGTTGGCAAACCAATTTTCCAAAGCCTGTGAGTGGGTTGCTCCTAATTGTCCTGCCGAAGCCGTTGGGCCCCGAAAAACAATCGGCACATTAAATTGACCACCGGTCATTT
>JBIILD010000087.1:0-7114 GCA_044232845.1 Flavobacterium sp.
ATTAGTGTGTTTGACCATTTCGCCATAACTCAAAGGGAAAAGTTGTAATTCCTGTTTTCTCCCAACCATAGATTCCTTGGTTTTATCGGCTAGTTCAAATGCGCTACTTCCCGAAGCAATGACCTGAGTTTCGGGATAATTATCAACCATTCGTTTAATTAATAAACCAATATTATGAATCATTTGAGCCTCGTCAATAACCAATATTTTATGCTCTCCGATTATGGCTTTTAGCCTATCGGTTGTGATGTTTTCCAATAAAAGTTGAGTGTCGGGTTCATCGCCATTGAGCCATAAATAGGATTGATTACTCACGGTGTTTTTTATCAAAGAGGTTTTACCTACTTGTCTTGCGCCAAATACCAATATGGCTTTTCCTTTAAAAAGATAGCTGTCAATTTCGGGTTGTGAAGTTCTATTTATCATTTTTTGCACGCATTTACAATACAAATATATAATAATTTGATATTACAATATCAAAAAAGTATAATAATTTGATATTACAATATCAAAAAAGTATAATAATTTGATATTTGAAGTATTAGTTTTGATTAGTTAAGGTACCAAACACTTCTTTAATTGCCTTTAAACTCCGCTTTTCGTTTTTCTAGAAATGCCGTTGTTCCTTCTTTAAAATCGTCGGTAGCAAAACAGGTTCCAAAATTATTTATCTCCACTTCAAATCCATTGACGCTCGAAACATAATTTGCATTAACGGCTTCGATAGCTCTGAAAATGGCAATAGGTGAGTTTTTGATGTATGGTATTTTTATTTAAGGCATTTAATTTTTCAGGATGATTTACAAATAGTACAGCTATTCCTTTTCCATATTCCAAAATGATGTTTTCCAATGCCATAATTGCTTGTATTTATTGGTTTGTAATTGGCAAAGAAACGGTAAAAGTCGTTCCTTTTCCTTTCCGGGACACGAATGTGATGGTTCCGTTGTAATTTTCGATAATGTTTTTGATAATGCTAAGCCCCAATCCCATTCCGCTTGATTTTGTTGTGAATTTAGGTTCAAAAATACGATTGAAATCTGCTATTGCTATTCCAATTCCATTATCTGAAACGGAAATGATAACATGGTTGGATTCTTTTTTTACAGTTACGGCGACGACTTTGTTTTCTTGCTGTTCCGGAATGGCTTGAATGGCATTTTTAACCAAATTAGTAATAATTCGGATGAGTTGTGTTCGGTCAATTTTTGAAATAATCTCGCCTTCTTCCGCTTTAAAATGGACATAGTCTTCATTGAAAAGATCCATTGTCAATTCTACCACATCTACTACATTCAAAGTTTCGTTTTGTTGGGCTGGCATCGATGCAAAGTTGGAAAATGCTGAAGCCACAGAACTCATTGTGTCGATTTGTTGTATTAAGGTTTCTGAATAATCATTGACTTTTTGTTTCAGGTTGGGGTCGTTTGGATCAAATTTTATTTGAAAACTTTGTACCGTCAATCGCATTGGCGTCAGCGGATTCTTGATTTCATGCGCTACTTGCTTAGCCATTTCCCGCCAAGCCTCTTCCCGTTCACTTTGTGCTAATTTCAAAGCGCTTTCTTCGAGTTCATCGACCATCGCATTATAGGCTTTTATTAAAAGATTGATTTCTTTGCTGCTAGCCTCGAGGACAATTTTCTCGTTTTTTTGGTTCAAGCTGGTCTCGCTCAATTTATCCGAAATGGTCTTTAGTGATTTTGTGATATAAGAAGAAAGAAAATAAGCAACTGCAAAAGCAACCAAGAGCATGAAACTATATACTTGAGCTAGTCTAACCAAAAAATTTTGTAATTCTTTTTGATAATGTCCATTATCTTCCACATACGGTAAATTCAAAATTCCCAAAGGTTTGAACTTGTCGTCTTTTATTAAACTATAGGAAGAACGATTTTTTTTCCCGTTGTTATTTTTGATGTCCACATATCTTTTTTCGATAGAAGATTGAACCAGTTTTATGATGTGTTTTGGAATTGGTGGCGCTATTGGATCAATAGAAAATTTTGACTTAGAGGATTTCAAAAGTTTCCCTTCTAAACTATAAATGTTAATCTCGAGATTGTGGATATCGGATAATTCGTGAATTTTATCCTTAAAAATCAGTGGTAAATTACTAGTTGTAAGTGGATAAGTAGTATTCGAAAGCACGTAATTAATGTTCTCTTTTATAGCATCCTCCTTGCGGTCTAACCGTTCTTGATGGTATCCTTTGGCTTCGCTTTTGAATTGAATAATTGAAATGGAAGCCAATAAAACAGATGCCACAATTATCAAAAGAATCATCGAAAGGAAAATTCTAATTTGTAAAGAAAGCATCGATATCTTGAAGCCTTTTAGCATAGTTTTCCGTTTTTAGTTTTCAATAGCTACTGAATTCTGCGGCTGAAAACTATTCTTTTCTTTCACGAATTCTTTTGTAAAATTTAAAACCAAGCATAATCAAAACCGAAAACAACACGATTCCAATAACTCCATAAATCCAGTTGACAGCATTTTTCAGTATAACTAAAAATACTACGGCAAAAAGGATAATTGTAGCGCCTTCGTTCCACAAACGCATAAAATTTGCGGAGTATTTAACTTCGTCATTTTGTAATTCTTTGTAAATGGAATGACATTTAAAATGATATAGAAACAGCAAAACTACGAATCCTAATTTTACTTGCATCCAAGGCATTTCTAAAAAAGCAGGATTTAGATGTAATAATGAAAGTGCAAAAATTGTAGCCAAAATCGCACTCGGCCATGTGATAATATACCACAATCGATACGTCATTATCTTGTATTGCTTTTGCAAGATTTCCTTTTCAGGCGATGGCTTATCGTTGGCTTCAATTTGGTACACAAAAAGACGGACAATATAAAAAAGCCCTGCAAACCAAGTGATGACAAATATGAGGTGAAGCGATTTTAGGTAGTTGTAGTAGTCGTCCATGTTTTAACTTTATCTTTATTCAGCCCAATCCTTAATCCAATTTCCAACTGTTTGGCACCATTCGTCACTATCATTCAAACAAGGAATTGCCATAAAATTTTCACCTCCGTGCACTTTAAACTCGTGATTGGCTTCCATGGCGATTTCTTCCAACGTTTCTAAACAATCCGACACGAAAGCCGGGGTTACCACTGCTAAATTCTTAATTCCTTTTTCGGGCATTTTATTAACTTCAACATCGGTGTAAGGTGTAAGCCATTTGTCTCCCGCCAATCGCGATTGAAACGTCTGGCTGTATTTGCCTTCCGGGATTCCCAATAATTTGACCACCTGTTTCGTGGTTTCGTAACATTGGTGACGGTAACAAAATTCATGTGCTGGCGAAGGGGTATTGCAACAAGACCCGTCAATTTTGCAATGTGATTTAGTGATGTCAGTTTTGCGGATGTGTCGCTCCGGAATACCATGATACGAAAATAACAAATGGTCGTAATCAAAACCTTCCAAATGGCCTTTAATGGAATCGGCCAAGTTTTTTATATAGTCGGGTTTATTGTAAAATGCAGGAACAATCGTGAATTTCATTTCTGGAAAATGTTTTTTACGCAAATCCTCCGCCAATTCTAAAATGGTCGTGGTCGAGGCCATAGCATGTTGCGGATACAAAGGGAAAAGCAACACTTCGTTTACGCCTTTATCTTTTAATTCTTGTAATCCCTTGAGGATGGACATTGTTCCATAGCGCATGGCGAGCGAAACTGGAATTGCTACTTGAGCTTGCACTTTTTTCTGCATTCTTTGCGAAATCACCACCAAAGGTGAGCCTTCGTCCCACCATATTTTAGCATAAGCCGCCGCTGATTTTTTAGGTCTGGTTTGAAGAATAATGCCGCGAACTAACAATGCTCGCAACAAAAACGGAACATCAATCACGTATTTATCCATTAAAAATTCATCTAAATAGGGTTTTACTGCCGCGGGCGTCGGGCTTTCTGGCGAACCGAGATTGACTAATAATACTCCTTTCATTGTTGTTTGTTTATTTTTTAGGAACCCTTTTAGCGTTTAAAACCTTAACAGGGTTGGATTTATTTTACATATTTGGATTGATGGCCATCAGATATTTTTTGGGGGTAGTTCCAAATTTTTTCTTGAAGGCTGCAATAAAGTGGCTACCAGTACTATAGCCAATTTTCAACCCCACTTCATTTACATTATAAGAACCGCTATCTAATAGTTTTCGGGCGGAATTCATTTTATAATCGAATAGAAACCCATAAACGGTATCACCATAAATTTGTTTGAAGCCCATTTTTAATTTTTTCAAAGATAGTCCAATTTCATCAGATAACTCTTGTAATCCAGGCGGTTCGGACATATTGGCAAGAATAATTTCCTTGGCTTTTTTAATTTTCAACACATTTTCTTCATCAATTAAAAACGGACATTGTTCGGCGTTTGGATCTTCGGTTCTATTGAAATACAAACTTAATAATTCATACCCTTTCCCTTTATAGTACAAATTTTTTATAGATGGATGCAGGTTGTAATGAAACAACTGGCTCAACACAATAGCCATCGAAGGGCTGATATCCCCTTCTTTATAATATTTTTTGTCCTTATTGTCGTCACTCAAGAAAGTGATGTAATTGGCTTCGGAAGAAAATAAATTGTGGAATTTTTTTATGGAAATAATAACAGAAATAACCCAAGAATTTGGCTCTATTTCTAGGTTTAACGGCAACTCTTTTTGTGGATTGTATAACAGTAAAGATTTCTCTTCCTGTAGAGCCAAGGCATAATTTCCTTGGTTGAAAATAAACTTAGCTTTCCCTTTTAGTCCAAAATGAAATTGGATTAATCCGCTTTTGACTTCACGCTGGGTATAATATATTTCTTCACTATCGTTCTGAAAACGAAGAAGAATAAAGTCGTCTTCAATTGTGATAACATCTTGAGAACTCATTGCGATATTTTTATTTAATAATATACTATTTGTTAAACTTGCGTTCAGAACTATTAAAAAATTAATTTTATAAACAGCTTGATTTCAGTACAAAAATACTGTTTTTTGCATTAAAAAATATACTTATAGACAAAAAATCATTTGGCGACACAAAAAGTACTTTTAGCGTTGTTTTAATAAAAACCTAAGGTATACCTTTGTGATCCAAATCAGAAAAAGATTATACATGGAAAATTTAAACGTACCAAAACACAAAACTTTCTACTCCATTGGGTTGAGTTACAAGAAAGCCGATGCTGAAGTTCGAGGTAAGTTTAGTTTAGATTCCAAAGCAAAAACAAATGTATTACTCCAAGCCAAGCATGAGGGAATAGAGAGTTTAATCGTTACCTCAACTTGCAATCGCACCGAAATATATGGCTATGCAGACCATCCTTTTCAGTTAATAAAATTGATTTGTGAGAATAGTAACGGCACCGTCGAAGAATTCCAAAAAGTGGGATTTGTATTTAAAAACCACGAAGCCATCAATCAATTATTTCGTGTTGGAACAGGGTTAGACAGCCAGATTCTGGGTGATTTTGAAATTATTGGCCAGATAAAAAATAGTTTTGAAGAGTCTCGTGCCTTGGGATTAATTAATGCTTTTTTTGAAAGATTGATAAATACCGTTATCCAAACCAGCAAAAGAATAAAAAACGAAACCGAAATTAGTTCCGGAGCAACTTCTGTTTCTTTTGCAGCGGTTCAATACATTATCAGAAATATAGAGGATATTGGCAATAAAAATATTTTACTTTTTGGAACTGGTGAAATTGGTAAAAACACCTGCGAAAATTTGGTGAAACATACTAAAAACGAGCAAATCACATTAATAAATAGGACTAAAAGTACGGCAGAAATACTCGCCGGAAAACTCAATTTAGTGGTAAAAGATTATTCCGATTTACATCTTGAATTACAAAAATCAGATGTCTTGGTTGTGGCAACTGGAGCACAAAACCCAACGATTGACCAAGCCATCCTAAATTTGAAAAAACCGCTTTTGATTTTGGATTTATCCATTCCAAAAAATGTCAATGCCGATGTGCAAAAAATTCCTGGAGTAACTTTAATTCACATGGATTATTTATCCCAAATGACCGATGACACACTCGAAAGGAGAAAACAACACATTCCTGCTGCCGAAGCCATCATCGAGGATATGAAATTAGAGCTGAATTCGTGGATGAATGGCCGAAAATTTGCGCCAACGATTCATGCCTTGAAAGCAAAACTGAATGAAATTGCGTACTCAGAATTAGCAAATCAACGTAAAAAATTGTCTAATTTCGACGAAGAGCAAGCCGAATTGATCAGCCGAAAAATAATTCAAAAAATCACCAATCATTTCGCTAGTCATTTAAAAGACGAAAATACCACCGTTGATGAAAGTATTGAGTTGATTGAAAAGGTATTTCAAATTGGATTGTCAACTCCTCAAAAAACAATTTCAATCGTAGAGGAAAAATACAAAATTACCTTATCATAGCTCAATTTAAAAACGTAATGATCCATAATTTTTTAATGGTTCAAAAAAATAAAGAATGGTGCAAAAAGTGATACGTATTGGAACTCGCGACAGCGAATTAGCACTTTGGCAAGCACATACTGTCCAAAAAAAGCTAAACAATCTAGGCTATAAAACCGAAATTATCGCCATAAAATCAGAGGGTGACCTTATTCTCGACAAGCCGCTTTACGAACTCGGAATAACCGGAATTTTTACAAAAACGTTAGACATTGCCATGATAAATGGCCAGGTGGACATTGCCGTGCATTCGATGAAAGATGTTCCCACTGCTTTGCCAATTGGTATTGTTCAAGGGGCAGTTCTCGAAAGAGCCACTACCTTGGATATTCTGGTTCACAAAGGAACCCTTAATTTTCTCGACGAAAATGGAACAATCGCCACGGGAAGTTTGCGTCGTCAAGCGCAATGGTTGCACAAATACCCCAATCATACTGTGGTCGATTTACGCGGAAATGTGAACACTCGAATGCAAAAACTGAACGAGAGCGACTGGAACGGAGCCGTTTTTGCTGCTGCTGGACTTGAACGCATCAACTTAAAACCAATCCTCTCCCCAGCCCTCTCCAAAGGAGAGGGAGAAAATAGCAGTTTTTCTTATATCGATTTAGACTGGATGATTCCTGCTCCTGCACAAGGC
>JBIILD010000088.1:0-7075 GCA_044232845.1 Flavobacterium sp.
ACCTACAATAGAAGTGAAGTAATTCAAAAAACTTTAGATTGTTTGCAGGCACAAACGTACCCTATTTCGAATATAATTGTGGTCGATAATAATAGTTCGGATAATACGATAGCCGGTCTTTTGGAAAGAAAAAACCATGATGCTCGGATTTCAATTGTTTCTAGTTCTGAAAATATTGGTTACGGTTCGGGTCTGGCCCTGGGAATGGATTGGGCATTAAAAAACACAGCTGTTGATTATATGTGGTTGATGGATGATGATGTTTCTAATATTCCAGAAACACTGGGGTATTTAGTAGAAAACAGTAAAAAGTATAATTATGATGCTTTGGGCTTAATGGGATATAAACTAGGTTTGGGAACTAAAACTAAAGTTAATCCAATAAATCATTCCGAAGATGTTGATTTTATGCCAGTAGATCATGCTTTATTTACTATTGAAGCTATCAAGAAAGTAGGAGTCCCAAGTAGTGATTTTTTTATGATGTGTGAGGATTATGAATATTGTTTACGGATAAAAAAGGCCGGTTTGAAATTAGGGGTGATTGCTAATAATCATGTGAATAGATTAGCGATGGGTGGAGGAGAAAGATTTTCTAGATCTACACGTTGGCGTGGGTATTATCATTCCCGTAACCACCTGCTTATTCTGAAACAGTATTTTTCTTGGTTTCGATTGGCTAGTTATGTCATTGTTCAATCAAAATATTTGATTGCTGGATTACAGGCCCCTGATCGATTTGACAGAATAAAATTTCGTTTGATGGGGATTTATCATGGCTTGCAATCAGTCAAAGGAAAGACTTTAGATCCCATAACCTTAACCTTCAAAAAAAGGAATTAACTCGTTAGTAACAATTATTATTTGTGGGTTATTGCCAATGCTAAGCAGACCAATTCGAAACAAAAAAACTAACAAATAATGTTAGTGAAACAATGGAATCTCAGCCTTTTAAATTGTTCAGTATTATTGGAATTGTAATAATTTTCACTATCGATTATGAAACAATTTAAGTGGAGGTAAATTATCAAAACTTGTATTTTTCACTACTTTCGATAATTTATTTTTATATTTGCCAGATGGGCATTTACACAAACCGAAAAGAGTACATAGAAAAATTATTGGCTTACAAAGACAAAGACCTCATAAAAGTAGTAAGCGGTTTACGTAGGTCAGGTAAAAGTACACTACTGGAACTTTATCGGGAGATATTACTTAAACAAGGTGTTGGTAAACGGCAAATTCAGTTCTACAATTTTGAGTTGCCTGAAAATTATTTAAACAAAACCTGGGACGACATTTATTTTGAAATAAAAAAGAAGCTGCAAGCCGATAAGCCCAACTACGTTTTTTTAGACGAGGTGCAAAACATTACGTTTTTTGAAAAATTAGTGGATGGACTTTTTGCCACTCAAAACACAGACGTTTACATAACAGGCTCCAATGCGTTTTTATTGAGTAGTGAGTTGGCAACTTTATTGAGCGGTCGCTACATCGAAATTTCTATTTTACCTTTTTCGTTTAAAGAATACTTAACGGCACGGAGCATTGACACGAGCAACAAATACCTGAATTATGAAGCCTTGTTTTTTGATTATGTAAACGAAACTTCATTGCCCAAAGGCGTAGCATTGCGGGAAGAAGGTTTCGATAAGATATACGAATATCTGGAAGCCATTTACACAACAATAATCGAAAAAGACATTACACAACGTCACCGAATAAACGACAAACGGGCTTTTGGCAACATTGTCAAATTTATAGCCTCAAACATTGGCAATTCGCTTTCGCCAAGCAATATTTCAAATACATTAAAGCAAGACAAACAAAGCATACATCACGCCACTGTAGAAAAGTATTTAGACTATTTAGTGGAAAGTTTTGTGTTTTATAAAGTAAATCGATTCGATTTAAAAGGTAAAAAGCAACTCGCCACACAAGAAAAATATTATTTGGTGGACACCGGTTTGTTGAATATTTTGGCAGGTAAAGAGCGAACCACCGACAGAGGACATCTATTGGAAAACGTTGTTTACCTTGAATTACTTCGCAGAGGCAACAAAATCTGGACAGGTACAACACGTAATACTGAGGTGGATTTTGTATGTAAATCCCCATCAGGCGACATCGAGTACTATCAAGTAGCTTGGCAAATGACAAATGAAAGTACCATTGAACGTGAGTTTGGCGCGTTAGAAAAAATCAACGACAACTACCCAAAATATTTACTGACGACAGATTCTTTTACCCAAAACAGAAGCGGAGTAAAACACCTAAATGTTTTTAACTGGTTGCTTGAAACAAACGAATAGCAAGAATAACTACTGGCAGATGATTATAGGTGTTCCATCTGCCTATCGACTGCCTATCCGCAGGCAGGGCAGGCAGGTCTGACCGATAATAAACAATTAATATAACCCGTTAGGTGTAATTGCCTAAATTAGATTAAAAATTGAAATCAATTCAGTCTACCATGTCAGTCTGTCCCGAAACTTCGGGAGTAGAAGAAAAAAAAGAGAGACACTTCGTACTCCCGAAGTTTCGGGACAGTGTGACAAATCGCAACTAATTAACTTTAAAAATAATTACACCCAATGGGTTAAATATAAACAGATGAAAGTTCTTTTCGCCATTGACAGTTTACAACAAGGAGGTGCCGAGCAGAGTATTGCGCATATTATTCGTCATTTTTCAAAAGACACTCAAGTCAGTATTCTTTATTTTTACCCCAAAGCGGATTTGCTATCAACGTATCAAGAGTTGGGATGTTCCATTATTTCATTGAACTTACAAGGAAAATATGACTTTGTTAATGGAATTGCTGGGATGAAAAAAGTGTTAGAAGAGGTAAAACCCGATATCGTTGTTACGTCATTATATCGCAGTAATATTATAAGCAGAATGGCTTGTAAAGGAACAGGAACCAAACTCGTGGGTACTTTTGTAGATGATAGTTATAACATTGAACGGAGGAAAACATTCGCTGGAGTATCGGGATTTATAAAATATTACAGTACCTGGTTTTTAGATCGCATCACTTCTTTTATTCCCCGTTTGTGGATAGCCAATAGTAAATACATTGGCGATAGCAATGCCAAACATTTGGGTATTCCAACTTCAAAAATAGAAGTAATTTATAGAGGTCGAAATAGTGATGATTTTTCCGAATGGGAAAAGCCTGAATCTGATATTTTTACATTTGTTTGTATTGGTCGATTGTATGAAAAGAAAGGGTATCCAGAGTTGATAAAAGCATTTTCAATTATTGCCAAAAAGAACTCAAAGGTTAACTTGGTCATTTATGGTGAAGGATCCTACAGACCTCAGATGGAAAAGCAAATTTCGGAACTGAAATTGAATAATCAAATTATTTTAGCAGGAAATATTCCTAATGCTTGGGAAAAAATGTACGAAGCGCATTGTTTTGTTTTTCCCTCCCGCTTCGAGGGTTTCAGTGGTGCCTTGGTGGAAGCTATGATGACCGGAATCCCAATTATTTCAAGCGACATCCCCATGAATTTAGAGGCGGTAGAGAACAATAAAACGGCTTTAGTCCATCAATTAAAAAATGCGACTGATTTAGCCGACAAAATGCAGGAAATGATTTCAAATTATGAAACTATGATAGCAATGGGTAAAAGAGCTAGGAAAGTTGCTATCGAAAAATTTGACATTAAAAATATTGCAAAACAATATGAAACTTTATTGATTGAATCGGTTAATAATAAGTAATCTATTGAAAATACTCCAAATCATACAAAGAAGCCAACTTCGAGGCGCAGAACTATTTGCCTGTCAGTTGAGTACGGAATTGCAAAAGCAAGGACATCAGGTTGATGTCCTCGTTTTGTTTGGAAACAGATCGGATATTTTTAAGTTTGAATTGCCCTTTTATTATTTAGAAGCCAACGAAAAAAAGCGGTGGTGGGATTTTAAGACCTACAAAAAACTGTCATTATTCATAAAGAATGGGGAATACGATATCGTTCAGGCCAATGCTGGGGATACACTAAAATATGCATCACTATCCAAAAAACTATACAGATGGAAAGCCAAGTTTGTTTTTAGAAACGCTAACAAAATTAGCGGTTTTTTGCGCAATCGTTTCAAGAAAAACCTCAATGCCTGGTTGATGCAAGAAGTCGATTTTGTGGCTTCTGTAAGTGAAGAATGTACCTTGGATTTTAAGAAAACATTTCCTTTTATACACAACAGAATTGAATGTTTACCCATAGGGGTTGATTTGAACAGTCCAAAGCCTTACAATTCACTAAATGAAATTGGCATTTCAGGTGATGGACCTTTTATACTTCATGTGGGCGGTTTTATGCCCGAAAAGAACCACAAGGGATTGATTCGGATTTTTTCAAATTTGCTTCAAGAAATACCCAATGCAAAATTACTGCTTATAGGGGAAGGCAAGTTAAAAACAGCAATAGAAGCACTAGTTTCAGCAATGAAGCTCTCTCAACACGTTATTTTTTTAGGGAGAAGAAGCGATGTGCAGCAAATCATGTCTTGTTGTCAAGTTTTGGTATTACCAAGTCTAATAGAGGGTTTGCCGGGTGTAATACTAGAGTCTTTTATCAATAAACTCCCAGTGGTAGCCTATAATGTTGGCGGTATAAAAGAAGTTGTTGTTGACCAAAATACGGGTTGGCTTGTTGCCGTTAACGACGAAAAAGTTTTTTTTAATTCCCTTAAAAATGCTTTGATAATTGACAATAATTCGATGATAAATCAAGCGTTTGAACTTGTAAACAATAGCTATAGAATAGATAGTATAGCCAAAAAGTTTGAAAATGCATATGCCAAGTTAATGCT
The DNA here is from genome assembly GCA_044232845.1 of Flavobacterium sp. Lineage (GTDB taxonomy): Bacteria > Bacteroidota > Bacteroidia > Flavobacteriales > Flavobacteriaceae > Flavobacterium. Next base: position 4,825 of record JBIILD010000088.1, read on the forward strand.
ACAATAAAAAAATGTTGAAAGCTAAGTCCTCAGAAACAAAAGTCTATTTTGAAAATTTGAATGCTATCAGATTCATTGCTGCAAGTTTTGTTATTGTAGCCCATATTGAATTTTTTAAAAAACTATTTCATTTACCTAATTTTTTTGATAATGCAGTTATTTCTATTTTAGGAAGATTAGGGGTTGTGTTGTTTTTTGTATTAAGTGGCTTTTTAATTTCCTATTTATTATTTGTTGAAAAAAAAGTGACAAAGACAATCAGTGTCAAGAAATTCTATATTAGACGGATACTCAGAATTTGGCCTTTGTATTTTTTAATTATACTACTTGCTTTTTTTGTTTTTCCTTCTCTAGAATTTTTTAAAATTCCAAACCAAGTTATCGCATCTTGGGATAAGAATCTAATTGAGTTTTTTCTTTTCTGCTTTTTACTTCCTAATTTAGCTTCCAGTATAAGAATATTTCCATTTCTGCCATTTGCTTCGCACACGTGGTCAATAGGAGTAGAAGAGCAGTTTTATTTAATTTGGCCTATTTTGATAAAAAAAATTAAAAAAAGATGGCTTTTAATGTCACTTGTTATTGTGATTTATCTATTGATTAATAAAATAGTAATGTTACTTCCATTTTTTGAAGGGCTCAATGTATTAAAACAATTTATTCAACATACTCCTATTGATTGTATGGCAATAGGGGGGATTTTTGCATTAATTGCTTATGAAAACACCAAATTAGTTCTTAAAATTAGGAAGTTTTTATTTATAAAATCAGTGCAGTGGATATGTTTGTTAACTACATTATATTTAATTGGAATTGGGTTTAGGTTAAATGAATATCATTATGAATTCTACGCCCTATTTTTCGGAATTTTAGTTATCAACTTTGCCTGTAATTCAAATCGTATATTTTCAATGGAAAACTCCGTTTTTAATTATTTTGGTAAAATTTCATATGGGCTTTATATGTATCATCCTATTGTTATTGTGTTGATGATTAAGGCTCTTGTTATTTTTAAAATGGAAGACAATTTAATTTTACTTTATACATTGGTGTTTTCTTTTACCATTGTATTGTCCTCGTTGTCATATAAGTATTTTGAAAGTATATTTATAAACAAAAAGAAAAAATATACAGAAGTCATTAGCGGTGACAGTGCAAAAGAAAAAATTTAATTAAATTATTTGATGTGCAACACTATTCAAATAAATGTATAGCAAAAAAATAGAATTTTATTAAAAATCAGTAACTATTCAGCAACATTCGAAAAAAACATAGTTATTAACAATTTTTATATTCAGTTGCAAAAAAACAATGGTTTTATGAACATTTGTTGATTACAAATTAACAAAAAAGTGTTGTTTTTTGCTTGTTTTCGACACTTCTTATTTTCCTTTGCCTCAAATAAATACTCATTTGAACGCAGACAAAAATCGCATTGCGGAATTAGAAACTAAAGTAGCACAATTAGAAACAATAATTATGCAACTTCTCGAAAAAATCGAGATTCTTACTCATTCCAAAAATAGTCGTAATAGTTCAGTTCCTCCCTCAAAAGATGAGAATCGTCCATTGAAAAATCAAAGTTTGAGGAACAAAAGTGATAAAAAAGTAGGTGGTCAAAATGGGCATAAGGGTACAACTTTAAAAATGGTTATAAACCCTGATATAACCATTTTGCACGAGCCTAATTTTTGCAAAAACTGTGGTGGCGATTTGGCATTAGGACTTTCAGAATTTGTTTCTAGAAGACAAATAATAGATATTCCGCCCATAAAACCAGAATATACAGAGCATCGGATTTTTAAAAAAGTTTGCCGTTGTGGGTTTTGCAATGTGGCTGATTTTCCCATCGAAGTTGGCTCAAATATAAGTTATGGTGTCAATATTCAAGCGACAATTGCTTATCTTCATACTAGACAATACTTGCCTTTCGAAAGAATGAGTGAGTTTTTTAAAGATTTTTGCAACCTTTCCATAAGCCAAGGAACTATCTGTAATTTACTTGAGAAATTTGCCCAAAAAGCACAGCCAGCTTATGATTTAATTGCCAATAAAATTGAAAATGAAAAAGTGGTTGGTAGCGATGAAACGGGTATAAAAATTAATGGTAAAAAAGGTTGGTTTTGGACTTGGCAAAATAAATGTATAACCTATATCGCTTTTTCAAAAAATCGAGGTTTTGCAAGCATTGAAGCTAACTTTATGAAAGGTTTTCAAAAAGCAGTTTTAGTCCATGATTGTTGGTCGAGTC
>JBIILD010000014.1:0-22711 GCA_044232845.1 Flavobacterium sp.
ACAATAAACCTCCAAATGTTAAGTTATATATAAATGATGAAACCTTTGTTTCGGGAGGCACAACCAACGAATCTCCATTTTTACTAGCCAATCTCGAAGACGAAAACGGAATAAATACGGCTAGTGGAATAGGACACAACATAGTGGCGATTTTAGATGGTAAGGAAAGTAACCCTTACCTATTGAATGATTATTATCAAACCAATCTGGATGATTATACTAAAGGGACGCTGCGGTTTCCATTTCGGAATTTATCAGTTGGATTGCACACCATTACGTTCAAGGCTTGGGATGTTTATAACAATCCCATAACCGCTGAAATACAATTTATCGTTGTGGGAGATGAAACCATGGGCTTGACCCATGGTATTGAGGATTATGCCCCAGACGCTCAACTCAAAGTCTATCCGAATCCTACCGAGCAACTGCTGTATGTATCACACCCGGAGCAAACCATTTTTTCGATAGGGATTGCGGATTTAAACGGCAGGCAATTTTACTCTGGAACCATCAACACCTCAACCCCGCTTGATATAGGCCAATATCCTCAAGGCATCTACTTGGTTACCATTGCCAGCACTGAAACCCATAAAAAGAACAGTTATAAAGTCATCAAGAAATAAAACCACCACACTGTCTTGTCCTGAAATAGGTTTACACAAAAGTGTAAAAATATGGAAAGATATTCAAGAGTAAGTAGTTCAAAGTGGTAATCTATATATTCAGAAGAATTTAAGAGATTTGTTGCATATTTGTGGACACGGAATATAATTCTGGTTGAGCGAAGAAAGATTATTTGATTTCTTTGATTAAATAGAGATACACTGGGAAGTGATCACTAAATCCCACTTCATTAGCAGAATGCCGCAAAGGATATCCTTTGTATAGCCCTGTATTTTCGATCATAAAAGGCTTGTTGAAAATGCCCGCTTTCCAATACTGAAAGGAAGAATAGTCTTGCTGGATTAATGTCTCTGAAACTAGGATTTGGTCAAAAATATCTCCTGCATCTCTGTAGAATAAGGTCGCATTTCCCTCTTTTGCCATTTGCTCGAAAGGGTTGTAAACGCCAAATGGCTTGACTTCCGATTTTTTTAATTTGGCTCCGATACCTTCTTTTATGCTTTTGTTATAGGCACCATCATTCAAATCACCCATGGTAATGATTTTGGCATTGGGATTAATTTTATAGATAGAATCCATAATTTTCCTATTAAGCCTCCCAGCCGCTTCGCGAAACGGACTGCTTTTTTGCTCCCCGCCAGAACGAGACGGCCAGTGATTTACCATTATATTGATCTCTTCACCGTCTAGAAAGCCAGTGATTAGAAGAATATCTCTAGTAAAAATCCGCTTGTCATTAGCTCCTTCTATTTTGTCAATCTCTGATTTGTCTTCTGGGGATCTTGTTTCTTGTTTAGTAATAGTGTTTTTATTTCTGTAGACCAATAAAGGAATGTTGGTAAAACTCGTAGGTTTGAAATATTTTTTCTGGTATAAAAAACCAACATCAATGCCTCTTTTGTCAGGAGAGTCAAAATGTACAATGCCATAATCACTTTTAGCAAGATTGGGTTGTTTTACTAAATCTTCCAGCACACCCCGATTTTCTATTTCAGCACATCCAATTAAAGTGGGCGCCTCTTTTTGTTGTTCATTTCTCCCGATTTGCATCAAAACTTTGGAAAGATTTTCTAATTTCTGGTTATATTTTTTCGATGTCCATCGTTGAAGTCCGGCCGGAGTCCATTCCTCATCATTATTTGGATTGTTAATGGTGTCAAAGAGGTTCTCAAAATTATAGAAAGCCACGGTGTGCACCCTATATTTTTTTTCTTGAGCTTGAGTCTGGAATATTATGAGGGTAATGACCAAAAAAAGAAGAATTTTTTTAATTTTCATAAAAGAAACCATTTATTAGTTGAATTCAAGTAAGATTAAAAGTAATAATTTTTTTTAAATTAATTACAATTAATAGCAATTTAAAGCGTACATTAACAAGTAGTTACGAATGATTCATTTTAAAATACAAATGAATTAATTTTAGTTTATGAAAAAACATACAATTATAAACCTATTATTTGTGATACAAGCGACACTTGCTTTTGGGCAATCGAATGCAGGAATTTCAGGCAAAGTAGTGGATTCGAAATCACAAAAATCCATGCAAAGTGTTGTTGTATCTATTCAAAACACGAATTTTACCCAATTGACAGATCATAACGGGAAATTCAGTTTTGAAAATATTGGAATAGGAAGTCAATTATTGCTACTCAAAAGCGAGGGATATCAAGACCAATTGCTCAAAATTGAGATTATTGCAGGAAAAATGTTGGATTTAGGGACTGTTTTTTTGGAAAACGATTTGACTCAAGAAAAACAATCCGAATTAATTACCCTAACCGAAACTGATTTAGGCGACGATGCTGGCGGATCTGAAAACACTTCTAGTTTGTTACAATCTTCTCGCGATATATTTTTACAAGGGGTTGCTTATAATTTTGGCGCCGCCCGGTTTAGCGTCAGGGGAATTGACTCTAAATATGCCATTGTGATGATTAATGGTGTTTCGATGAACCGAATTGCCGACGGAAGACCGCAATATGGAAACTGGGGCGGATTGAATGACGCCACACGGAACCAAGAATTCACCAATGGCTCTGCGCCCTCTGATTATGTTTTTGGGGGGATAGGAGGAACTCAAGAAATAAACACCAGAGCTTCTATTTTTAGACCGGGAACTCGAATTTCGTTCCTGAGTACCAACACAAATTATAGTTTTAGAATGATGGGAACTACTGCCTCGGGTATGAATAAGAACGGCTGGGCATACCTCCTGTCTGGAGGGAAAAGATGGGCTCAAGAAGGGTATTTTGATGGGACAAATTACGACGCTAAATCTTTTTTTGCCAGTATTGAAAAGAAAATTAACGACAGACACAGCCTGAATTTTACTTCCATTTATGCCCAAAACAAAAGAGGTAAAAATTCTCCAAATACTGCCGAACAATCCGATTTGGCAGGCATAAAATACAATTCCTATTGGGGCTACCAGGAAGGCGAAAAAAGAAATTCGAGAATTAAAAGAATTGAGGAGCCCTTATTTATGCTGTCCCATTATTGGAAAATAAATCCAAACACGAATTGGAACACCACGGTTTCGTATCAATTTGGACAACATGGGAATAGCCGTATTGATTACACAAAAGCCGACAATCCTGACCCTACGTACTATCGGAAATTACCCAGTTATTATGCGAATTCCTTTTTTAACGGCGTTTATATCGGTGACTCTTCCGCTAATGTTGCGAATGCGGCAATTGCAAAACAAAACTTCCTTGCTAATAAACAATTAGATTGGGCCAATATGTACCGAATTAACATTGAAAACAAAGCAAACGGTAGTCGTTTTGTTTTGTATGAAGACCGGAATGACGAAAATAGCACGACTTTCAACACTAATTTGTCCTCTCGACTTTCTGATAACATTCTATTGACCGCTTGCCTAAATTACTGGAGTTCTACAACTAGGAATTTCAAGAATATGTTGGACCTTTTGGGAGGAAATTTTTTTACGGACAGTAGTACTTTTGGTTTAACGCAAGAGCAACAACAATCGGACTTAAATAATCCTTCTAGAACATTGGGAGCAGGGGAGCATTATGGCTACAACTACAAAATTTATGTTGCGAAATTAGATGCTTTTACCCAGTTTAAATTTGTTTACAAAAAAGTAGATTTCTACTTGGCTCAAAGCTTTTCTCGTTCTAGTTATCAAAGAGAAGGATTGTATAAGAATGGCTACTACCCGAACAGTTCTTTTGGAAAAAGCCAAAAAATTAATTTCGATACTTTCGGATTCAAAGGAGGTTTGACCTATAAAATAACAGGACGGAATTTTATTGATTTTAACGGGGTTTATATGACTAAGGCGCCAAATACCAGAGAGGTTTTTTCTAATGCAAGAGTAAACAATACCGTCACAGAGGGCATCATAAACGAAACTATCAAGAGTGTCGATTTGGGTTATATTATAAAAGCGCCAAGATTTAAAGCACGATTTACGGGCTATTTTTCCGAAATACTAAATGCCACAGATATTAATTTCTACTATGCCGATGCAGTAAACAGCAGTGGAAATGGGGCATTTGTTTCGGAAGCGCTGACGGGATTAAACAAGCAAAACAGAGGAATAGAGACGGGTCTTGAATACCAATTGACGCCTACTTTTAAACTTACCGCTGTGGCTGCTTATGGTGATTATAGAATAACAAACAATCCAAACGTAAACTTGACCGATGATGCTTCGGCGTCGGTAACCAATTATGGCGCGACGCAATTTGCAGGTTTAAAACAAGCTGGAATGCCCCAACAAGCCTACTCTTTTGGAGTGGAATACCGCGATCCGAAATTTTGGTGGATGGGTGCCAATGTCAATTATATGGCCGACAACCATCTTGATGTGTCTTCCCTATTGAGAACAAAAAATTTCTATACTAATATAGACAATGCCACCATAGCAATTGATCAATCGCTTGCCGATAGCTTTTTGAAACAAGAAAAATTCGACTCTTTTTTCTTGCTGAATTTAGTGGGTGGGAAATCCTGGAGAATCGCCCAAAATACCCTGGGTCTATTTGCAATGGTGAATAACGTATTGGATATTACCTACAAAACAGGTGGGTTTGAACAATCAAGAAATGCGACCTACAGACAAGAATTTGAAGACCATCAAAGTGGCGGAGCGAGTGTATTTGGTCCAAAATATTTCTATGGATACGGTAGAACATTTATGGTCAATGTATATTTAACCTTTTAAAACAAGTGGTATGAAAAATAAAATAAAACCTATTTTTCTTTTTTTGGTATCCATTGGTTTGTTTTCAGCTTGTGTGAATGATACCTTTGATGTTGCGGTTCAGGCAAATTGTGTCAGTCCAGAATTGACAAAAACCAAAGAAGTTTCAGCGATTTACGCTCTTGCAACGAATAGTACCGCAACATACCCCGCTGACGATATTATTGAGGCCTATGTAATTTCAAGTGACGAAGGGGGAAATTTCTACAAAAGTATGTACTTTCAGGCTGTTGATGGTACAAAAGGATTCAATCTTTCAGTTGACGAGGGAAATGCGTATACTAAAAACTTCCAACCCGGAAAAAGGGTCTTTTTAAAACTAAAAGACTTGGCTTTTGCCAATCCAACAACTAATGCAAAAGGATTAATTTTTGGAGCGCCACCCACAGAACAATATTCGGTTGACAGACTATCCGCTCTAACTTACAAAAATTATTTAATTCCTTCTTGCGATGTGGTTAGTGAAGATGTAATTATCCATAAAATCACTTTGGCTCAAGCCTCGAGCGAGACCTATTTGAACACTTTAATAGAAATAGATGATGTGCAATTCAAGACCGATTGCACTACATTCAGCAAGGCAGATTTTGATACTAATTTAAAAATCACAAACGGAATAACCACAATGGACGTAAGAACGAGTAGATATGCCAATTTTGCCCGATTCGCTGTCCCTTCGGGAAGAGGTAAAATAAGAGGGGTTTTAACCAAATACGGTGCTACGTATCAAATTATTCTTAGAACTGAAAGGGACGTTCGCTTTACAAATCCAAGAATCCAAACAATTTCTTTACCCAAGGGAGGGAAAAGCCTTCAATATTTGGGCACTTTTACTGAAAATTTCGAAAGCTATGCCACCACAACGGCTGGCACCAGTTTTCCTAAATACATTAATGATGCTACAATGGGTTATAAATATTGGGATATAGCTACTTTTAGCGCCAACAAATACCTTCAAATGTCGGCTTACAATAATGGTTGTTCTAGGGTTTATTTTATTGTTCCTGTTGATATGACTGCTGCTAGTGGCATCTCATTCAAATCAAAAGATGGCTATAATGATGGAAATCCGTTAAAAATATATTACTCCATTAATTATGTTCCTGGCGGCAACGTGAATCAAGCCACTCTAATCGATATTACTAGTAAATTTATACTATCGACCGGCAATTCTGCTGGATATGCATCAGAATTTATCAATAGCGGAATTTACCCTATTCCTAAGGATTTAATCGGAAACGGGTATTTCATTTTTGAATATGATGGCACGACCGGAGTCACTACAACCCTGCAATTGGATGATATAATCGTGACCAATAAATAAAAGAGGCTTAACCTATGTATTTACCTCCTCAAAACAAGGCATTATTTTTCAACTAAAATCCAATTTCAGTTATCCTACTTTTAAAAAGATAATTTTGTTTTTTATAAACTGCTATTGCTTATTTTTGTTTTTAAAATACTAGAATATAAAGCCTCAATACCAATGAAAATTCCGCCTAGCTTACAAAAAGGAGATACGATAGCCATATTGGCAACTGCCAGAAAAAACATTGACGATAATCTTAAACCTACTGTTGATTTATTGCACCGTTGGGGATTGGAGGTCGTTTTAGGAAAATCAATTGGATTGGATAATAATCAATTGGCGGGAACGGATGCGGAGCGTGCCGAAGATTTTCAGGAACAACTCGACAATCCAAACATCAAAGCGATATGGTGTGTTCGTGGGGGGTATGGCACCGTCAGAATGATCGATTTATTGGACTTTACCAAATTCAAGCAAAACCCAAAATGGATTGTTGGCTTCAGCGATGTTACCGTAATGCACAGTTATTTAAACAAAATCAATATTGCTTCTATTCATGGACTCATGCCGGTAACGGTCGAAAAAGCAAGTCCTGAATCTATCGAAAGTTTGCGAAAAGCACTTTTTGGCGAAAGCCTAAAATATGAAATTCCTTTTGAAGCAGCAAATCGATTAGGTACTGCCAAGGGCGAAATCGTAGGCGGAAATTTATCCATTTTGTATAGCCTTATGGGTTCGAATGCACAAATTGATTGCAAAGGGAAAATTCTTTTCATGGAAGATTTAGATGAATATTTATACCATATCGACCGCATGATGATGGCTTTGAAACGTTGTGGTTGTTTTGAAAATTTGAATGGTTTAATTGTTGGCAGTATGACTAAAATGAAAGACAATGATATTCCTTGGGGAAAAAATGCGAACCAAATTATTGAAGATGTTACCAAAGAGTATTCATTTCCGATTCTTTATAATTTTCCTGCAGGTCATATCCAAAACAATAGTCCTTTAATTTTTGGAAAACAAGTTTCATTAGAATTAGGATTAATAACTTCAAAACTGACGTTTGAATAAAACACCGCTTTTCTAATTTCTAACCTCTAATTTCTAATTTTAAAAATGGCCGAACACAATGAATTGGGAAAGCTAGGAGAGGAATTAGCCGTTGAATTTCTTCGGAAGGATGGGTATGAAATATTGGAAACCAATTGGATCTTCCAAAAAGCCGAAATCGACATTATCGCCAAAAAAGAGACTATACTTGCAGTGGTCGAAGTTAAAACGCGCTCCTCTCTAGAATTTGGCTTACCGCAAGATTTTGTAAAGCCTAAGAAAATCCAACTTTTAGTCAAAGCCATAAACGAATACGTAGTTTCTAAAGATTTAGACATTGAAGTCCGTTTTGATATTATTGCTATTCACAAAGAGAACAAATCCTTTGCAATTGAACACCTTAAGGATGCTTTTTATCATTTTTAAAAAAAATAATAATGTTATATTTGTAACAAATTGTTTTTTTATTTATTTTTGTTTCAGTTTTGTCGGTTAACCAAAGTTTATTATGGACAAAAAACAGTTTAAACAAGAAGTCGCTTTTTAAATAAATTCCTAAAAAAATGAAAACAGTTTCCTCAATCGTAGAAAATTACATCAAAACAAAGCCTTTTTTGTTAAATGCATTGTCACTTGGAATAATCAATTTGACGTCCTTGTCTAGGAACATTATGGTTGAATTAGAGAATGAATTCAGCAAAGAAGTCAAACAAGGAGCCGTTGTCATGGCGCTTAAACGATTGACTGAAGAGTTGGATTTTAGACTCAACCACAAAATTAATAAAGTAATAAAAAACATTGGAGAGATAACCGTTCGCTCGGCATTGACAGATTATACCTTTGCGGCTTCGGATACTGTTTTGAACAAACAAGCAGATTTGATTACGGATATCAATACTTTTTCAGACATTTTTTACACTTCGTCACGTGGCGTAAATGAAACCAACATTGTGGTGAGCAACAGCGTCAATCACCTTGTTGACAAACATTTTGCTAATGAAAAATTGATTCAAAAACTAGAAAACCTGGCGTCGATTACCGTAAAATTACCCAAAGAAAATATCGTGGTTCCGGGAATTTATTATTTCATTTTCCAGCGCTTGGCTTGGGAAGGAATCATCATCAACGAAGTGATTTCGACTTCAAACGAATTCACCATTTTGGTTAGCGAAAAGGAAGTGGATGTGGCTTTTAAAGTGATTAAGGATTTGAAGAATTAAAATTCAAACTAAGGCTTCCAGCCTTTGAAAGGCTGGAAGCTTTAAAAAAATAAAAAAATCTAATTATGAACCCAATTCCTCTTGAAAATGGCAAATATTACCATATTTATAATAGAGGAAATAATGGAATTGATTTGTTTTATGAAACCGAAAACTACAATCATTTTTTAAGACTTTACGAAAAGTATATTGACCCAATTGCGGCAACTTTTGCTTGGTGTTTAATGAAAAATCATTTTCATATTCTGGTATATATAAAAGAAGCTGATGAAATTGATATTGCAAAGTTAGAATATTCTTCAACCGACAAGCCAAAGACTGTTAACGGATCAAAACAGTTTTCAAATTTGTTCAATGCCTACACTCTAGCAATGAACAAACGATATAACCGAACTGGAAGTTTATTTGAGAAAAACTTTAAAAGAAAAGTCGTCACTTCAGAAAATTATTTTCAAAAGCTGATTTTCTATATCCATAATAATCCTGTACATCATAGATTCACAGAAAATATTGTCGAATATCCTTGGACTTCTTATGGTACAATAATTTCAACGAAAGACACAAAATTACAACGCAACAGAGTTATTGAAAGTTTCAATGATTTGGAAAACTTCAAATACTATCATTCTATAAACCAGGATTTAGATGAAATTGAAGATTTAATTATCGAATAATTTTTCTCCAAAAAACTACCATCCTCGAAATTAATTATAGTTTACCAAAGCTTCCAGCCTTTTAAAGGCTGGAAGCTTTTTTATTTATATTCCCAACATCTCCATCAATTCCAAAGCCCTCCTTGTGGTTTTTACATTGTCAAAAGTCAGCAAAAGCCGTAATCCCGCTGGAGTTTGTTTTTCCTTCATCACACAAATAGCGCTGTTTTTTTGGACAAACTGTATCACTTGATGAAAGCGTTTGCTAGTATAAAAATCCGATTGTTGATCGGACACAAAATAGCCAATCATCTTGCCTTTTTTCATCACTAATTTTTCGATTCCCACTCGGGTGGCAACCCATTTGATGCGAATACTGTTCATCAAAGCCAATGCTCGTGGTGGCATCGGGCCAAAACGGTCAATCAATTTATTCTGGAAAACAAGCAATTCTTCTTCGTTTTTCACAGCGGCCAATTCATTATACAAACTCAAACGCTCCGTGACATTGTTGATATATTCGTCCGAAAACAACAACTCAAAATCGGTGTCGATTTGCAGTTCTTTTACGTATTCTTTCTCTACGCCACTATCTTCGTTTTCATACAAATCCTTGAATTCGTTTTCCTTCAATTCATCAATGGCCTCGTTCATAATTTTTTGATAGGTGTCAAAACCAATTTCGTTAATGAAACCACTTTGTTCTCCTCCCAATAAATCTCCGGCGCCACGAATTTCTAAATCCTTCATCGCAATATTGAAACCGCTTCCCAATTCCGAAAATTGTTCCAAAGCCTGAATTCGTTTTCGGGCATCATCCGTCATCGCTGAATAGGGCGGACAAATGAAATAACAAAACGCTTTTTTGTTGCTTCGTCCTACCCGGCCCCGCATTTGGTGCAAATCGGAAAGTCCAAAATTATTAGCATTATTAATGAAAATCGTGTTCGCATTGGGAACATCCAAACCGCTTTCGATGATGGTGGTGGCCACCAAAACATCAAATTCGCCATTCATAAAAGCCAACATTAATTCCTCCAATTTACTACCTTCCATTTGGCCGTGACCAATTCCCACTCGGGCGTCGGGAACCAAACGCTGAATCATTCCGGCAACTTCTTTGATATTTTCGATTCGATTGTTGACAAAGAAAACTTGTCCGTTGCGCTGAATTTCATAGGAAATTGCATCCCGAATCAACTCTTCGCTAAAACCGACCACATTAGTTTCAATAGGATACCGATTGGGCGGCGGTGTTGTAATCACCGATAAATCACGTGCTGCCATCAATGAGAACTGTAAGGTTCTCGGAATGGGCGTTGCCGTTAATGTCAACGTATCTACATTGGCAGCAATGGTTTTGAGTTTGTCTTTTACGTTGACGCCAAATTTTTGTTCCTCGTCCACTATCAATAATCCAAGGTCTTTGAATACCACATTTTTGTTGACTAATTGGTGGGTTCCAATGACAATATCGAGTTTACCTTCGGCCAATTGTTTAAGAGTTTCTGCTTTTTGTTTGGCGGTTCTAAAACGGTTCAAATACCCCACAGAAACGGGCATTTCCTTCAACCTTTCGGTAAAAGTTCTATAATGTTGGTATGCCAAAATAGTTGTTGGGACCAAAACGGCCACTTGTTTGCTGTTGTCCACGGCTTTGAAAGCGGCGCGGATGGCGACTTCGGTTTTCCCGAAACCCACGTCGCCACAAACCAAGCGATCCATCGGTCGGTCGCTTTCCATATCGGCTTTTACTTCCGCCGTTGATTTGGTTTGGTCGGGCGTATCTTCGTAGATGAAGGAACTTTCCAATTCATTTTGCAAATAGCTGTCGGGCGCAAAACGGAATCCTTTTTCCAATTTTCTTTTGGCGTACAATTGGATCAAATTGAACGCAATATGTTTGACGCGTGCCTTGGTTTTTTGCTTTAGAATCTTCCAGGCGTTCGAACCGAGTTTGTAAATTTTGGGAGGCGTCCCGTCTTTGCCATTGTATTTCGAAATCTTGTACAGCGAATGAATGCTCACATACACAATGTCATTGTCGGCATAAACGAGCTTTATGGCTTCTTGGGTTTTGCCTTCCACCTGAATTTTTTGTAAGCCACCAAATCGCCCAATTCCGTGATCGATATGCGTCACATAATCGCCAACAGACAAAGTGGTCAATTCTTTTAAAGTGATATTTTGCTTCTTCGAAACGTTACTTTTAATGTTGAATTTGTGATACCGCTCAAAAATCTGGTGATCGGTATAACAGGCAATTTGGTTTTCCTCGTCAATAAAACCTTGATATAATGGCAACACGATCGTGTTGTATTGCTTTCTGATATTCTCGGAATTGGCTTCGTCCAAACTCTCAAAAATGTCGTGAAATCGTTTGGCTTGGGCCTCATTCGAACAAAACAAATAATTTTTGTAACCGTTGAAATGGTTGTCGTTCAAATTATTCAACAATAAATCGAATTGCTTGTTGAATGACGGTTGCGGTTTGATGTGAAAATCGAAAGAGATTTTAGTTTTATAAATAGGCTTTGTGCTCAATTCGACAATCGAAAAATCGAGACTTTTCTTGATGAATTCGGTTTGGTTTAGGAATAATTGTTCGGGTGCAACATGGCTTATGGTAGCATTCAGATTTTCGAAAATGTCAGTGGCTTTTGCGTAAAGTGTATCCAATTTAGAGAAAAGCAAATCCGTATTCTGAATAAAAATAACCGTTTGATTATTGATGTATTCCAAAAAACTTTCGCGGTTTTCCTGAAAGAATTTGTTTTCTACATTGGGGATAATCGTGATTTTTTGCTGCTTTTCGATAGACAATTGTGTTTCCACATCGAAACTTCGAATACTGTCCACTTCGTTGCCAAAAAACTCGATCCGGTAGGGATTATCATTCGAAAAGGAAAACACATCGACAATTCCGCCACGAACCGAAAATTCGCCGGGTTCGGTAATAAAATCGACTCTTTTGAATTCGTATTCAAACAACACTTCATTGATAAAATCAATGGAAACCTTGTCGCCAACGGACACTTTCAAGGTGTTTTTGTCCAACTCTTTTCTGGTCACCACTTTCTCGAAAAGTGCTTCGGGATAACTGACAATAATGGCAGGTTTCTTGCGGGAATTGATGCGGTTCAACACTTCGGCGCGAAGCAGAACATTGGCATTATCGGTATCTTCAATTTGGTACGGGCGACGATAGGAACCGGGATAAAAAAGCACGTCCTGTTCGCCAATCATTTGTTCCAGATCGTTCAAATAATAGGCCGCTTCTTCTTTATCGTTTAGGATAAGCAAGAACGGTTTAGCTGCGCTCTGTTCGGCTACGCCTCGGGTTTCAATTTTTTTAAAAAGGGATTGCACGACAAACGAAAGTGAAGACCCTATCAATCCGTTGAGGTGTATTTTTTGTTCGGGTTGTTGTAAACTGGCGACAATTTGCTTGACTTTAGGCGAATTATCGTAGATAGTGTATAGAGTCGTTTTACTCAATTCGAGGAAGATTTGGGTCGGGTTTTTCGTTTGGAATGGCTCTTGTGGTATCCAGCATTTGTATCAAATCGGACTCGCCTTCTTCAAGAGGGATTTTACTTTTTTGTACTATCTTATCCATTTGGTTTTGCAAGGAAGCCAATTCGGTATTAATTTCAGTAATAAAAACAAGGACTTTCTGATCTGGGATGTTGTCCAAATGGAGGTATAAATCGAGCATTCTCACCTTGGATAGTAAAGTGGCTATTCTGCTTTTTATGGGTGGTGTATTGAAGGCAATAGGAATATTGTCATTTAGTGCCATCGCCTTCTTAGAAAGTTCAGTCGATTTTTTCTGGAAAGCACCAATCGTCTTTTTGGGTTTTTGATTTAATTCGTCCAAAAACAAACGCCATTCGTTCCATGGCAAGGTACTGGCTTGTGAGCTTGCGTTGAGAGAATTGGCGTTAAAAACCCAGCCTTTATTGATATTTTCAAAAATGATTTCCTTTTTTTTGAGGTTTTTTTCGTTTTCGGCCTGACGGTTTTGTGTTTCGTTTTTACACGAATACAGGACAAAAACCAGAAAAAGGAAATAGGGTATTTTAAGTTTCATTTATGATGGCATTAAGGCGCAAAGTTACGAAGTAAATTGACATTTACGAATCCGAACCTTAGAATAAGAATGGCCTAGCGGCAGAAAACAGGGATGAATTTTTTTCTATGGTGGGTTATTTTGGTAAAAAAAAGCTCCTAGCCTTTTAAAAAGCTGGGAGCTTTGGTGCTTTATATAAAATTACTTGCTTGTTTTTTACTCCATTAAGGATTAGAGTATGAGTTAGCAAAACTATATCGCTCGGTTAACTTCTAATGCTATCTCGAGCTTCTAGCTCGTGCCCATAAAATTGTCACGAGCTAGAAGCTCGCGCTCAATGTCATTAAGTTAAGGAATTTTATATTGCATCTTTTTGATTTTTAAGTACTTGAGGCTTTATTCTGGTTCTATATTTACCAACATTCCTTTTATTGTTACGATTTGGTCTAATTGGTATTGTATTTTGAATAAATAGATCTTGTAATTCCTTAAAAACATTTTCCAAAGAAGCTTCTTTGGTAAGTAATTCTAAAATGCGATTTTTTAAAAAACCATAGGACAAATTTCCATTTATTTTATAATTTAATTTTGTGTTTTGATTTTTATGGTTCAATTCCTCTTGTAAATCATTTACAATTATTGACTGCAAATTACTTATAAATATAGCGCAGAAGAAGTCTTGAAGAATACTTATTTTTGAATATCCTGTAAAACATCCTACTTTTAATTTGTTTTTTAATTCATCATAAAAAGTTTCAACTCCCCATCTCATAAAATATAATTCCTTGAATATTTTAGTTGGATATTTTTCACTATCTAATAATGATGTCATTAAAACTTCAACTTCCCCACTTGGTAAATCAATCCTGACTAATCTGACTTTTAGCGGGCTGTTTTTGTTGTAATCCTTTCCTATAAACGAATGCTTTTCTTGAGGAAATATTTCTGTTACTATTGACTTTTCTCCACTATCAACAAAACTCTGTACTATTTTGCTATGTGAGGTTTTAACTCGAATTAAATAATCTATTTCTGCCTTAATGTGCTCATATTTAAAATCATAGGATGGATATCCTCTGTCATAAATTATTAAGTCATTTTTTTTCCATTGAATGGAATGTTTTAGTGCCAAAGTTCTTTCGCATCTTTTTAAATTATCCATTTCCGAATCTAACACAAGTAAATTTAAAACGTCATATAAAACAGAAATTCTTGCTTGAACAACTCCTGTATTTGTTTGATTTTTTGATTCCCCAAATTCGTTTTTTAGTTCTTCGGTATTTGGCAATGTTAATTTTGAACCATCAACGCTGAGTATTCTAAAACCATAAAATCGCTTTATTGTTGTATTGCTTTCTATGTAAGTATTTTCAATAATAACTTGGGAAAGATATTTGAAAACTGCTGGATTTATTTTCATCCTTTTTTGAACAAAAGCACTTTTGGTAAATTTTTTAACCGAAGTCAAATTTGATTTAAAATTTAAAAAATTTACAAATGAATCAATTTCTATAACCAAACTTTTTTTTAGAAAATTGACCATAAAAAGTAACATGCCACTAAAAGGTTGTTTCCGTTTTCGACTAAAATCTGTTTTATTCATTCTGTATTCCAAAATTATTTCATCACTAAATATTACCTCTCTTAATATCTCCAAAACAAAAAAAGAGTTTTTTTTATACACATAATACTATAAATTATACAGTATAAATATACGAAAAATAATACAAATTAAAAAATTATAATAAAATTAATTACTTGATTTTAAACAACATAATCTCTTAACTTAATGACATTGAGCTCGCGCTAGCGGGGGAGTTTTGGTATTTTATAATACTTACGAAATCAAGGGACTTCGAGTTGAAACAAATTTAAGATTAATACCCGGCTAAAAATTGTGCTTTAAATTAAAATTTGTTAATTCTTTACTATAATAAAATCAATTATTTAATAAATTTGGATAGTTCGTTTTTTTGGGAATCATATTCTTGTTTGCTTATCAATTCCAAGTCAAGTTTTTCTTTTAATCCTTTTAGTTTTGAAATTGCTTCTTCGCTACTCATAGGCGCATTAGGGTCTATCAATTCTTTAGTAAGTAGCGATCCATATATCGAAACTGTGCTTATTTCCGAACCTAAATTAGATAGAACAATAAAAGGCGATGCAATACCAAAATCTTTTCGTATGCCAATTTTTGTTATAGTATATTCCACTTCTTTTATATTGTACATATTGTTTCCAGGAACAAACATTGTAATTATCTCTGTTGTCGAGAAGAGAGTTGTAGAGATTGCATTCACAAGATAAAGGCTTAAAAAATGAGTGTTTTCAAAAGTTCCTAGAACTTTTTGTGGAATTCCTAACTTAAATTTGTCTCCAATTTTATAAATTTTATCCTCTTTAATACTCTCAAAAGTTTGCTTATCCTTAAATTGCTTACTAAATTCTTTTAATGCTTTTATATCTGTACCATTTGAATAGCATTTTGATAGGTCTAAAGTATCTTTTTGAGCGTTTGAATAAAAACTTACTGCCATCAATAATCCGAATACTATTTTTTTCATAATTTCATTTAAGTAAAGTTGCTTTTTAATTCATTTTCAGCAAAGTAATACAATAGTTTTGACAACGAAGGTCAATGACGAACTTATTTTTATAAAGAATTCATTTACTAAAATGCAAACCTAAACTATTGCAATTAAACAAGTTTAAGTTTTTCACATTTTACGGAATATTTTTTACAACTATAAAACAAAAACGGGCGCCACTAGGGTATTAATAAATACGGCTATTTTACCCAACAAAAGCCCTGCATTTTCAACTAAGCCTTTTATGAATTAGGAGTGTAAATATTTTAATTTAGATCCTTCAACATATCAGCGATTTCATCTAATCTTGGGGTCAAAATAATTTCTATCCTACGATTTTTGGCTTTTCCCTCTGCCGTTGCATTGCTGGCTAATGGTGAAAATTCGCCTCTTCCAGCAGCGGTCAAATTTTGTTTTTTAACGGCTTTGTTTTCGCTCAAGATGGCTACAATGGCCGTGGCTCTTTTTGTAGACAAATCCCAGTTGTCTGCAATGGGTCCAGAGCCCCCAAAAGGGTCATCGTCAGTATGTCCTTCGATTAAAACAGAAATGTCTGGATTGTCGCCCAATACTTTGCCCACTGCTACAACGGCTGTTTTACCTTCAGAATTTACTGCCCAACTTCCCGATTTGAAAAGCAATTTATTTTCCATAGAAACATATACTTTCCCATTTTTTTGCTCTACCGTGAGGCCTTTACCTTCAAAACTATTCAAGGCATTCGAAAGCGTTTCTTTGAGTTTTCGCATACTGGCTTCCTTGGTGGCTATCAAAGCTTCTAATTCGCTCAATCTTTTTCCGCTTGCGTCCAAACGTTCTTGTTCTAGCGCCAATGCTTTCCCCTTAGCTTCTAATTGGTCTAATAAATCTCGGTTTTTGGCTAAGTTGGCTTTCAGAGCTTCGTTGCTGTTTTTTTCTAAAGCATTATAGGATTCTTGTAAAACGGAATTTTTATTGTTAGCAGCGGTGTAATCAGCTTGCCATTTATCGCGTTCTGATTTTATTTTTTCCAACTCCTTGCTTTGGGCATCTCGGTCTAATTCGAGTTGGCTTTTGGCTTTTAATAAATCCGTATTTTCGTCCGTTAAACTCCTATTTTCTTTTTTTAAATCGGCATATTTGCTTTCTAAATCAGTGTATATTTTCTTGGAAACACAAGAAGTTGAAAGTGCTATTATCAGTAATACAAGGGAAATTTTTTTTATCATTTTATTAAAATTTAATGTTATTTGGAAACTATTTTATTCTAATTCAACCAATATCGGACAATGGTCAGAATGTTTGGCTTCGGCTAATATAACGGCTCTTTTTAATTTTTGTTTCAAAGGGTCGCTAACCAAGCAATAATCAATGCGCCATCCCTTATTTTGGGCTCTTGCTGTGGGCACTCGAACAGTCCACCACGTGTAATTGTCGGGTTCTTTGTTGAAAAATCGGAAGCTATCGATGAATCCATTTTTCATAAATGCATCTAACCAAGCTCTTTCCTGAGGCAAAAATCCCGAAACTTTGCTATTTCGAATCGGATCATGTATGTCAATTGCCTCGTGGCAAATATTAAAATCGCCACAAATTATTAGGTTTGGAATTTCCTTTTTCAGTTCGCTAATATAATTTTGAAAGTCATCCATATACATAAACTTATGGTCTAATCTTTCACTATTTGTCCCCGATGGCAGGTATAAACTCATCACCGAAAAATCATTAAAATCGACGCGAATGTTTCTTCCTTCAAAGTCCATGTGGGGAATTCCGGTTCCAAAAACTACATTATTGGGCTTTATTTTTGATACAATTGCCACACCGCTATACCCTTTTTTAGTAGCAGGAAACCAATAATGAAATGGATACCCCGAGAGTTCAATGTCTAAAAGCGGAATTTGATCGGGAGTAGCTTTTATTTCCTGAAGGCAAATTACATCTGGGGTTGCTTGTTGTAACCAGCTTATAAACCCTTTAGAAATAGCGGATCTAATTCCGTTTACGTTATAAGAAATGATTTTCATTACCTTTTTTTTGTTTTCAAATGTACTAAAAAGTATAAAGATTGATGTTTTAAAAAGGGAGAAAATGGGGTTTTTTTCTATCTTTGTTTTTTATCCAACAAACAAAAATATATGGGTTTAGTTACCGCTAAAGAAGTTGCAAAAGTAATAAAAGTGGATAAGTACGGAATTCTAGGTACTTTTTCAGGCTGGTTGCTTATGAAAGCGTTAAAGATTTCCACTTTGAATAAAGTATATAACAGGAATAAGCATTTAAAAGATGTTGATTTCTTAAAAGCGATAGTAGAAGATTTGCAAATTAATTTTGAAATTCCGGAAGAAGATTTAAAGCGACTGCCTAAAGGTGGGGCTTATATCACTATTTCAAACCATCCTTTGGGAGGAATTGACGGTGTTTTACTTTTGAAATTGATGCTCGAAAGAGAACCAAACTTCAAAATCATTGCCAATTTCCTTTTGCATAGAATAGCGCCTCTGAAAAAATATATTATGCCTGTGAATCCTTTTGAAAATCATAAAGATGCTAAATCTAGTGTGGTTGGAATCAAGGAAACTCTGCGTCATTTAAGCGACGGAAAACCATTAGGCATGTTCCCTGCAGGGGAAGTTTCTACTTATAACGACGGTAAACTTGTGGTGGATAAAGCTTGGGAAGAAGGAGCAATTAAAGTCATTAGAAAAGCACAAGTCCCAGTTGTTCCCATTTATTTTCACGCCAAAAATAGTTGGTTGTTTTATATGCTTTCTAAAATTAGCGATACAATGCGTACAGCTAAATTGCCTTCGGAAGTATTTAGCCAAAAAAATAGGATTGTAAAAGTTAGAATTGGAAAACCGATTTCAGTTGCTGAACAAAACGAATACACTTCTATTGAAGATTATTCTGATTTTTTGAGACGAAAAACCTATATGCTGGCCAATCCTTTTGAAAAGGAAACCCCTTTTTTACAAACACCAACTTTAAAACTTCCGAAAAACCCAAAGACGATTGTCACCCCCGTATGTCAAGAAAGTATGATTAAGGAAGTAAATGCTTTAAGGGAAAACGATTGCCGATTGTTGCAAAGCAAGAATTACGAAGTTTTTTTTGCCAAAGCCAAAGACATTCCAAATGTGCTCTATGAGATAGGTCGATTACGGGAAATTACTTTTAGAGAAGTGGGAGAGGGAACCAATGAATCTATAGATATTGATACCTTCGATACACATTATAGACACATGTTTTTATGGGATGATGAAGCTAAAAAAGTGGCTGGAGCCTATAGAATGGGGTTAGGTTCAGAAATTTTTCCAGAATATGGAATCGGAGGCTTTTATCTGAACGACCTTTTTCGATTTGAACCAGAGTTGCACGACATGCTTCATAAATCCATCGAAATGGGGCGCGCCTTTATCATTAAAGAATACCAACAAAAACCAATGCCTCTTTTTCTACTTTGGAAAGGGATCATTCATGTTACCTTGCGTTATCCCGAGCATAAATTCCTATTGGGAGGGGTGAGTATCAGTAATCAGTTTTCTGATTTTTCAAAATCGTTGATGATTGAATTTATGAAATCCAATTTTTACGATCCTTATATTGCTCAATATATTCATCCTAAAAAAGCATTTAAAGTAAAGTTAAAAGATGCGGATAAAGAATTTATTTTTGATGAAGCAGAAGCCGATTTGAATAAGTTTGACAAAATTATCGACGAATTAGAACCAGGTTCTTTACGGTTGCCTGTGCTGATAAAAAAATACATTAAGCAAAATGCGCGAGTGGTCGCGTTTAATGTGGATCCATTATTCAACAATGCGATTGATGGCTTAATGTATATTAGAATATCCGATATTCCGGATAGTACTGTAAGACCGGTGATGGAAGAATTTCAGGCTGAACTGGAACGGAAATTAGCCGAAAAAGAATAACTTTTTCTTTTATGGTGAATTCAACTATTAAATCTAACTTTTGAGAAACGAGTTGTACTAGTTAACCAACGCTTTGCTTTTAATATTTTATAAAAAAAATCATTTTTCGTGTCAAATGAATTTTCTTTGCATAAAGAAATTGCAACTTAGATGAACAAAATATACTATCTCGCCTCTTGCGATACCTGCCGAAAAATTATAAAGTCGTTGCCAAAAGACCATGATTTGGTATTTCACGACATCAAACAGGATCCTATTACTGTTGAAGAACTAGAGGAAATGCAACAGCTTGCTGGAAGTTATGAAGCACTTTTTAGCAAAAAAGCACAGCTCTACAAATCGATGGATTTAAAGAATAAATCTTTGACCGAAGCTGACTTTAAAAAATATATTCTGGAACACTACACCTTTTTAAGCCGTCCTGTTCTCATTATTGAGGGCAAAATATATATTGGCAACAGTCAGCAAAACATGCTCCAGGTAATGAAAACAATAAATATGTTGTTTTAATGGATCTACTAGATGGATCTTCGAATATAGATGTGAATGTTTCATTGGGAACAATTTTTTCTGTTTACAGAAGGATAACGCCAATTGGCACTCCATTTACTCTTGAGGATTTTCTGCAACCTGGAATCAATCAAGTCGCTGCTGGATATGTGATTTACGGCACATCGACCATGCTGTTTATACCAAAGGACATGTTGTGAACAGGTTTACCTTGAACCCAGCCATTGGGACTTTCTATTTGTCGCGTCCCAACATGAAATTTCCTTTAGACGGAAATATTTATTCAGTAAACGAAGGGAATTATGATCATTTTCCGCAAGTGGTGAAAGATTACATTAAATATTGTCAACTTGAAGAAGAGGAAAGACCCTATACTTCCCGATACATAGGAAGTTTGGTTTAGGATATTCACCATAATACGATAAAAGGAGGAATTTATCTGTATCCAACGATCACAAAAGTACCAAAGGGAAAATTGTGACTCCTTTATGAGTGCAACCCAATGGCTTTTATTGTTGAACAAGCCGGGGGAAAAGCTTCGGATGGTTTTGCCAGAATCATGGAAATTTTACCTGCTGAATTACACGAATAGTTCCTTTCTTTTGCGGCAGTTATAATATGGTCGAAAAGGCGGAAGATTTTATGCGATTGGCTAAGCGAAGTAAATATTAGAAAGAGAAAGAGCTTCCGAAGCTCTTTCTATTATTTATTCATGTGCTCCATTTCGTATATAAAAGTGTCTATATCCACTTTTCTGTCTACCAATGTAAGGGCTTTATCGACAATATAATTTACGTTTTCTGGAGTAAAACCTAGAGCCAACCCTAATTTGATCAACAAAGAATCTTGTTTGTCCCCTAAATAATGGTCAATATGAACCATTCTGGCCAAATCGTACAATCGCTCTAATCTTTCGGTGCGAAAATAGGGTGGATTGATGGAGTATTTTACTGGGTTTTCCAAAATTTCTTCATATTCCATTTCTGAAATATCAAGATTTCGTGCCAATCTATCCAAAAAGGATTTTTCTTCAGGGGCAATCTTTCCGTCAGCAACTGCCACACGAACAATTGCAGAAAAATGCCCTTTATTTCTTTGTTTGAATTCGCTATCGAATAAATCTGAAATTGACATGGTTTTAATTTTTAAATAGTGATATAAAGATACTACTAAATTCAATTTTAATGAAATGGAATCTTACTTTTTTTTATTTATTTTAATAAAATTAGTGACACAAAAAGTGTATTTATTGGCCAGGGCAAAAACCCTAAAAAATATGCCCTATTACTAAATAAAAATTAAACTCTACATGATTGCATTTTTCTAAGCAATGGTCATATCATTTTATCATATCGTTTCAATGATTTGGTAGAAAAACAGATTTACAATTTTTTAGACTAAACGCTTTAAGTTCTATTTAATTTCATAAGTGTTATCAGTCTGCTTTACATCGGCCATTAATCCACTTGGGTCGATGGTGATTTTTTTGATGCTGGTTTTTGGTTTTAAAATTGTGAATTCATACGTGGAATTTGCCCAAGCCCAATCGCTTAAAATGGTTCTTTTTGCCAACGAATTTGGATTTTCTTTTTCAAAATTCATCATGCGCAGCGGAATATAGAAACTTTCTGTTGTGCCATCAATATAGTCCACGGTTAAATCAACAGGCATAGGCATTCTGCCAATTCTTTCTAATGTAACGTTGGTCTTCTCCGCAGTATCTTTTACCTCCTTAATTCGATAATCAATGGTGTTAGTAGTTTGTGTCCAATCAGTCAAATACCAATCCAAGTTCGCTCCCGAAACACGTTCGGCTGTTCTTTTAATATCGTTTGGCGTCGGATGCTTGAATTTGAAATCCTGAAAATATCTTTTTATGGTTTCTTCGAGTTTATCTTTCCCAATAACATATCCCAGTTGGGACAAGAAAATACTGCCCTTGTAATACGAGGAGATACTATACAATCTGTTTTCGTCGTACCGATCGGAATGTGTAGTTTGAGGCTGTTCTTTTCCGGAGGCCACTAATTTGTAATAGACAGCATAGATGTCTTTAAATGGGTTTTCTTCTTTGCTTGTCGCCATTTCATTAAGAGCCAAATATTCAATATACGTTGTGAAACCCTCATCCATCCAGGAATGTTTCGATTCGTTTGATGCCAATAGGTGCTGAAACCAAGCATGCGCCAATTCATGGGTTGCGGTTTCCAAAATTCCTTCTAGTGTTCCATTTCCTAACATCAAGGTACACATGGCATATTCCATTCCGCCATCGCCACCTTGTATAAAGGAGTATTGTTTATAGGGATAATCCCCTATTTTCTGGTTGTAAAAATCCATCACACGAACCATTAGGGGTTCTAGTTTTTTCCAGTTTTCTGCTATTTTTGGGTCATTTTTATAAAGGAAATGCAAATCGACACGATTAGGTCCTTTCACAATATCATGGGTATAATTTCTGTCGGCAGCCCAAGTAAAATCATGCACCATGGGAGCCAAAAAATGCCAGGTCAGGGTTTGGGTTTTCTTTG
>JBIILD010000090.1:0-6878 GCA_044232845.1 Flavobacterium sp.
TTTCATAGGAGATTTGCGCACCCAATTGTTGCAATGCCTCAACCAAAACTTTTATGGGTCTTTCTTTCATTCTTGGCGAACCCGTCAAAACCACTTCGCGACCTTCATTTACGGCAAAATAAGCCGTAAGAAAACGCATTGCCGTCCCTGCATGATGAATATCTATAATTTGGGTGTTGGGTTCTGGGTTCTGGGTGTTAGGAACAAGAGCTTTCATCATTACTTCGCTGTCATCAGAATTGGAAGTGTTGGCCAAAGTAATATTAGGAAATAAAGCTTGCAACAACAATAGTCGGTTGGTTTCACTTTTGGAACCGGTTATTGCAATTTGAGCTTGTAAATCAGATTGGGAAGTTTGTAAGAGTAAATTCATTTTGGAATGGTTGATTGGTAATTTTGAGGCAAATTTATTTTAAAAAAAGCATACCCCAAAGTTTTACCTTGTAATCTAATTATTTTAATTTTTCATTGTTCTTGTGGCGGTCTTTATCCCGAATCGATTTCAAGTCCATTTTTTTATCGAAAGCAGCTTGCAAATCGATTCCGGTTTGGTTGGCCAAACATAAAACCACAAAAACCACATCGGCTAACTCTTCGCCAAGATCTTTGTTTTTGTCGCTTTCTTTTTCGGATTGTTCTCCGTACCGACGGGCTATAATTCGGGCTACTTCGCCTACTTCTTCAGAAAGTTGCGCCATATTGGTCAATTCATTGAAGTAGCGAACACCGTGTTCCTTAATCCAAGTATCAACGGCGAGTTGTGAGTTTTCTAGGTTCATATTTTTTTATTTTTAAACCTTGTCATGGTTTTGAACCCGACAGGGATAGATTGGTTGAAAAGATTAATATTCGATTATCAAATCATTAATTTCGTTAAAATTTTGCCGTTGATTGTGATAAAAAATAAAGTTTTCTGTATCTCCGTATAATTCAATGACTTCCTTTCTTTTTAGTTTTGTTGGTTTATCCGAAATTACCGTTTCATAAGATGACCAAGGATATAAACCCATTTGTTTCACAAAACCGTGATGAACTGGATTGTTATGGATATAAAAAATCAATTGTTGAAAATACTTTTCAGAAGAAACCAATTTTCTTTCGAAAGTTGTCTCAAATAAACTCCCAGTTCTATTGTGTCGTTTGTTTATTGCTTGTGTATAGGAATTGAAAAGATGCGAAAATTGCCTTGATGGGTCAATTATTTTTGGTTTTTCTGTAGTGGTGTAAGTCAAGTCTTTTGGTTCTATTTCAACTTTTTCTTTGATTCGTACCAAAATATGAAAGTGATTTTTTAACAAACACCAAGCAAACGTTTCGGCGATGGGTTCAATATATTTAGCATACAACCTAAGAAAATGATAGTAATTTTCGTTTTCAAGAAACACATCAATTCCATTATTACCGCGGTTGTAGATATGATAGTAATTTCCGTGAAGAATGGGTTCTTTTATTTCCATTTTACTATTTCTTTTAAATTTAAACCCTATCAGGGTTTGAAACCCTGATAGGGTTGAACCTTGTTTTACACTCGCCATAATTTTTTACCTTCTTGAATAACTTGTGTGGCTTATGTACTAAGTAAAGCTAATCCTGTCAGGGTTTGAAACCCTGATAGGGTTAATTAGAAACAAATGTAGGAAATTGGAAATTGTGAATTTGAAAATATTTCTCAAAGTTTAAAACTTTATCTAAATCAAATTACTCCTTATTTTTACTGTCAATAATTATTGTCACTGGTCCATCGTTGAGCAACGACACTTTCATATCGGCTCCAAAAACACCAGTTTGAACTTTCTTGCCTAGTTCTTTTTCTAATTGTTGCACAAAACCCTCATATATCGGAATAGCAACATCCGGTTTTGATGCTTTTATGTAGGATGGTCGGTTTCCTTTTTTGGTTGAAGCCTGAAGAGTGAATTGAGAAACAACGATTATTTTACCATCAATATCCCGAACCGAAAGATTCATTACTTCATTTTCATCCCCAAAAATACGAAGATTGGCAATTTTTTGGCAAAGCCAATTAGTGTCTTCCTGTGTATCGGCATCCTCAATTCCTACTAAAATCAGCAATCCTTTATGGATTTCGGCCACTATTTTAGAATCGATGGTTACGGAAGCGGAGGAAACTCTTTGGATTACGGTTTTCATTTTTGATTTAGGATTTTGAAACTGGGCAATAAATTACTAAACACTGATTACTATTTTCTCGTTTCATCGCTGGCTTTTCGGTCCTCATCATAGGAATCAATGCGATAATTTTCATCGTCCCCTTCAAGAATTTTGAGGTAACTATTATACCGTGACCAAGCAATTTCGTCTTTTTCTAAGGCGATTTTAATGGCGCAATGAGGTTCGTCTTTGTGTAAACAATTATTGAATTTACATTGGTCTTTCAACTTGAAAAATTCCGGGAAATAACCGCTGATTTCTTCCTTTTCCATATCTACGATACCAAAGCCTTTGATTCCGGGCGTGTCAATTATTCGAGCTTCAAAACTCAAATCATACATTTCGGCAAAAGTCGTGGTATGTTGTCCTTGTTTACTAGCTTCGGATATTGTTTTTGTCTTCAAGTTTAAAGAAGGTTCCATGGCATTTACTAGGGTC
This sequence comes from Flavobacterium sp., assembly GCA_044232845.1. Taxonomy (GTDB): domain Bacteria; phylum Bacteroidota; class Bacteroidia; order Flavobacteriales; family Flavobacteriaceae; genus Flavobacterium. The sequence goes on from JBIILD010000090.1 coordinate 2,611, forward strand.
GATTTTCCTACTCCAGAATGACCTGAAAACATGCTCACTTTTCCAATCATCATTTCTTTCAGTTCCTCAATTCCCTTCATTTCAGTAGATGAAGTACGCAAATATTTATACCCAATTTTCTCATACACGTGTTGCATGTACAATTGCTCCTCCAAAGTGGTTTCGTCAAAAGTATCTATTTTATTAAAAATCAATATCGTTTCTATTCCGTACGCTTCGGCAGTGACTAGAAATCGGTCGATAAAATTAAAGGTCGTTGGAGGATTATTGATAGTTACTAAAAGAAAAACTCGGTCAATATTTGAAGCAATGATATGCATTTGATGCGACAAATTAACTGATTTTCGAACGATATAATTCTTTCTTTCGTGGATTTTATTAATGGTTCCCGTTAGAGTATCCGAAGTTTCTTCGAGTTCATAATCTACAACATCACCTACTGCAATAGGATTGGTGCTTTTGATGCCTTTGATGCGGAATTTTCCTTTGATGCGGCATTCAATAAAATCGCCTTGTTCCGACTTTACGGTGTACCAACTTCCTGTAGATTTATAAACGGTTCCTGTCATAAAGGATTTTAGATTGTAGATTAACGATTTTAGATTTATGAATTGAAATCTAAGGTTTTGCAAAGATAAATCATTTATTATTGAGGATTAACGATTTTGGAAGTCATTAAAAATAAACAAAAAATCCCAAATGTATAAGCTTTGGGATTTTTTAAAATCTATATTTTTGCGGGTAACGAAATTTGAAATCTTTTTAAGAATTCAAAACTCTTTCTTGGTGCCCAATACTTTCTTGGTGAATTCCTTTAAACAATTTAATGATAAACTCTTCAGTCAACCCTTTTTTAGCACCTTCTGCAACCATTTTTTCTTGGATTTCATTCCAACGATTACTTTGTAGGACAGCAACATTAGCCTCTTTTTTCACTTGGCCAATTTCGGCTGCCACTTTCATACGTTTTCCTAACAACTCCAATAAATTGGCATCCAAAACATCAATGTTCGCTCTTAATTTCGCCATTTTATTGGCAAACTCATCGGTGTCGCCACTCACTTTTCTTACTTTCAAATCTTTGAAAATTTGTTTCAGAGCATCTGGAGTTACTTGTTGAGCAGCGTCACTCCAAGCATTGTCTGGATCATTATGTGTTTCGATAATCATACCGTCATAATTCAAATCCAAGGCTTCTTGCGTCACTTCCAGAATCATATTTCGATTTCCCGTAATATGAGATGGGTCAATAATCAAAGGCAAATCAGGGAATTTATTTTGCAATTCGATGGCAATTTGCCATTCTGGAATGTTTCTGTATTTAGTTTTTTCGTAAGTAGAAAAACCTCTGTGAATTACCCCTAGATTTTTGATTCCGGCAGCGTACAAACGCTCCACGCCACCCAACCACAAAGCCATATCTGGATTCACTGGGTTTTTAATCAATACGATTTTGTCGGTTCCTTTTAAGGTGTCCGCAATTTCTTGAACCGCAAACGGATTTGCAGTCGTACGAGCACCAACCCATAAAACATCGATATCATTTTCCAGGGCCAATTTACAGTGTGCGGCAGTGGCAACTTCCGTTCCCATTAACAATCCTGTTTCGGCTTTTGCTTTTTTTAACCATTTCAATCCAATTTCACCAACACCTTCAAATCCCCCCGGACGCGTTCTTGGTTTCCAGATTCCAGCTCTAAAAACACTTACGTCAGAATCTTTCAATTCATGGGCGATTTTTAAAACTTGTTCTTCAGTTTCAGCACTACAAGGCCCTGCAATTACAAATGGATGAGTCAAATTGAATTCGTTCAACCAATTTCTCATTTCTTTCTTGTTTTCCATCTTCTTTTTAATTTATTTTTTTGTTTTGTTATTTTTTTTGTTTTTCTTTTTAACTGCAATCTAAAAACTGCAATCTGCTTACTTTTTCATTCCGTTTAATATTTCTTTTATTTTATTCACACTTTGCATTTCCTTGTAAATTGCATCGTAATCGTCATTCTCCAACAACTCTTTGAAGTTGGATAAATTTGAAATGTATTCTTCTAATGTTTTTACGACTTGTTTTTTATTCTGTTTTAAAATTGGGGTCCACATTGCTGGGGAACTTTTGGCCAAACGAACCGTACTTTCGAATCCAGAACCTGCCATATCAAAGATATCTTGTTCGTCTTTTTCTTTATCGATAACCGTTTTTCCTAACATAAACGCACTAATATGCGACAAATGTGACACATAAGCAATGTGCTTATCGTGTGATTTGGGATCCATGTATCGGATTCTCATACCCATGCTTTTGAACAATTCCAATGCTTTTTCTTGCAATTTGAAAGTGGTTTTCTCCACTTCACAAATGATGTTGGTTTTGCCTTGAAATAATCCTTTTATAGCTGCTGAAGGCCCTGAAAATTCAGTTCCAGCTATTGGATGCGTAGCTAAATAATTTCTTCTTCGTGGGTGATTCGCAACTGCTTCACAAATAGGCGTTTTTGTAGAACCTACTTCAAAAACAATGGTGTTTTCTCCAATGGCATCCAAAACCTTAGGCAAAACAGTTAGCGCAACATCAACAGGAACCGAAACAATGACAAAGTCAGCATCTATTAAATCTTCCAAAGTAGCCCCGGCATCAACCACACCCAAAGCAATAGCTTCTGCCAAATGACTTTCGTTACTGTCAATTCCATAAATAGTCGCTTCTGGATGCAGTGATTTGATGTCCAATACCATCGAACCGCCTATTAATCCTATTCCTATTACGTAAACATTAGTCATAAAGTCTTAAAGTTATAAAGTCGAAAGTAAACATTACCCCCAAATTCGTAATTCATAATTTTTAATTCGTAATTCTCGATATCGCTTCTTGCACTTTTTCCTCTTTAACACACAATGCAAACCGAATATACCCTTCTCCATTAGAACCAAAAATTGTCCCCGGGGTAATGAAAATTGATTTTTCGTATAATATCGCATCAATAAACTTTTCTGCCGATGTGATTCCGTCCGGCAATTTAGCCCAAACAAATAATCCAACGCCTTCTTTGTATACTTTACAACCTAGTTTCTCGGCTAATTGTTCGGTTAAAACTCTTCTTTTTCCATAAACGGCATTCATCGAATCGAACCAAGCATGGTCGCTTTTCAAGGCTTCAATCGCGCCTTTTTGGATTCCGAAAAACATTCCACTGTCCATATTGCTTTTTACTTTCAAAACTGCATCGATACAAGCCGCATTTCCTAAAACCATTCCTACTCGCCAACCCGCCATATTGAAGGTTTTGGATAAGGAATTCAATTCTAATGCTACTTCTTTTGCGCCTTCAACCTGCAACAAACTCATGGGATTGTCGTTCAAGACAAAACTATACGGATTGTCATTGACTAGCAATATGTTATTTTTTTGGGCAAAAGCAACTAACTTTTCGAACAATTCCAAACTTCCTCTCGCCCCTGTGGGCATGTGTGGATAACCAATCCACATGATCTTGACTTTCGATAAATCCAATTTTTCCAAAGCTTCAAAATCGGGTTCCCAGTTATTCGATTCTTTTAAATCGTAATAGACCGGAACGGCTCCTACTAAATTCGTCACCGAAGTATACGTTGGATACCCTGGATTCGGAATCAAAACTTCATCGCCTTCATTCAAAAAAGCCAGTGAAATATGCATAATTCCTTCTTTCGAACCCATCAAAGGCAAAATTTCTGTATTTGAATTCAAAGCAACTCCATAGTTGTTTTGATAAAAATCGGCCATTCCCGTTCTTAATTCCGGCAATCCCTGATAACTCTGGTATTGGTGGGCATTTTCATCCTGCATTGCCAAAATCACGGCGTCAATAACTGCTTGTGAAGGTTTCAAATCCGGACTTCCAATACCCATGTTGATAATGGGTTTTCCTTCAGAAGCCAATTGCCTCACTTCTCTCAGTTTTGAGGAGAAATAGTATTCTTCAATAATTTCCAGACGTTTCGCTGTTGTAATCATGGTTGTAATTTTTCCTCCCCCCGTCCCCCTCCGAAAGAGGGGAGCCGATACTGGATAAAGGGATTTTATATTTATTTATTTCCTTTTCTAAAATCTAACTATTTGTTGGCCTCCTATATCCCCCTTTGGGGGTTAGGGGGCTATGGCTTGGTGTTTTTATATTCGCCTAATACTTTAAAGTATTCCGCCATAATAGTCATTAACGCTTTTGCTTTCGCATAATCTTCATATTTTTCGAAAGTAACATCCACAAAAAACGAATATTTCCAAGGCGTTT
>JBIILD010000091.1:0-6850 GCA_044232845.1 Flavobacterium sp.
GAACGTATTGCCCAACTCATCATCGCCAAGCACGAAAGAGCCCACTGGATTGAAGTTTCCGAATTATCCGAAACATCTCGAGGAGAAGGTGGTTTTGGAAGTACGGGAGTGAAATAAAATTTAATAATTTAAAGATTGAAAAATTTAAAGATTTGCGATGTTGAATTTTTAAATCTTTTATCTTTTAATCTTTTAATAAAATATGAAAATAATAGTACCAATGGCTGGACGAGGTTCCAGATTAAGACCACACACATTAACCATTCCTAAACCTTTAATTCCTATTGCAGGCAAACCAATCGTGCACCGATTAGTGGAGGACATTGCAGGGGTTTTGAATCAGGATATTGAGGAAATTGCCTTTATCATTCACGAAAGTTTTGGTAAAAAAGTAGAAGAAGATTTAATTGCCATTGCTCAAAAGTTAGGTGCCAAGGGAACGATTTACTATCAAAACGAGGCACTTGGAACAGGTCACGCCATCATGTGTGCCAAAGAATCGCTGAGTGGACCTGCCGTCATTGCTTATGCCGATACTTTGATTCGCGCCGATTTTGATTTAGACCAAACTGCCGACAGTGTGATCTGGGTAAAACAAGTGGATCAACCGGAAGCCTTTGGCGTAATCAACCTAAACGAAAAGAATGAAATAGTGGAATTGGTCGAAAAGCCAGCGGCATTTGTTTCGGATCTTGCCGTTATCGGAATTTACTATTTTAAAGAGGTGGCCGTTCTGAAAAATGAACTCCAATTCGTGTTGGATAACAATATTATTCACGGAGGAGAATACCAAATTAACGACGGAATAAAGCAAATGATGGCAAAAGGCATGAAATTTGTACCTGGAGAAGTGGCTGAGTGGATGGACTGCGGAAACAAAGATGTTACTGTTGAAACCAACTCCAGAATGTTGGGCTTTTTACACAATGATGGAGAGCATTTGGTGGATTATGATGTTAAATTGGAAAATTCAACCATTGTTCCGCCTTGTTATATCGCCGAAGATGTAATTCTGATTAATACAACCGTGGGTCCAAATGTGTCTTTAGGAAAAGGATGTCACGTTATCAACAGTACAATAAAAAACAGCTTAGTTCAAACTCATTCCCATATTAAAAATGCTAATCTTGACAATGCTATGATTGGAAATCACGCCAGTTTCGATGGTAATTTCACTAGTATCAGCATTGGAGATTATTCGGTGTTGGAATAATGTTTAATTTCTACAAGGTTTTAAGCCATGCAGCATTAGGGCGAAGATTGATAACAAATAATTATGAATAAATCGGTTTTAGTATTTCTCTTCTTGGTTTTGCTTTGCAATCCAGTTTTGCTATTGGCACAAACTGAACCGGAGCAAATCAAACCTGACACCGATAAATTTCAGGATTATTTTTATGAATCATTATTGCAAAAGGGGATTCAAAATTATGACAAGGCCATCACGGCATTGGAACAATGTTTAAAAATAAAACCGGATGATGCTACGACCTATTTCGAATTGGGAAAAAACCAATTGGCATTAAAAGACTACAATAACGCCTATGCTTCATTCGAAAAAGCGACTCAAATTGACCCAAAAAACAAATGGTTTTGGCTTGGGATGTACGATGTAAGTTATCAAACCAAGGACTACAATCAAGCTATTATCACAGTGCTAAAAGTAATAGAATTTGACGGTGCTTATAAGGAAGATTTGACCTCGTTATACATGAACACCCAACAATTTGACAAAGCTCTCGACCTCATTAACGAATTGAACGAGAAAGTTGGAAAAACCGAGAGAAGGGAATCCTACAAAATGCAGATTTTATCACAAGGAAAATATCAAAATGCCGAAATAGAAAATCTAATTGTGTTAATCAACAAATACCCTAAAGTAGAATTCAATTATATTGCACTAATTCAATTGTATTCAGAGCAAAATGATGCTCAAAAAGCACTCAAAATTACTCAAAAACTGGAAACCGAAATACCAACGTCGGAATGGGCGCAAGTGGGGCTATTCAAGTATTATTTGGATAAAAACGATGCACAGAAAGCAATAAATTCGATGAATGTTGTTTTGGCCAGTACTAAAACAGATGCCAAAATTCGTCATCGCATACTCAATGAATTTTTGGTTTTTGTCAATACAAACCCACAACATGCCCCGGATTTAGAAAGAGCGATTGCCTATTTTGATAACGATCCAGACGTAAATGTAGCTAAGGAAATAGGAAAATATTATCATACTAAAAAACAATGGGACAAAGCCATTTATTATTATGAAAAGGCTTTAAAAAATAATTCTGGAGAAGATATTGAAACTAACTTGCTCTTGCTTCAGGGATATATTGAAACAAAACAATTTGAATTGGTTTCCAAAAAAGCAACTGATATGGCGGAAACGTATCCCACTCAACCCCAGTTTTATTATTTTTCGGGCTTGGCAAACAATCAGTTACAGCAGTTTAAAAAAGCCAAGGAAATGCTCGAAATGGGATTGGATTACCTTGGAAATGACGTTGTGTTAGAAATCAATTTCAACATCCAATTGGGTGAAGCCTACAATGGCTTGGGAGATTTCAAGAAAAAAGAACAGTTTTTTTCTAAAGCCAATCAATTATTAAAAGATAAAAAATAAGAATGAATAGATTTTTAGCGTTAACACTACTTGTATGCTTTGCTAGTTCGCTGACACTTGTGTCCTGTAAATCGAAATCAGTTGTTGTGGAGGCGACCAAAAAGGAGTCCCGCATGAGCGCAAATAGTATAATAGAAAACTATTCCAACAATAAAATGGAATTTTCTACCTTATATATTAAATCCAACGTGCAATATGCTGATAACAAGCAAACGCAAAACGTTACAGCCGAAATAAAAATAAAAAAGGACGAACAGATTTTGGTCAGCATACGTTTTTTAGGGATTACTATGGCAAAAGCAATGATTACGCCAACATCGGTAAGTTATTATGAGAAAATAAGCGGCAGTTATTTTGAAGGCGATTTCAGTACCTTGAGTCAATGGTTGGGAACCGATTTAGATTATAATAAAGTTCAGAACATGCTTTTGGGGCGCGCGATTGACGATTTAAAGAAAGGCAAATACACCGAGTCTCTCGTTGACCAGACCTACAGATTGGAGGATGCTTCAAACAATAACACCCGGAAATCTTTCTTTTTTGACGCCAATACCTTTTTGGTCCAAAAACAAGAAATAGCACAAGCGTCCGAAGGGAGAAAAATCCAGGTTGACTATTCAAACACTATCGTTTATAAGGAGGCCACATTGCCTTCAAACGTATCGATTAGTACCTTTCAAGAAAAAGGGAAAACCGAAATAAATTTGGACTATAACACGATTACTTTTAATGAAGAACTTTCTTTTCCTTATAGTGTTCCAAATGGTTACAAAAGAATTATAATTAAGTAAATTTGCACAAACTTATTTTCAATATGCCAAAATTTCTCCTAAGCCTGATTTTTATAGGCATGACTTCGCTACTGTGGAGCCAGACTTCGCAACAAGAAAAACTAGAAGAACGAAAAGCCCAAATTCAAAAAGAAATTAGGGAAAATGAATCCTTGTTGCAATCGGTAAAGAAAAAAGAAAAAACAGCCGTCAATGTCGTCGTTATTCAAAGCAATAAGATAAAGCTGAAAGAAAAGCTGATCAACACTACCGAAAAGCAAACTAAGTTATTGAACAATGACATATATATCAATCAGGTTCAAATTAATAAACTAAAAAAAGAATTGGTAGAGCTCAAAGAAGACTACGCCAAGATGATTCTCAAATCGTATAAAAGCCGTTCCGAACAAAGCAGGGCCATGTTCATACTCTCGTCGGAGAATTTCTTGCAGGCTTATAAGAGAGCGCAGTACATGAAGCAATATACCAATTATAGGAAAATGCAGGGGGAGGAAATAAAATCAAAATCAACTCAACTCACCGATTATAACGGGAAACTGGATATTCAAAAAACGGCCAAGCAGAAACTGATTGCCGAAAACGAAAAAGAGCGATTGTCACTTTTGAAGGAAAAAAAAGAACAACAAAAATTGGTGGATTCTATTAAAAAAGACAAAAATAAAATTGCTGCAGAAATTAAGAAAAAGCAGCAGGAAGCCAAAGCCATTGACAGGCAAATTGACCGATTGATTCGAGAGGCTATTGCCGAAGCCAATAGAAAAGCAGCCATGGAAAAAGCCATGGAAAAAGCGAGAGCCCAATCAAAAGCTGAATCGAAGGTAGAGACAAAAGAAGCACTGAAAACACGCGCAAAAGCCCTGGTTTCGGCTGCCCCTGCCGTGTCTTCGTCCAGAATAGAATTAACACCGGAATCAAAATTAATAGCGGATAATTTCAAAGCCAACAGAGGGCGATTGCCTTTTCCGGTTGAAAGAGGGTTTATCTCCTTAGGATATGGCGATCAGCCCCATCCGGTGTATAAAACGTTAACGATTCACAATAGTGGGGTAGAAATCACGACCGATCAAGGAGCTAACGCCAGAGCGGTATTTGATGGAGAGGTTACTAGTGTAATTGTTTTATCTCCCGTGAATAAAGCCGTGATGATTCAGCACGGGGATTTCTTTACGGTGTACCAAAATTTAAGTTCGGTGAGCGTCAGCAAAGGGGATAAAGTAAGCCGAAAACAAACTATTGGCAAAGTAAGAACTAGCGGAGAAACCGGCAAAACCGTAATCAAATTCTTGATTCTTCAGAACACCACCTATAATAATCCGGCAAGCTGGTTGTCGATGTAATTTTTTTTAGGTCCTAATAAATTTTCTGCTGGATCTAATTTGTTACTCAAGGGATTAATAAACCCTTTTCTTCGCCATTTGTTTTTTCAAAATATTTCGCCTCGCGATTAGTAGTTTTACAATGCGCTATTTTTACAGAAACCCATAAAAACCTCATAAATCTTTTAATTACGATTTTTTTGCTTAAAAATTTGGAATTCCTTTAGAACAGTAGTTTATTTCTAAAAAAATAAAAATGATGACAAAAATGCTACTATTTTTTTTGATTGCTAATGCGGGTGCAGCCTAAAGTATTTCCAAGCAAGTTATAGGTTCGGCCGGGATGAGTGTTTCCCAATTATCCTGGACCACAGGCCAAGCCATTGTTGGCTTGATGGAATCCTCAGGGAGTCAATTGGGCAATGGGTATTATGAAGCCAAGCAATTGGAATTTTAATTCCTCATGCGAAATGCTATTGACGCTATAGCTTATTTTCACTTTACGCCTTTTAAACTTTCCCTTTTTTTAACTCTCTCCTAAAGAAGAAAAATGCCGTCTTTTGGTGTTTCAGCAGGGAGCCATTTTTATTTAAAAGAAACAAAATTCAAAAACTTTCTTTTGTATTATATTTGTGGACTTTTATTTATGAAAAAAATGAGAAAAAAAAATATACATTTCCTATTGCTGATGATTGTACAAATTGGTTTTTCCCAAAACAATTTGTTGTGGAAAGGCTATTTTTCTTATAATGAAATCAAAGATCTTTCTGAATCACCAACTGCTATTCTTGCGGCTTCCGAAAACGCGTTGTTTTCAAGGAATATGAACACTAACCTAATAAAAACTACCAATACCATTGACGGCCTTTCGGGACAAACCATCTCATCGTTATATTATAGTTCCACATTCAACAAAACCCTTGTAGGCTACGAAAATGGCCTGATGATAGTAATCAACGAAGCCGATGGCAGTATGCTTAACGTGGTTGACATCGTCAATAATCAGCTCCCTCCAAATAGTAAGAAAGTCAATCATTTTATGGAATATAATGGAATTGTTTATGTTTCCTGTGATTTTGGAATCGTGCAATTCAATTTGGCGACATTGCAGTTTGGCGACACTTATTTTATAGGAAGCAACGGAGCGGAGATAAGTGTGGCGCAGACGGCACTTTTTAATGGTTATATTTATGCCGCCACGATTAACGGGGTAAGAAGAGCAGATATTACTAATAAAAATCTAATCGATTCCACTCAATGGATACAAATTGCCTCAGGAAGTTGGTCGAGTGTAGAAACTTTTGGCTCAGAACTTTTGGCTATTAATACCTCTGGAAATATTAACAAATACAATTCAGAATCAAATTCATTTCTAGGCTATTTTCAACTCCCATCGCCTTCGTCTGATATGAGAGCTTCTGGGAATTATTTATTAATTACTACTCCGACGAGTATGTTTATTTTCAATACTCAATTGGTATTGGCCCGTCAAATAGATAGTGGTCAAATTACTGAAAGCAATCCTAGTTTTACCTGCGCAACAAGTATTGGCGATAAAGTATATATTGGCACAAAAGAAAATGGATTACTATCCACAACCATTACAGCGTCTTCCATTTTTGAAAACAACACCCCAATGGGGCCCTCCAGAAATAACGTATTTGCGCTCCAAGCCACAACAACATCTCTCTGGGCTGTTTATGGCGATTATAATGGCACCTATAATCCGTATCCATTGGATAGTTATGGAATAAGTAAATACAGCGAAAAAGGGTGGTTAAATATTCCTTTTGAAAAAGTTTTAGGCGCAAAATCAATGTGTAGAATTTCGGTGGATCCCAATAATGAAAATGAAGTTTATATCAGTTCCTTTTTTTCGGGTTTGTTGAAAATTGAGAATGACGAACCAATTTTTTTATACAATCAAACGAATAGCGGTTTAGAAGACATAACATTTATCCCAGGATATCGTAATGACGTTCGAATAAATGGGGCAGCATTTGATAAGTCCGGGAATCTATGGATGAATAACAGCCTTATAAAAAACGGATTGAAAGAATTAAAAAAAGATGGACAATGGCAAAGTTTTTCATTGGACGGCATTTTGGATAAAAGCA
>JBIILD010000015.1:0-21875 GCA_044232845.1 Flavobacterium sp.
TCTTTGGTTCGAATACTTATTACAGCCTCTTGTTTTTACCTTTTTTACTATTGCCAGTGCTCGTAGTATTCAAAAAGAAAAAAGAGGCTATAGATGGAGACGTTACAGGAAATAGAATAAAAATGAATAACAAATTGGCTAAAAAATATTTGTCAGAAGCCAAAAAACAAATCAACAACAAAGAGCCCTTTTATGTGGCCTTAGAAAAAGCGATGCATAATTTTCTGAAAGCCAAATTACACATCGAAACTTCTGAAATGAGTAAAAGCAACATACAAGAACTTCTGATGTCTAGAAATGCCAGTCCAGAAACGGTAATCGATTTTATTGCTCTTACTGAAAACTGTGAACTTGCACGTTATGCACTTATTTCGAGTTCCACTATTCAGCAGGATTTTGACAAAGCGGTATCGATAATTTCAGATTTAGAAAAACAGATTTCTTAAAAAAATTGGCACGCGGCTAAAAAAGATGAAGCAACACATGTAAACAAATCCGTTTTGGCTGAGTTTTAAAAAAAATAAAATAATGAAAAAGATACTTTTTATATTGCTACTGACAACGCAGGTTTTTTTTGCCCAAAACGGCTTTGATAAAGGGAACGCTTTGTACCAAAAAGGGAAATATGAACAAGCCATTACTGCTTATGAAAATGTTTTAAAAACCAAAGAGCATTCAGCGGAATTGTATTTTAATCTGGGAAATTGCTATTATAAATTGAATAAAGTGGCTCCTGCAATTTACAATTATGAAAAGGCCTTATTGCTCCATCCAGACGATGTCGAAATACAAAACAATTTGAAATTCGCCCAAAAATTAACTATTGATGAAGTAAAAGACATCCCAAAAGTAGGCTTCCCTAAACTGATTCATAATTTCACTTCCGTCTTTCATTACAACACTTGGGCATGGATTTCAGTACTATTATCTACTCTATTTCTATTGTTTTTTATGGGTTATTATTTTTCGCAAATCTCTTTTCACAAACGGTTTTTTTTCTTTGGAATGTTTGCACTTATTCTCTTTTTATTAATTAGTGTTTCGACCGCAATCTCAGAGAAAAATGATTACGAAAATGAAAAGCCAGCCATCGTTTTCGGGGAAATAAGCGAAGTAAAAAGCGAACCTCAAAAGGCTAGTCCTACCGTTTTTAGTCTGCACGAAGGAACCAAAGTTTTGGTGCAAGAAACATTAAATAATTGGAAAAAAATTCAGTTAACTGACGGAACCGAAGGCTGGATTGATAAAACTGCAATTCAAGAAGTAAAATAGACTTTAGATTTCAGGTTGCAGCAACAAGACTCTTGTACTTCATAAACTGAAATCTCTCACCTGAAACCTGCTTACTTCTTCTTCAAATTTCCATACCATTTTTCAATCGACGGATATATGAATCCAGCTGTTTTTTGGATTGGATGAAAAAAAAGCGATTTGTCTAAGGTTTCCTTTTTGGCTAGAAAATTATTGTAATTCATCTTTTCGAAAAAATTCAAAAAGATGCTTAAGATTAAGACCGTTTTCAACATTCTAAAAAAACCCCCGCCCGCTTTATTAAGCCAGCCTAAATAGGCAAAACTGGCCATTCTAGTTAAGAATTTTGCTAATAAAGAAATTGCAACAACCACCAAAACGAATGTGACTATAAAAGCCACAATTTGTATTGTTTTAGGATTCCAATGAACAAAACTAGAAAGAGTTTCTTTTACCAAAGAAGAAAATTTTATAGCAAAATAAATCCCTAAAAGCAACGAAATTAGTGAAGCCAACTCCACAAAAAGACCATTTCTTATGCCTTTGTACAAACCATAGGCAAGCAAACTTCCCAGAACAATATCCAAAAAACTCATATGAAAAGAAATTAAGAGAAACCCATATTAAAAAATATTTTTCTTCCGATGAAATGAAAAGTGGGTTCTTGACAACCAAAATTTAAATAGCTCTTCGGAAGAAAAGAATAAAGTACAAAGATAAAAGAATTATGTTGGTATCTTTGCACGAGTAATCTTAGAGTTACGATTTTAAAATCAAAAGTCTGAGTCTAAAATCTGCAATCTAAAATCTAAATTTTTAATGTCAAGAGATATTCAACTTAAAGAACGCTGGGACCAGCTTGTTAACCTACTTTCAGATCAGTTTTCGCAAGGCGAAAACTTAGATTTAGATGCTATAATTTATTTAATTGGTGTGCAAGAACTCGGAAAAGTACATCAAACCTATGAGAAAGACGAAAAACTCAACCTGATGCACATCGCTATTTGTCGATTATTGGAACCGTATGGATTTTATGAATTTGAATTTTTCGACGAAGAAGGATGGCCACATTATAAAGTGAAAGAAGAATTACCGGCACTAAAAGCGGGAGAACAATCCGTTTTAATGAAAGAAGCCATTGTCAATTATTTTCTAGAAAAAGAGCTTATTGATTGAAAATTTTAGAGGGCAGATTTACGATTTGGTATTTTGCGGCACAGGTTTAGAAAAACTTCTAACTTCTAACTTTTAACTTCCAACTTTTTCCTAAATTTACACTCTCAATTATTGGATGAAAATGATAGACAAGATAAAAGAATATATTGGCGAAGCGCAAGCCTTTTCAACACAAAATGTAGTAGAACTCGAAGTGTTCCGAATCAAATTTCTAGGAAGCAAAGGACTTTTGAAAGAGTTTTTTGCCGAATTCAAGAATGTGCCAAACGAGCAAAAAAAGGAATTTGGACAAGTCATCAATTTGTTGAAAACTACTGCCGAAGATAAAGTTAAGACCATTCAGGAATTACTCGAAAGCAAAGAAGAAATCAAAGGATTTTATGGTGATTTGACTCGATCTGCAGAACCCGTAATCATAGGCTCTCGTCATCCAATATCATTAGTAAAAAACCAAATTATTGACATCTTTTCAAATGTAGGTTTCAACGTTTCCGAAGGGCCTGAAATTGAAGACGATTGGCATAATTTTTCCGCATTAAATCTTCCGGAATACCATCCGGCACGTGATATGCAGGACACTTTTTTTATCCAAACCAATCCCGATATTTTGTTGCGCACCCACACTTCATCCGTACAAGTGCGCTATATGGAAAACAATAAACCACCCATCAGGACGATTTCGCCAGGAAGAGTTTTCCGTAACGAAGCCGTTTCCTCGCGTTCGCACTGTATTTTTCACCAAGTCGAAGGTTTGTATATTGACAAGGACGTTTCTTTTGCCGATTTGAAACAAACGCTTTTGTATTTCACCAAAGAAATGTTCGGAAAATCTAAAATTCGTTTGCGCCCTTCTTACTTTCCATTTACCGAACCAAGTGCTGAAATAGATATTTATTGGGGACTAAAAACCGAAACAGATTACCGCATTACCAAAGGTACAGGTTGGTTAGAAATTGGTGGTTGCGGCATGGTTGACCCAAATGTCCTGAAAAATTGTAACATTAATCCAGAAGAATTCACTGGTTTTGCTTTTGGAATGGGAATCGAAAGAATCGCCATGTTGTTGTATCAAATTGGCGATATCCGAATGTTCTATGAAAATGACGTTCGTTTCTTGGAGCAATTCAAGGCGAGTATTTAATTGCATCAACCCTTTTAGGGTTTAAAACCCTGAAAGGGTTCCGTTTAAAATGAAAAAAGACATCATCATCCCTGAAGTAGAAAATGTTTTCCTTGCCGCAGTCCAAGAATGGAGCGACGACTTTATGGAAAAAGTATGGTATGCTTACTTAATTAATGATAGTGATTTCCTTATCGAAAGTGTCATGATTGTCTCCAAAGCTTTTGGAACCATTGACGGTGAGATGAAAAAAACCTCGCTTTTGCGTCACGCCTTTATCGAAGTTCCAGCCGTTTCGGTGGTGAAAATTGAAATGATGGAGAAAAGTGTATTGGTGCTCAACAACGAGTTTATGGTCACTTTTTTTATTGGAGACACTTTATACGACAAGAAATTCATCTTCAAGGCAAATTCCATCACTCCAGATTATGTTGAGGAAGTGCCCATTTTATTTGTGGATGGGGTAATTGTGCGGTAAAATAAGATTGATTGCATTATGACACAAATTATTTAATCCAGTTTCTCCGTCAGTTTTTCAAAAACCTTTTTTGCCGATTTTCCTTCATATAAAATACTGTAAACGGCATCAATAATGGGTGTTTTCGCTCCATATCCCAGATTCAGATTATAGGCGCTTTTTGCAGCATAATAACCTTCGGCAACCATACTCATTTCCATTTGGGCTGATTTTACAGTGTAGCCTTTCCCAATCATGTTTCCGAACATCCTATTTCTGGAAAAAGCAGAATACCCCGTCACCAATAAATCCCCCAAATATGCCGAATCATTAATATTACGCTTCATTTTGTGGACTTTCCGGATGAATTTTTTCATCTCCCGGATACCATTACTCATCAACACCGATTGGAAATTATCGCCATATCCCAATCCGTGTGAGATTCCTGCAGCAATGGCGTAAATATTTTTGAGCATGGCGGCATATTCAGTCCCTATAATGTCATCCGAAATCTTAGTTTTGATGTAATTACTGGATAAATTATGAGCCATTATTTTTGCTTTTTTTGCATCACCACAAGCTATTGTCAAATACGACAAACGTTCCAAGGCGACTTCTTCGGCATGGCAAGGACCGGTAATTACGCCAATATTTTCGAAAGGGATATTGAAGATTTTATTAAAATGTTCGCCCACAATCAAACTCGTTTCAGGAACAATTCCCTTAATTGCCGAGAAAATAACTTTGTCTTTTAGCGGGAGGGTCAGTTTCTCTAATTCTTTGCTCAAAAACGCCGAGGGAACAGCAATGATAATGTAATCCGCATATGCAACGGCTTCATTAATATCGCAAGTCAGTTTTAATTTTTTGACATCAAATTCGACAGCGCTTAAGTAATTGGGGTTGTGATGATGTGTTTTTATATGCTCAATGGCATCTTCGTTTCGCATATACCACGTAATTCCATCTAAATTGACACAAAGCATTTTGGCAATCGCCGTAGCCCAACTACCACCCCCAATTACTGAAAATTTTGTTTTTTGAATCATTTTATGATTAAATTTTTTTCAAAAGTACTTAAAAATCTACTAACAAGGTGAAAATTAATTTCATGGAAGTGAGAGTAAAAACACATCAAAATTATATCTTAGTTAGAAGGCGAACTTAAGAAAGCGTTTTATTTTTTATATAAATTATTGTGGTCGATATATTCCCAAACTTTGGAAGGTAATAAGGGCCGTACATTCTTTTTCTTTTTAATGTTTTCTCGAATAAAAGTGGAGGAAATTTCTACAATTGGTGCATCAACATAATGAATCTTGACATTGTTTTTAATTGTTGGATTTTGCTTCGCCGAGTCGCCTTTTAAATTTGGGTTTTCTTCTGTTTGGCCTTTGGCATCGATTCTAGGATATACATAAATCTCATGATTTTGTAAAATCACTTCATAATTTTTCCACTTGTGCAAGGACTTCAAATTATCTTCGCCCATAATTAATGAAAAAACATGTTTAGAGTATTTTTCCTGTAAATAAACTAATGTATTTACGGTGTAATTTGGCTGTGTCAACTTGAACTCAATATCCGAAGGTTTGATTTTGGGATACTCTTCCGTAGCTAAGAAAACCAACTGAAGCCTTTGATAATCATCAAGCAAAGTCTGTTTGCTTTTTAACGGGTTGTGTGGTGTCACCACCATCCAAATTTGATCTAAACCCGAATATTCCGCCAAGTGATTGGCAATAATCAAATGACCAACATGAATGGGATTGAATGTTCCAAAATAGAGGCCTATTTTCATGAATTTAATTTAAAGATTATCATTAGGGAAAGAATATTTCAATTCTTCAAAAATTCTTTTACCAATTGATAGGCTTCTTCTAAAGCGATATCCAAATCATAATTTTTAATAATAACGTCAAATTGTGGTGCGGTGGCCAGTTCCACGTGGGCTTTTGCAATACGCATATTGATTTTTTCGTCACTTTCAGTAGAACGCTCTTTAAGTCGTCTTTTAAGTTCATCTACACTGGGTGGTTTTACGAAAACAGCCAAGGTTTCCTCAGGGAATTTGTGTTTGATTCGCAAACCTCCGGCAACGTCAATGTCAAAAATTACGTTTTTTCCTTTGGCCCAAATGCGATCTACTTCACTTTTTAGAGTTCCGTAAAAATTATCGCGATACACTTCTTCCCACTCAACAAAATCCTCATTTTTGATGTGTTTTTTAAACTGATCCAAGGACATAAAGTAATACTCTTTTCCATTGACTTCTTCCCCTCTTGGTGGTCGTGTTGCAGCCGAAATCGAAAACTCCAAATTCAAGTCTTCTTTTCCTAGTAAATGCTTAACGATGGTGGTTTTCCCCGATCCTGATGGCGCAGAAAACACTATTAATTTTCCTTTTTTCATTTGTTTAAATCTGAAATCATAAATTGTTAATCAACACCCGAGCCAAAAAGGCGAACTGGCGAAGCAATCTTACATCTATTTTTAGAGCACATTCAAGACCTGTTCCTTAATTTTCTCCAATTCGTCCTTCATCATCACGACTAATTTTTGCATTTGGGCATGATTCGATTTAGAGCCCATGGTATTGATTTCACGTCCCATTTCCTGGGTTATGAAACCTAGTTTTCTACCGTTGGCTTCGGTTCCATTGATGGTCTCCAGAAAATAGTCCAGATGATTGGTCAGACGCACTTTTTCTTCGGTGATGTCTAATTTTTCAAGGTAATAAATCAATTCTTGTTCAAAACGGTTTTCGTCAACATTTACTTTTAGTTCAGAAATTGCAGTTTGTAAACGGTCTTTTATGGCCTGAACTCGTTCTGGATCTAATGCTAAAGCATCATTCATATATTGACGGATATTACCGATTCTAAACTGGAATTCTTTTTCCAATGAAGCGCCTTCGTCTTTTCTAAAATCTCCAATATAATCTAATGCTTCCACGATTACTTTTTGAATTTCGGACCAATCATTTTCGTCTATTTCTTCTCTTTCGGTCTTCATTGTGTCGGGCATTCTGATGGCCATTTTCATCAATTCAGTTTCATCGGCATCGGCATAAACAGCTCTCAATTGGTCGATGTAGGCTTTTACAATCGGTACGTTCACTTTTGTGGAAGTTTGTTCGGCCGTACTTTCGATAAAAATGGAAAAATCCACTTTTCCTCTTTCGAGTTTCAAGGCAATTTGGTTGCGCAAACCCAATTCCATTTCGCGGTAAGAGGAAGGCATTCGAACGCTTAAATCCAGCCCTTTACTGTTCAAGGATTTTACTTCTACTGTTATTTTTTTGGTTGGCAATTGCAAACTTGCTTTGCCAAATCCAGTCATTGATTGTATCATATTATTTTCTAAAAGAATTCAAAGATAAGGAAAAAGTGTTCAAGAGGCAGTTTTTAGTGTTCAGTGCTGGATTAGTTAATATACTTTAGTTTTCAAAAATTATGTACATCAATGAGCATCTTTAATTTTGGCATTGAATACTAAAAAACTGAACACTGCTTACTTCTTCTGCGTAACCAAATAAACGCCTGTAAATATTAAAATAGCCGAAACGATTTTCACTAACGTTAATTCGTCTTTTCCCAGACTGATTGCAAAAATGGTGGCGAAAACGGGTTGAAGATATACGAAAACGGCGATTGTGGTTGGTTTCAATTCTTTCATCGAAAGTAAATTCAAAAGGTACGTCAGGAAGGTCGAAAAAATCACCACAAACCCTATCTTCCAATAAATATCAGTCGGAAGCAAAGCCCAATTGACTGCTTCAAACTCATTCCAGCCAAAAGGCAAAATTATAAGAAAACCAATCAAATAAATCCACTTTACAAGGGTAAAAGCATTGTATTTGTCCATTAATTTTTTGATTAATACTAGGTATAATCCATAGGAAGCTGCATTGACAAAAACCAGAAAATTCCCTAAACTGGCATTGGTGGCATTCCCCACGGACTTTCCATACAAGATAAGAAAAGTGGTGCCAATCAAGCCCAAAACAATTCCAAAAACCATCCGTCTTCTCACCCGTTCTTTGATGATAATGGCCGAAAGTACCAGCTCAATCATGGGAGTTGAAACCATAATTACCGATGCCGAAATGGGAGTGGTTAGGGTCAATCCTTTAAAGAAAGAAAGCATGTTTAGAGCAACTCCAAAGAAGGCTGTCCAAATTATTCGAGGAAAATCGGCGCGATCAATTTTCTCGTTATGACCCGTTTTGGGGGGTCTAGTGAAAAGCCAAACTAGCCAAAACAAAATCGTGGAACCTCCCACGCGCAGTAAGATAAAACCGTCGGCCTTAACATATTTAGGCATAACGTCCTTTGCAATTGTAAAAGTAAGGCCGTAGATTATAGAAACAATTGTGGCGCCAATGAGTGCGAGATTTCTTTTGGACATTAAATTAAAGCTTATGACAATTAACAGAACCTTGCACGGTGATATAATCGTCATTTTCTTCGGAAGCAATTCCGCATACAATTTTACGGTTGATTAAGGTTTGAATGAAAATTTCATTGGCATAAAAATCCAATTTTTGCTGATCTTCCCCTTGAATATTTTGTTCCCCAACAGCGCCAACAAAGTTAACTAAGCCTGCTTTATTCACTTTGTAGTTGACTACCTTGGCAGCCAATCGGATGGAATTGATGATTCTAGATAATTCACCTGAAGAATATTGAAAAGCAGTTTGATTTTCGATGATAAATTCACCGAGTGTTTTGTTGTGTTCTTCCATTTCGAAATCGTTATAGTTCTTTTGAAGTCACAAATGTCCTGTTTTTTGTGAAAACAATTTGAATACTATTTATTTAGTTTGGCAGTATTGTATATTTGCCAATTAACGGGATATTTTAAGGTATTAAATAGAAATTTAGAACGGTTAAAAATAGAAAAAACAAAACGATGACTATTCGAAAAGGGAATCCTGAAGACATGAAAGCTGTATTAGGGCTTATTCAGGAATTGGCAAATTTCGAAAAAGAACCGGACGCCGTTCTTGTGACTGTCGAAGATTTAATTCGAGATGGTTTTGGCACAACGCCGTTATTTCATGTTTTTGTGGCCGAAATAGAATCTGATCCAGCAGATTGCGATAACGGGGTTCAAATTGTTGGAATCGCCTTGTATTATTATCGCTATTCTACCTGGAAAGGAAAAACAATTCACTTAGAAGATCTTGTGGTAAAAGATAAAATGCGCGGAATGGGATTAGGTTATGCAC
Source organism: Flavobacterium sp. (assembly GCA_044232845.1). Taxonomy (GTDB): domain Bacteria; phylum Bacteroidota; class Bacteroidia; order Flavobacteriales; family Flavobacteriaceae; genus Flavobacterium. The sequence continues at coordinate 9,238 of JBIILD010000015.1, forward strand.
TTTATTCTGAAATTATAAAACAGGGGAAGAAAGATAAAGTTCGAAGAATAGAATGGAATGTCCTTGATTGGAATACGCCAGCGCTAAAATTTTATGAAAAATCTGGCGCAAAAGTGTCAAGCGATTGGAGAGTAGCACAAATGGACGAAGTTGCCATCAATTATTTCGTCGAAAATAAATTGAAATAGAGACAAAAAAATAAATCAAATTGCTTTCAAATTTCAGCTATTGATCTGAAATCTGAAATCTGAAATCTAAATTTTAAATGAGAGTATTCAAATTTGGTGGCGCTTCCGTGAAAGATGCCGAAGGAATAAAAAACGTATTCGACGTTTTACAAAAAGTGGGTTACGAGGACATATTATTGGTAGTTTCTGCCATGGGAAAGACCACAAATGCACTCGAATTGGTAATAAAAAACTATTTCGAAAAATCACCAGAATTACAATCGTCAGTTCAGGAAGTAAAAAAATACCACAACCAAATCTTGTTGGACTTATTCGAAGATGACAAAAATGAAGTGTTTGCGGCAGTAAACGCGCAGTTTTCAGATTTGGAATATTTTTTAGCGCACAATAAATCCCCAAATTACAATTTTGTTTACGACCAAATAGTAAGTTATGGTGAATTGATTTCGACTACAATTTTGAGTCATTTTATGAGCTTTATGGGTATAAAAACACAATGGCTAGATGTGAGAAACTTCGTTAAAACCGATTCAACTTACCGAGATGCCGAGGTAGATTGGGAATTGACCCAGGCAACTATTGCCAAAAACGTAAAGCGTAAAATATTAAATGTCACCCAAGGATTTTTGGGCTCTGACGAGAATAATTTCACTACGACGCTAGGTCGAGAAGGTTCGGATTATACCGCGGCTATTTTTGCCTACTGCCTGAACGCCGAAAGCGTAACCATTTGGAAAGATGTTCCCGGAGTGATGAATGCTGATCCACGCTATTTTGAAAATGCCAGCTTGTTGAACCAAATATCCTATCGCGAAGCCATTGAACTAGCCTTTTACGGAGCAACCGTGATCCACCCAAAAACTTTGCAACCTTTACAAAAAAAGGAAATTCCTTTGTATGTAAAATCGTTTATAAACCCATTATTACAAGGAACAAGCGTCGCCAAAGGAGCTGATTTGGAACCTTATTTGCCTTGCTTTATTGTCAAGAGAAATCAACTGTTGATTTCTCTTTCCTCCATAGATTTTTCTTTCATAATGGAAGAAAATATCAGTGAAATTTTTGCTTTGTTTCACCAATTCAAACTAAAAGTAAATTTAATCCAAAATTCGGCCATTAGTTTTTCGGTCTGTGTTGAGGATAAATTTGACAACTTCAAAGAATTAAACGCAATCTTGTCTAAAAAATTTAAGGTCGATTTTACCGAAAATGTAACGTTATACACCATTCGCCATTTTGATGAAAAGGCGGCTCAAACAGTGGAAGAAAACAAAACAGTACTTTTAAAACAGCTGAGCCGGGAAACCATGCAAATTGTGACAAGGGAAAGTTAAATCGTCTAGGAAAGCCAGAGTCTTAGCTGGCAGTTGCCGATAGAATTCTAAACAAAAAAATCAATCCAATCTATAAAATCCCTTTTCGCCGGTCGCGTGAAAAGGGATTTTGTTTTTCAGGCAAGTGGCTTCCCAAAGACTAATATACGTCTTATAATTAGAACCATCGGCTACCACCATTTCAGGTTTTAGGGTTTGAAACATCCGGTCCATATTTATTTTTGGGGATTGGGTCAGTACCACAATATCAGGGGTGCTGTTTTTTGGATAGACCCCCAAACTATCCAAAACTAAAATCTTTTTGTCTTGGAAGTAAAGGGTGTTTTGTAGTTTTTCTTTCGATTTCAAATAACTGAAATTGCCCATTAGGTAGGAGGTCAGGGTTTTGTTTTCCGAAGCGGTTCTCAAAAGGCTATCATTGGCAAATAGGGTGCTATTTTCTCCATTTCGTTCCGTAATCAGCGTGTTTTTTTTCGAGTGGAAAATGACGAATTCTTTTTGGCTTTGATTCGTCCAATGGATTTCAAAATAGGTGATTTGGAAAAGAATCACGGTCGTCAATGCCAATAGCAGCTTTTTAAAACTTGGCTTTTTGAACCAAAGAACCAAGCTGATAATCAACAAATACAGGCTGAGTAATATAGTCCAGTTGAACGGAATATCCCGAATGATGAATTGCTCTAAAGAGGCAATGGCGTTGATGATTTTGTTTAAAATAAAAATGCTCCATTCTAATCCTTTGGCAAGAAATAAAGGCACATAATCGAAGACAGCTAACACCATAACCAAAACACCCAAGCCCATAATTACCGTTACAAACGGAATAATAACCAAATTGGTTACAAAAAACAAACCTGGAAACTGGTGAAAATAGTAAATACTCAATGGAAAGGCACCAATTTGCGCGGCGAAAGAAACGGTAAGAATCTCCCAAAAGTAATTCACTACTTTATTTTTTGGCACCCAAAGTTGGGCTAATAAAGGTTGTAACCAAAGGATAAAAAACAGGGCGACATAACTCAATTGAAACCCAACGTCAAACAAAAACGAAGGTTGGAACAGCAAAATAAGCAATATCGAAACCAATAAAGTATGGTAAATGTTGGTGCTTCTTCTCAAATACATGCCAATGGCCACAAACGAAAACATCGTTACGGAGCGCACCACCGAGGGCGCCAATCCCGCAACCAATCCGAAGAGCGATAATGAGAACAGAATAATGATCAATTTGACGAAATGACCACGCCTGGTGTTAGGGAAAGGCTTGAGAAGGAAAGTCACAAAAAGCAGTATAAATCCAATGTGTAATCCCGAAACCGACAAAATATGCACGGCACCGGCATATTGGTAATCCCGAATAATGTCGGGGGAAATCTCTTGTTGCTGTCCTAGAATTAAAGCAATAGCAACGCTAAGTTCTGCCTTGTTGAAGTGGGTTTTTTCTAGGTTGTGAATAATTTTAGTGCGTAATTTTGACGTCAAGTACCAAGGATCCTTGTCCATCCGAGAACCCATTTGAATGTCGGTCGGATCGGCGTAGAGTTGGGCGTAGATTTGTTTGTTTTCGAGGTATTTGCCATAATCAAATTGGTTCGGATTTTTCGCTAAACTATTTTTATAAAGCGTGCCCTTGATGCGCAAATGAACCCCTATTTCAAAAGGGTGATTCAAGCTATCTTTTCGAACATTCAGGAGAATTCTGCCCGAATGTTTCCTGGTATCCATTTGGTTCACAATCGCAATGTAGCGGTCATTATAATTGGAACTTCGAAGTTTCTCCCGAATGGTAACGGACACAAGATGCGGTTTTTCGAAAATATTTGGGTTATGAATATAATTCGATTGCTGAAAAGAATCGGTATGGATAATTTGGGTACTGCCACCTATTCCCATCGCCAGAAAATAAGTAACACAACCAAAATAGAGTGGATTTATGGTGGTGCGTATCGAAAGAAAATAGGAAATTCCAAAAACAATGCCAGCGAGCAAGAGCAGGATAAATACAAATTGGGGATTGAGGTTAAGATAATAGACCCCAAGTATACCCGAAACAAAACCAATCGTAATTCTCGCTAAAGGGAATGTTAATATGCTCATACTATTAAAAGTACGAATTTTTTAATACAAAAGTCAGGTTTTATTTTTTACAATAGAATCCTATTGACCTGAGCAAATGACTTTTGATAATACGGCTCCTTTGTCGAAGAAACAATAACACCGCTAGAAGTGGCAGAGTGGATGAATTTTATCTCATCTGCGGTGACTTCAAACACCATTCCTACATGGTTGATTTGTTTTCTGCCATTGGTTCTGAAGAATATTAAATCTCCTTTTTTGATGTTTTCCCGCTCGACGACAGCCCCTAATTTGGATTGTTCCAACGAACTGTGTGGTAGTTTTATATGATACAACTCAAAGATATTGTACATCAATCCGGAACAGTCAAATCCCTCATCAGTAATCCCACCACTTCTATAATTGGCGCCTATTTTACTTGAAGCTGAATTAATTAATTGCTCCACCAAATAGCTTGAATCGGCTGTGTTTAGAACATAATCCGATGCCTCAACTTCAATGATTTTACTCTTTTTGACAGTCTCCTTTTTCGCAACTGCTTTAGAATGTGTTTCCTTTTTCGCAACTGCTTTTTTTGCAACGGGAACGGTATATATTCCTTTATCTTCGGCTTCTTTCTTGGAGGTTATAATTGCCGAAGTGGGTTTACAGGCAGTGAAAAATAATACTAAAAAAAAGAGTGATGCTATTCGTTTCAAAAGAGTTGATTTTTGGCAAATTTAAACATTTAAGGCAAAATTCACAAAGATTTAAACCATTAAGAAAAATAAGGTAATTAAGTTTTGGCGTCTACGTAATGTTACTTAAGTAAGTCGAAAGTTTTAATGTCGTAAAGTCAAAATTCTCTATACTGTGAAAAACTATTATTGAATTCAACTAATAAATGCAACTTTTGAGAAACGAGTTGCAAGTGAATTATTTCAAATCGGACACAATCAATTTTGCTGTTTTTTGGCTGGCGCCAATACCGCCTAATTTTTCTTCTAGCACATCATATTTTCCCAAAAGAGTTTTGCGATAATTAGGGGTCAAGATTTTTATTAACTCTTCTCTAATTCGATTTTTAGTGCAATTGTTTTGGATCAACTCCCTGACCACTTCCTCGTCCATGATTAGGTTGACCAATGAAATATATTTCAGGGTAATAATGCGTTTGGCAATTTGGTACGAAGCCCAACTGCCTTTATAGCAAACCACTTCCGGAACTTTAAAGAGAGCAGTTTCCAATGTTGCCGTGCCCGAAGTGACCAATGCCGCACTAGCAATACGCAATAAATCATAGGTTTTATTCGAAACAAATTTGATATTTTCATTGGTGATAAAACTTTCGTAAAAGGAATATTCCTGGCTGGGCGCTCCGGCAATCACAAATTGATAGTCAGGAAAATCATCGACTACGCTCAACATTACCGAAAGCATTTTGGTGATTTCTTGTTTACGGCTACCGGGCAAAATGGCAACAATGGGCTTTTCGTTTAATTGATTTTCTTTTCTAAAAGCGACATCATCAATTATGGGTTGGCTGTGAATGGCATCAATCAGTGGGTGACCCACAAAATCAACCGGAAAATGATGTTTTACTTCGTAAAAATCTTTTTCGAAAGGAAGAATGACGTACATTTTATCTACATCTCGTTTGATGTCCATAATTCGGCTTTCTTTCCAAGCCCAAATCTGTGGGGAAATATAGTAGTGGGTCTTGAAACCGAGTTCTTTTGCCCATTTTGCAATGCGCAAGTTGAATCCGGGATAATCAATGAAAATAATACCATCGGGCTTAAAAGTAGCAATGTCTTTTTTGCATATTTTGATGTTATTCAGGATAGTTTTTAAATGGAAAATGACTTCAATAAATCCCATAAAAGCCAAATCGCGGTAATGTTTCACCAGAGTTCCTCCAACAACCTGCATCAAGTCGCCCCCCCAAAATCGGATGTCCGCGGCAGGGTCTTCTGCGTACAATGCTTTCATTAAATTGGCACCGTGCAAATCCCCTGAAGCCTCTCCAGCTATAATGTAGTATTTCATCTGTTGCTTTTTTTTCGTTCGTTCTTGAAAATAAATTTATACAAATAGGGTGATAATCGCAATACAAATAACAGCCAAAACGACCCCACGAGCCATCATTTCCTTATTCAATTTCAATAAAATGGCAAAAACCACGAGGTCAAGAATAGATCCAAGCGTAATTAATTTTCCCAATTTCCCCTCTGCTTTCATCGTGTATATTCCGTTCATAAAATCAAAGTCGGTAAAGAAAGTCACGAATAAATAACTTCCCAAAATTGAGGCTATAATCCCAATTGTAAATCCTATTAACAAATCTTTTTTAGTCATTCCATTTCCAAGTATTGAGTTGTTGTATGGCATGGTGCGCAGTCAAGTCGAACTGCACAGGAACTACTGAAATATAGCCGTTGGCCAATGCCCATTCATCGGTATCTTCTCCTTTATCCTGGTTAACAAATTCCCCAGTCAACCAGAAATAATCCCTTCCTTGGGGAGTTTTTCGTTTGTCGAATTTCTCCATCCAAATGGCTTTTGCCTGCCGACAAATTTTTATGCCTCGAATTTCTTTTTCTTTCAATTTTGGAAAATTCACATTCAAAACCACGCTTTCGGGAAGACCATTTTCTAAAACTCCTAAAGTGATGGTTCGAACAAAAGATTTTATGGGTTCAAAATCGGCATTCCAATCGTAATCCAATAAGGAAAACCCGATAGCGGGAATCCCTTCGATACCAGCTTCAACTGCAGCACTCATCGTCCCAGAATAAATCACATTGATTGAAGAATTCGATCCGTGATTAATCCCTGACACACACAAATCCGGTTTTCTTTTCAGAATTTCATTTACCGCCAGTTTGACGGAGTCCACAGGAGTTCCAGAACAGCTGTATTCCAGAATGGTATCGTTATCTTTAGAAATCTTGTTAATATATAGGGTGTCGTTTATGGTGATGGAATGACCCGTGGCACTTTGCGCGCTGTCCGGGGCAACCACTACCACCGTGCCTATTTCTGACATAACAGCGATTAATGCCCTGATTCCTGGAGCCAAAATCCCGTCGTCATTGGTCACAAGGATTAAAGGCTTGGCTTTTTTTTCGGGGGATGTTTTCAAAATAATTTTTTTAATTTTCAAAATAATAGAAGTCACACAAAAGTATTCAGCAAACAAAGAAAACAAAATTAATCTACTTGAATGATTAATCCCGAAACAAAAAAAACAATTTTATATCTTTAACAAAATTTTATGCGAGTCTTTTATTTAGCGGTATAGTTTTTACCGTAATTTAGTTTTTTAAATATTTATGAATACTATTATTAATTTTATGAAAAGAAATTATAAAATACTCCTTGTCATTCTATGTGTTTCGGCGGGCCTATTTGCGTTTAAAATAGAGTCAAACAAAGACGCTGATCCAGGAAGGGATAAAATGCTTTTAGAATTATTAACTTTTGTGATTGAGAAAGGGCATTACAGTCCTGCGGTAATTGACGACACCTTCTCTAAGGGAGTTTACAAAGACTATATACAGGCGTTAGATCCTTCTAAACGATTCTTTCTCCAATCGGACATTGACGAATTTTCTAAATTTGAAACAGAATTAGACGACGAATTACTTAATAAAGACTTGACTTTTTTTGACCTTACTTACACCCGTTTGAAAAAAAGGATGGCAGAAAACCAAAAACTCTATAAAGAGCTATTGGCTAGTCCTTTTGATTATGGGGTTGACGAGACTTTTAATACCGATTATGAAAAAGCACCGTATGCCCAAAATAATGAAGAGTTAAAAGAAAGATGGCGCAAACAAATTAAATTATCAACTCTTTCTTCTTTAGTTGATCGTTTGAAAATTCAAGAAAATAAAGAAAAAGGAATTATTGATAAAGACGATTCCAAGAAACCTACGAATATTCTCAAACAGGGGGAATTCCAGAATGACCTAGAGAAAGAAAAAATCGACAAATCACTTGAAAGTGGCAAACCAAAAACATTTGAAGAGTTAGAAAAAATTACGCGTGAAAGTGCCTCAAAATCTTTGGATGAATATTTTGTTTTTATGAACGAATTAGATAGAGACGATTGGTTTTCAGTCTATATCAATTCCATTACAGCGCGTTTTGATCCCCATACCAGCTATTTTGCACCTGATGAAAAAGAACGATTTGACGTGAGTATAAGCGGAAAATTCGAAGGAATAGGGGCGCGTCTTCAAAAGAAAAATGATTTCACGGAAATTACCGAACTTATTTCAGGAGGTCCGGCTTGGAGAGGGAAACTTCTTGAAGCAGGAGATGTGCTGATGAAGGTAGCCCAAGGAAGTGCCGAACCAATTGATATTGTCGGAATGCGGCTAGATGATGTTGTCAAAAAAATTAAAGGCCCAAAGGGTTCTGAAGTTCGCCTTACCGTTAAGAAAGTTGATGGAACCATTAAAACCATTTCTATCATACGAGATATTGTCGAAATCGAAGAAACCTATGCAAAGTCTAGCATTGTGGAAAGAAATGGGTTAAAATATGGCGTGATTTATTTGCCAAAATTCTATATTGATTTCGAAAATAAGGAGGGTAGAGATGCCGGAAAAGATATTGCCATTGAAGTGGAAGCATTAAAAAAAGTAGGGGTCGACGGAATAGTATTGGATGTTCGAGATGATGGTGGTGGATCTTTGTCTACCGTTGTCGATATTGCAGGATTATTTGTCGAGCAAGGACCTATTGTACAAATTAAATCAGCAGGGAGAAAAAAAGAAGTTTTGTTTGACAGAGATAAGAAAATAGAATGGGATGGCCCTTTAGTAATTATGGTAAATAGTTTTTCCGCATCAGCATCCGAGATTTTGGCAGCGGCTATACAGGATTATAAAAGGGGTATTGTTATTGGCAGCAAACAAACCTATGGGAAAGGAACAGTACAAAACCTGATTGATTTGAATCAATTTGTGCGCAGTAGTGATATGGGAGATTTAGGAGCTTTAAAGACAACCACGCAAAAGTTTTATAGAATAAATGGGGGGTCTACCCAATTAGATGGCGTTAGCAGTGATGTAGTTATGCCCGATAAATATTCTTATTTAAAAATGGGAGAACGTGATGTTGATAATGCTATGCCTTGGGACAAAATAGATCCTGCAGAATATACTGTTTGGAATAAAAATGAAAATTTCGATAGAGCCATCACGAATAGCAAAAAAAGAATAGCACAGAATTCTCAATTTAGATTAATTGAAGAAAACGCAAAATGGATTGATGAGCGAAGCCATGAAAACATATATAGTTTGAAATTGGATAATTTCAAAAAAGAGCAGCAAAGAATAGAGGAAGCAAACAAAAAATTCAAATCAATTGCGGATTATGACTATCATTTAAAGTTTTCTTCATTGCCCTTAGAAGTGGAGTTAATGAAAAAAGATGTCTCACTGAAAGAAAAAAGAGAGAGATGGCATGAAAATTTGTCCAAGGACATTTACGTGGAAGAAGCTTTGAATGTTCTTGATGATTTACAATCCAAACCAGTGGTAAAAAAAATCAATACAGGCAAAATGACAAAAGGAAAATTAGCTAAATCATAAGGCCTTCTCTGATAGCTCTAAGTTTTAAATTTGGTTTTTTCCGGGCTCCATTTGACAAAAAAAAGTTCATACACTTGCAACTCGTCTCCAAAAATGTTACAAGTATAGGTTGTATTCTTATTGGATTAATTTGAAATAACAGGTGGTGTAGAATTCAATCAAATTATTTTTTGGCCACATAATTAGTCCAACTTCTAGCTTAAAGACAATAGTCTTCTTTTTGTGAAAAAGAAAAACGCTGTTTTAAATAGAATAGCGTACCGTCTTTCAGTTATTTTTTAGCGATTCAACCACCAAATACTCCCATTCAACGCCATGGCAAAACTCACCCAAAGCAAATAGGGAATGAACAAATAACCCGCGATGCTATTGATTTTGGCAAATTTGGAATAGGTTTCATAAATCATCAACCAGAGGACAATAATTTCAACTCCAGCCAAAAGTGGGTTTTTCAACCCAAAAAATAAAAAAGACCAAAGCGCATTTAACCCCAACTGCACCGCAAAGAAAATCAAAGCGTTTTTAACAGCCTCCTTTTCGTGGTCCATACGATTCCAAACCAGTCCCGCCGCAACTCCCATCATGATATACAGCATGCTCCAAACAGGAGCGAAGATCCAATTGGGCGGATTAAAACTAGGTTTTACCAAGGTGGGATACCAAGTGGTTATGGCCGAACGGGTCACCATTCCTGAAAAATAGCCAATCGCCAAACAAGTTACCACCACAACCAGAATTCGAGTAATCTTATTCATCATTTATTTTTTTCAAAATTAGTAAAACTTTGAACCAATTCGACAAATAAACCAATCAAGGTGTAAACCAAAAAAAGTATCTTTGCCTAAATTTTTAATTGATGACCTCAACAAACGATTTTATTCCTTCTGGTTATTCTCATTCTTTAGAAAAAGGAAGTTTCTCTTGGAGTGCACCTAGTAATATAGCCTTGGTGAAATATTGGGGAAAAAAAGACCAACAAATTCCAGCCAATCCATCGGTCAGTTTTACCTTGAATCAGTGCAAAACGATTACAACTTTGAGTTTTGCCAAAAAACACTTCGATACTTCGGCTTCGCTCAGCACAGGCGAGCTCAGTGTGACGAACTCAGAGTTCACTTTTGATTTACTTTTTGAAGGGAAACCCAAGGAAGATTTCAAACCTAAAATTCAGAAATTCTTCGAAAGAATTGCTGTCTATTTGCCTTTTTTAAAGGACTACCATTTTACGATTGATACAAAAAACACCTTTCCGCACAGTTCCGGAATTGCCTCCTCGGCTTCGGGAATGGCGGCTTTAGCCCTGAACTTGATGAGTTTGGAAAAAGCATTATCCCGAAACTTCGGGACTGAAATGACGGACGAATACTTTTACAAAAAAGCCTCTTTCTTGGCGCGTTTGGGCTCAGGGAGCGCATGCCGAAGCGTAAAAGGAAGTGTGGTTGTCTGGGGAAATCACGAAAATATCAAAGGAAGTTCTGATTTATTTGGGGTTGAATTCCCGAATACCATTCACAAAAACTTCAAAAATTATCAAGATACGATTTTATTGGTAGACAAAGGGACGAAACAAGTTTCGAGTACCATAGGTCATGATTTGATGCACAATCATCCTTTTGCCGAAAGGCGGTTTGCCCAAGCACATGAAAATCTAGATAAATTAATTGGCATTTTCGAGAGTGGAAATATAGCCGAATTTATCAAAATTGTAGAAAGTGAAGCTTTGACTTTACATGCCATGATGATGACCTCAATGCCTTATTTTATTTTGATGAAACCCAATACGCTGGAAATCATCAATGCGATTTGGAAGTTTCGAGATGAAACAAAAATCCCAGTATGTTTCACCCTTGACGCGGGAGCCAACGTTCATGTTTTATACCCTGAAAGCTCAAAAGAAAAAGCATTACAATTTATTAAGGACGAATTAGTTGGCTATTGTGAAAATGGTCAGTACATTTGTGACGAAATCGGAATTGGGAGTCAATTGATAATGGATAATTGATAATGGATAATTGATAATGGATAATTGATAATGCAAAATTAAAAAATGGAGAAGGAAAACGTAATAAAGAACAAATCTTTTGTGTTTGCAATAGAAATTGTTTCTCTTTATAAAGTTTTAGCCGAAAGAAAAGAGTTTATTTTGTCCAAACAATTATTACGTTCTGGCACTTCAATAGGAGCAAATATTAGAGAATCTGAGCACGCGTAAAGCAAAGCAGATTTTATTCATAAATTATCGATTGCTTTAAAAGAAGCAATCGAAACAGAATATTGGTTAGATTTGTTATATGAAACAAAATATGTTTCAGAATCTGAGTTTCAATCAATAAAACCAAAAGTTATTGAAATTTTAAAGATTTTAGTAAGTATAATAAATACATCAAAAGGAAAATAATTATCAATTATTCATTTTCAATTGTGAATTAAATATGAAAGGACCTTTATTTTACTCAAAAATATTACTCTTTGGAGAATACGGAATTATCCAAGATTCCAAAGGTTTGTCTATTCCTTATAATTTTTACAACGGTGCACTGAAAAGAGAGGTAAATCCATCGGAAGAGGCGATAAAATCCAACGAAAATCTAAAGCGTTTTGTTTCCTATCTAGAAACTTTGCAAAGCGAACAGCCGGAATTGGTAACTTTCGATCTGGTTACTCTAAAAAATGATGTTGCAACTGGCATGTTCTTCGATTCGAGTATTCCACAAGGATATGGTGTAGGAAGTAGTGGCGCTTTGGTAGCGGCCATTTACGATAAATATGCCCAACATAAAATTACCGTTCTCGAGAATTTAACTCGAGAAAAATTACTGAAACTAAAAATAGTTTTTGGTCAAATGGAATCTTTTTTCCATGGCAAAAGTTCTGGTTTAGACCCTTTAAACAGTTATTTGAGCATCCCCATTTTGATAAATTCCAAAGACAATATTGAAGCCACTGGAATTCCAACCCAAAGCTTGGAAGGAAACAGTGCCGTATTCTTATTGGATTCAGGAATTGTGGGTGAAACCGCTCCTATGGTTACTATTTTTATGGAAAAACTAAAAGATCAAGGCTTCCGAAAAATGTTGAAATCGGAATTCATCAAACATACTGATGCTTGCGTCGAAAACTTCCTTGGTGGCGATATTAAATCTTTATTTGCCAACACCAAAAAACTATCAAAAGTCGTTTTGAACAACTTCAAGCCAATGATTCCAGAGCAATTTCACACTATTTGGCAAAAGGGAATTGACTCAAATGATTATTACTTAAAACTTTGTGGTTCAGGTGGAGGGGGATATATCCTTGGCTTTACCCAAGATTTGAAAAAAGCAAGAGTCTCTTTGAAAGACTATAAACTAGAAGTGGTTTACCAATTCTAAAATGCTAAGCAGGAAGAACAAAATAGTAGTGATGAAATTCGCCAGTTTGTTCTCTGTCGTAAGAGGCTACAACATTCCAATCAT
>JBIILD010000016.1:0-21272 GCA_044232845.1 Flavobacterium sp.
AAAAGGGGTTTCAATAGCGTCGAAAGCGACCGTTCCAACAATCAATAATTTATTCATTCTATATGATTCGAATTAAGCGGCAAAGATAGTTTATAAGTTTGAAGTTTGAAAATGTATGCGATTAGAAGTTTCTGTAAAAATGCTCCAGGGTAGTGAGGCAGGTTTGTGCAAATATTTTTTCATCTAATTTTTATTTATCGACAACCTTCATATAATTATCAATCACACTAGTACTATATTTTTTAAAAAAATCCTTAAATTAAATTGATCAAATCAATTTCTATACTGTGTACTTTTAAATAATTCTGCTTTGGATAATGTTTGAGTAGAGAGATGAAAGTTTTTGGCAAAAATAGAAGGATGTAAAAAAAGATATTTTAATTTACTTTTTGTGTACCATATTCATTAGAATTATACCTAATAGAAATTCTCTAGGGAAAGAAAAAAACCAATACCATGTTTTACTTCAACTTCTCGACTGGTTAGAGAACCAGTTAAATAATCATTACAAACAAATCTTTTAAATTCTTCTGAATATATAGATTGACACTTTGAAATACTTACTCTTGAATATCATTCCATATTTTTACACTTTTGTGTAAACCTATTTCAGGACTAGACACTTTTATGGGTAACGATAGGGTTTAATCAATAATTATAATTGGTATAACCTCAAAATTCGTTGTTCGTTAATCGTGAGTTCCTCATTTTCTTTATGCTTGAATTTGGTGTATTTTAAAAAGCTCCTAGCCTTTAAAAGGCTAGGAGCTTTTTAATAAAAAATCGATGGTTGCGCGGTTTCACCTGGCTTTGCGTGGCACGAAGCAATCAAAGCATCTAATCCCTGAGGCAGCGCACTGAGTAACCCTCTTTCTTAGTTATAGTGTTTCTGAAGGCACTATCGCTATTGTAACCTAGGGAGCGACCTAAGGCATCCTTCGTACCGTCGAGGTACTCTGATGAACTCCACCAGTTACCGTAGAGGCCAATGTAGTCGAATGAACCATTGCTGTAACGATAACCTCCCGGAAGACCTGTAAAACCACTGCTGTTCGAAGCTTTATTAGGGCTTTGCCAAAGCGAAGTGCCTTTTGCTTTCATATTTACTCCAGCAACTGTTTGCCCTTTTAAAAAGGCAATTAATATTGTCCATTCGGCATCTGTGGGTATGTGGTAGCCTTCTGGAGCTAATTTTTTATTTGGAGTGGAAGGGTCATTGTCATGGATTCCTGCCACAGCATACCAGTTGTATAACTTGCCATAAATAACTCCGTTTGCCGTGTCGTTTTTATAATAACACCAGGCGCCTGTGGTAAGGTTTTCCCAATCAGTTGGGTCGGTTACTTGAGGTATTTCGGTGCCATCTCCATAAGCGGTTACTTCAAGGTTTCTTGTTGTCCAGATTTGGGTACCAATGGTAATATTGGGTGTGTTTATTACCGAAGCCCGATCTGTAGAGGCGGTAGCTTCATTAGAATAGGTCATAGAGTCGCCCCCATCATTATAAGACAATACACGATAGGAATAAGGGGTATTAAAATCTAACCCTTTGTCTTCGTATACGGTGACATCAGCCCCTACGGTTCCTACTGTAACATAACTCTCTTTAGTGCCTTTGCGTTGTATTTTGAATCCTTTTTCATTTGTTGATTTATCAGTCCAGGACAAATTAAGTTGCCGTTGGTCTAAAGCACTAGTGACAATTAATTTGGTTGGGGCTAATGGCGCTAACACAACATCATCATCCTTTGTACATCCTAAAACGAAAACCATCAATAATCCTATTGCTATTTTTTTCATGTATTTGTTTTTTTAAATTAAAAATCCAAATATAAAAAAATTAATTTATTACAAACATAAATTAGACAATAAATTATCAGTTGAGGTTCGTAAAATATGCTGACCCCTCAAATTCACACAAAAACTTAATCTTATTCTAGATAGTAAAAAATCTTAAGTTAGCAGAATTATCTCAAAAACAAGAAGAGTATTTAGTAGGTGTAAAAATAAAAGTAACTGTTTACGCCACTTGATGCCTTACTGAAAATAACAAACCTATCCAAAATTGAATGTTGTCAAATAATCATTCGACTTGTTTTCTGATTTATCGGGATTAAGTCCATCAATCCAATCCGTATAATAATATTGTAATCTGTAGTCAAATATTAAGGCCGACATTTCATTGGTGGCGTTGAATTAAAAAACACTTCATAGTAAGGTTTGGTTATTACTAGAAAAATCTAATTATCTTTGTTGCTATGGTATTAGTCACGGGAGCAACAGGATTAGTAGGCGCACATTTAGCGCTTCATTTGGTTGAAAATGGAGATACGGTTCGCGCGATTTATCGTAATATAGCCTCTATTCAAAAAACGAAGAACCTTTTTTTACTCTATAAAAAAGAATCCCTATTTGAAAAAATCGAATGGGTTCAAGCCAATATTACCGATATTCCTGCCTTGGAAATGGCTTTCGAAAACGTGAAATATGTATATCATTGCGCTGCCCTGATTTCATTTGATCCAAAAGACGAAGATTTGCTCCGGAAAACCAATATCGAAGGTACGGCAAACATTGTCAATTTTTGCATTGCCAAAGCCGTGAAAAAACTGTGTTTCCTGAGTTCAATTGCCGCTCTTGGTGACTTGAAAGGGAATGAAGCAATTATTACCGAAGCAGCCGAATGGAATCCTGAAAAGCAGCATAGCGATTATGCAATTTCTAAATATGGTGCCGAAATGGAAGTTTGGCGTGGGCAACAAGAGGGTTTAGACACCGTGATAGTAAATCCGGGAATTATCATTGGTCCTGGTTTTTTGGAACAAGGAAGCGGGATGCTTTCCAAAAAAGTGGCAAATGGTCTGCCGTTTTATACTAAAGGCGTGACTGGGTTCATCGCAGTTCCTGACGTGGTTAAGATTACGGTAAAATTAATGAAAAATGACCATTCAAATGAACGATTTACCCTCATTGCAGATAACCTTATTTTTCGAGATTTAATAAATTCTATCGCAGATTCCTTGAATGTAAAAAGACCCTACATCCATGCAAGTCCACTGTTAATGAATCTATTCTCTAAAATGGATTGGTTTGTTTCGAATGTTTTTGGACGAAAAAGGAAGTTGTATCGGGTTACCGCTAGAGCATCTTATGCCAAAAATTGGTATTCAAATGAAAAAATAAGCAGCATTTTAGACGCCGAATTGTTAGACATTCACCACTATATAAAGGACATTTCAAAGCTATAATTCCAACTTCTTGTATAAACTTTCGTTTAATGAACTGGATTTATTTTTTACCCTTCTTTTTAATTAATAGTGCTTTCTCTTTTTCATTCTTAATGGATGCTTCCACCAAGGATTTGGTTTTTAATAATTTCGAATTAATCTGGTCGTACATTTTCTTGTACTCCTTATAATCAGACGCATAATACATATTACTATGAACAAATTGAGCGCTGTCAATTTTGTACTTTTTATAGATATATTCGTCCGGGTTTATTTTATGGGTTTCGAGAGCGTTGGGACTTTGATATTTTATGGCTTCTAAAAGGGCTAAGTCAACCATAACGTCAACCATAACTTCCTTTTCTATAAGGTTTTTTGGTTTTTTTACCACTTCTTCTTTACAGCTTAAATTCAGGCTTATAAGAATTAAAAACAGCACTCCTTTTTTCATCTTCATACCATTATCTGTTGAACAATAATCGCTTTCCGGCACGAATATTTTTTACTTTAAATGCAGCATACACTAACTGTCCGTTTACAATAGTGTGAGTAATTCTCGATTTAAAGGTAAAGCCTTCAAATGGCGACCATCCACATTTAGAAAGAATATTCTCTTTATTGACACTCCATGGCATTCCTGGATTTACGATGGCCAAATCGGCATAATATCCTTCTTTGATGAAACCACGCTTTTCAATTTTGAAAATTTTGGCAGGATTGTGACACATTTTTTCAACTATTTTTTCTACGCTAATTTTACCTTGGTGGTATGCTTCAAACATTGCTACAACTGCATGTTGCACTAAAGGGCCTCCTGAAGGCGCTTTGAGGTAGGATTGGTTTTTTTCTGCCAAGGTGTGAGGGGCATGATCCGTGGCAATCACGTCGATTCTATCATCGAGCAAAGCTTCCCACAAAACTTTTCGATCATTGGCGGTTTTGACTGCGGGATTCCATTTTATTAAATTGCCTTTTGTAGCATAATCTTCATTGGTAAACCACAAATGATGGATACATACCTCAGCAGTGATTTTTTTATCTTCCAATGGGATTTTATTGGTAAACAAATCCATTTCCTTGGCCGTTGAAAGATGGAAAACATGTAGCCTTGCACCTGTTTTTTTGGCTAATGCAATGGCTTTAGAAGAAGAAATGTAACAGGCCTCTTCGCTACGAATAAGGTGGTGTGCCGTTACAGGAATAGCATCGCCAAATTCGGCTTTGTATTTTTCCAGATTGTTTTTTATGGTAGTTTCGTCCTCGCAATGCACAGCAATAAGCATCGGGGTACTTGAAAATATTCGCTCTAAAACAGCTTCGTTGTCCACCAACATATTTCCCGTCGAAGAGCCTAAAAATATTTTAATTCCGGCCACATTCTTCGGGTTTGTTTTTAGAACCTCCTCTAAATTATCATTTGTGGCTCCCATCATAAAGGAATAATTAGCATAAGAATTTTCGGAAGCAATTTGGTATTTTTGCTCCAGAATCTCTTGCGTAACCGCATTAGGAATTGTGTTGGGTTGTTCAATGAATGAAGTTATCCCGCCGGCAACTGCTGCTTTTGATTCCGATTCTATATCGCCTTTGTGTGTCAATCCAGGTTCCCTAAAATGCACTTGGTCATCAATAACTCCAGGTATTAAATAATTTCCCTCGGCATCAATAATAATACCTTCAGAAGATTTTGCACTTATACTTTCAGAGATTTCAACAATTAAATCATTTTCAATTAATACATCTCCGGTAAAAATGCTTCCTTCGTTTACTATTTTGGCATTCTTTATTAAAACCCTGTTCATTTTATCTTTTCTTTAATTATAAGGTGTTGACTAAATTTTTTAGTCGGAGTGTAATCACTCCTAAAACGGCTTCCTGAAAAATAGCGCTGCTCATTTTAGACTGTCCTTTTGTTCTGTCGGTGAAAATAATGGGTACCTCAACGATATTAAAATTTTTGCAAAATGTCCGGTATTTCATTTCTATTTGAAAAGCATATCCTACGAATTTTATTTTGTCCAAATTTATTTTTTCCAAAACTTTTCTCTTATAACAAATAAAACCAGCTGTAGCATCGTGTATTTTCATTCCCGTAAGAAGTCGCACATAAACCGATGCAAAATAAGACATTAACACTCTATTTAAAGGCCAGTTCACTACATTTACGCCTGTTACATAACGGGAACCAATGGCTAAATCTGCGCCTCCAAAGTGACAAGCTTCATATAATTTTTCCAAGTCGTTAGGATTGTGCGAAAAATCGGCATCCATCTCGAAAACAAAATCGTAATTCTGCTCTAAGGCCCATTTAAAACCATGCACATAAGCGGTTCCCAAACCTTGTTTTCCAGCTCTTTTTTCTAAAAACAATCGGCCTCTAAATTCCGTTTGAAGCGTGATTACTTTATCTGCGGTATAGTCTGGCGAATTATCATCAATAACAAGAACATGAAAGGGCTTATGCTGTGATAGCACAGACCGAATGATGCTTTCTATATTTTCAATTTCGTTATAGGTTGGAATTATAACAATACTATCATTCATGATTCTTGTAATTTCAACACAAAAGTAAACTTTTTAAGCCATTTCATCCACAATAAAATTATAATAAAAAGAATGAAATAAAAAATCAGTAATTTTGCCCTGTTATGATTGAAAATGTACTTCATCCGAGGATCGTTGAGAATAAAGATTGGGCAACACTCCTTTTTGTGTTGTCATTTGCCACTGTTGCATTAACCAAATCTGTTTTTGAGAATCGATTTGCGGATTTTACAAAATTAATTTATTCGGATAAATACACTAGCATTTACAAAGACAGTAGCCATCTCATGAGTGGCTTTACTATTGCGCTTTTTTTGGTGCAAATTATATCTTTTGCCTTTTTTATTCAGCTTTCATTAAGTTATTTTGGTTATGCTTCAAAAACAGATTGGATTCTCTACCTTCAGATTATCACTTTTCTAATTTATTTTGTTTTGTCAAAGTTTTTAATTGAAAAAATTATTGCCACCGCATTCGACATTGACGAATTCATCGAGCATTTTAACCTACAAAAAGTCATTTATAGAACCTATATGGGATTGTTTATACTGCCAATCAATGTTATTTTGTTTTATTACGACAATATCTCAAGAAGTGTTCCTCTACTTATTATTGGCATTATGCTGACTGTTAACACTTTTGTTTATTTTGTTTCAGTAAAAAATCATCAAAATTTAATATTCAGTAAGTTGTTTTATTTTATTTTGTATCTTTGCGCACTCGAAATAGCACCATATTATTTCATGTATTATTGGTTTACGAAAGGTATAGCTTAGAAAATGTCAAATATGAAAGTGAAAACGATTTTGGTGTCACAGCCCGAGCCCAAAGTGGAGAACTCTCCTTACTTTGATCTTCAACAAAAACATAAAGTCAAAATTGATTTCAGACCATTTATCCATGTAGAGGGAGTAAATGCTAAAGAAATTAGACTTCAAAAAATCGACCTACACAATTTCTCTGCTATTATTTTAACTAGTAAAAATGCCGTGGATCATTTCTTTAGGGTGGCTGATGAAATGCGTTATAAAGTTCCTGAGGGATTAAAATATTTCTGTCAGTCTGAAGCAATTGCCTTTTACCTACAAAAATACGTAGTGTATAGAAAACGTAAAATTTATGTTGGCTCCAAAGATTTTGCTGATTTATCTTCATTGATAAAAAAACACAAGGACGAAAAATTCTTATTGCCCGCTTCGGATCAATTGAATGCAGATGCGCCAATTACTCTCAATAATTTAAAAGTAGATTGGACTCAAGCTGTTTTTTACAAAACCGTAATGAGTGATTTGTCTGATTTGGCCGATGTGTATTACGATGTCTTGGCCTTTTTTAGTCCAACGGGTATAAAATCACTGTTTATGAATTTTCCCGATTTTGAACAAAATAATACCAGGATTGCGGTTTTCGGAAGTACAACCCAAAAAGAGGCATTGGATCATGGTTTAAGAATTGATATTTTGGCTCCAACACCAGAAACACCTTCGATGACAATGGCACTAGAAAAATATATTGTCGAAGCCAATAAAGGAAAATAAAATTAAACTTACAATATCATAAAATCCATTCCTAAACGAGTGGATTTTTTATAAATACCCTATTCATCCTGAAGATAAAGAAAACTAGGTTTGTCAGCAGGTCCTACTTAAATGCATAGCAAATAGATTTTTTTTAGTGCCACATAAAATTCTTAAAATAGGATTAAATTTCTGGTGAAACAGATTTACAGGTCTATTTGCAATTCGTCGGCATAAATTTCAACACTAATTTGAAAAATTAATGAAATTTAGGGTTAATTTTATTCCGGATTATAACCCAAATACGGCACCGATTGTTCCTTGAAAATAATGCCATTTTCTTCGAGCTCTTTCAAAATAGGTAAATACACTTCCTTATGAATAGGGAGCTGAACACCTGGCGTTTTAATCTTCCCGTTCAATATTAATAATGTTGCCATTGCAACGGGTAAACCAACTGTTTTCGCCATAGCAGTATAAGTTTGGTCTTCGCCAAGGCACACCATTTTGGAATCTACTTGTTTTTTTATGCCATTCAACTCATACCCAAATTTGTGATACATCACAATCATATCCTTCTCATTGGGCTGCAGTGTCCAGCTATCGGTTAATATTTTTTCGAGAATTTGCGCAGGAGTGGCGTTTTTAATCCCCACTTTTTTGTTGGGATTGAACAAATCCAACTCCAAAAGCTTATCCCACATAATATCGTCTGGGTCGATTTTTAAAATCAAACGCATCTTGATTTCAACAGAATCCGTTGGGTGATAGGGTAGGAAGGAATTCACAAATTGGCGGTAACTCATGTCTTCAGAACCTTCCATGACGTAACTGTCGTCGGTCATGCCGAGTTGTACAAACATATTCCAAGCCTTCGAAAAACCTACTCTACGAATGGTTCCTCTGTATAAAGTAAGGATATCTTTCAATCCATAAATGTCCAGATATTTCAATGAATCCCGATTCGAATAGGCTTCAAATCTGCCATAGCCTTCGACCTCCAGAAATTCAGTTCTTCGGAATAAATTCCAATACGGAATGTATTTATACGTCCCTTCTTGGATGAATTTTGCCGCTCCGCCTTGTCCGGCAAGAACCACATTTCTCGGCGCCCAAGTAAATTTATAATTCCAAAGATTCGTATCTGATTCGGGCGCAACTAGACCACCGCAAAACGATTCAAACAAAAGCATTTTTCCGCCTTTTTCCCTAATTTCGTTGATTGTTTTCATAGCACTCATGTGGTCAATTCCAGGGTCAAGACCAATCTCATTCATGAAAATCAAATTATTTTCTTTTGCTAGCGTATCTAATTCTTGCATCACATCACTGACGTAAGATGCGGTAACCAAATGTTTTTTGCAAACAATACAATTCTTGGCGACTGCAATATGCAACTGGGCTGGCAACATTGATATAACAATATCCGCTCTTTGAATAGCCAAATGTCTTTGGCTTTCATCAGAAATATCTAAAGCAATTGGAGTTGCATTGGGGTGATTGTTGGTTTTACTTTGTGCCAATGCCAATGATAAATCAGCAATGATAAGGCGCAGATTCTCTTCGTCTGACTTATTCAGAAGATATTGAATTAGCGACGAAGCTGATCTGCCTGTCCCAATGATTAGGATAGTTCTCATAGACGAATAATTATAACACAAATATACGTAATCGTTGTGCTTACAACAAGTAGCATAGCCGAAAACAAAATGTTTTCCTTGACTGGCTGGAATAGATTTCGTATTTCACAAATTGAATGATGTGAAGATAAACTAACTTTACAACTACTTTTTCATTAAAAAAATATGAGATACTTTTGTATTCAAATAAATCACAAAATGGACAAAAAATTAATTGCTACTGGAGCTATTTTTGGAATGATAGCTATTATTTTAGGAGCCTTTGGCGCTCATGCCTTAAAAAAAATGCTGTCTATGGAAGAACTTTCCACCTTCGAAACAGGTGTTCGATACCAGATGTACCATGCACTTTTTTTGATTTTCATTGGAATCATTAACGAGTTGTCCCAAAAAACAAAAAAAATAATTTATAACTTGGTTGTTTTAGGGATTCTTTTGTTTTCTGGCTCCATTTATTTACTAGCCATAAATAGTCTTACTTCGTTTGATTTTAAAATTATTGGATTCATAACTCCTATTGGGGGAATGCTGTTAATTCTAGCTTGGGGCGTTTTACTGTTTCATACTTTAATGAAAAAAGCATAACTAAAAGGGCATCGGTTACACATTTCTTGTAAACACCTAGGTCAAATTGACCAAAAACAAATCACTAGCAATTCCGTCAGTCAAAAACTTCCCTTTTTTGGTTGCTTTTAGAACATTTTCTTCAATGGAAAGTAAATTGTCATCAAGAAATTTTTGTGCTTGAATAGTAAGATATTCCAAATAAGGGATGCCAAATTCTTTCTCGATTCTATCCAAAGAAACACCCCAAATAGTTCGTAAACCCGTCATAATATATTCGTTATAACGGTCAGTCTTGGATAAAATTTCGGTTTTGCAAGGCAATTTATTTTCTTCCAAAGAATTTAAATAAACAGCATTATTAGAAATATTCCAGCTTCTCGAAATTCCGTCATAACTGTGTGCCGAAGGTCCAATTCCAATATATTTTTTTCCCAACCAATAGGCCGAATTGTTCTTCGAGAAGTAGTTCTCTTTCCCGAAATTGGACAATTCATAATGGATAAACCCATTTTTTTCGAGCATTTCAACCAAAATCTGAAAATGTTCTTCAGCAACATCATCTCTGGGTTTGTCAATTTTTCCAGTTTGGATAAATTTGTTTAAAGCTGTTTTGGGTTCCACCGTCAAGGCATAACTCGAAATGTGCGGGATGCCAAAACTCAAGGCCATTTCAATGTTTTGCTTCCACTTTTTATTGCTCATTTGCTGCGCCTGTTCGCCATTCTGGCTCGATTCGGGGATTCCATATATCAAATCGAGTGAAATATTATCGAAATATTTTGTGGCTTCTTCCAGACATTTTCTGGCATCTACCGAATTATGGGCACGATTCATCATCGTCAAATCATCATCAAAAAAAGATTGAATTCCGATGCTTAATCGGTTAATTCCAATTGATTTGTAATCCTCAAAAATAGTTCTCGACTGCGCTCGAACTGACAAACTAATCAAATCATCTGGATTGGCTTCTAGAGTAATTTCTGGATTTTTAGAAACCCTATAATTTTTACACACTTCATCAATCAAAAATCTCAAATCTGCAATCTGCACTATTGAAGGGGTTCCGCCACCAAAATAAATCGTCTCTATCGTTTCATTTTCAAATTCTTTTTTTCGTATTCGAATTTCTTTGGCCAGAGCCAAAATCATCTCATCTTTCTTTTTCAGTGAAGTCGAAAAATGAAAGTCGCAGTAATGACACGCCTGTTTGCAAAAAGGAATATGGATGTAGATGCCGCTCACTTTTTAACCCGTTCTTCATTCTGCTTCACAAAAGCGTCCCAACCAGTATAGCTTTTTGCACCAACGACTTTTCCTGAATTGAAAAAATGACAAACCGCTGCAGCCAATCCATCGGTGGAATCAAGATTTTTTGGTAATTCCTTCAATCCCAATAATTGTTGGAGCATTTTGGCCACTTGTTCTTTGCTGGCATTTCCGTTTCCGGTGATTGCCATTTTTATTTTTTTGGGTTCATATTCCGTAATAGGAATGTCTCTCGAAAGACCCGCTGCCATTGCCACACCTTGCGCTCTTCCTAACTTCAACATTGATTGCACATTTTTTCCAAAGAAGGGCGCTTCAATCGCAATTTCATCGGGATGGTGGGTGTCAATTAGCTCAATGGTGCGTTCAAAAATGATTTTCAGTTTTTGATAATGATTGTCATATTTAGACAATTGCAATTCGTTGAGTTGAATAAAATGCATCGTTTTCCCGACTACTTTTATCAATCCAAAACCCATAATTGTGGTTCCAGGGTCAATTCCTAATATGATGCGTTCGTTTGTCAAAATATTTTTTTAAACTTTAAAGTTTTGTTACTTTGCACTAATGATTTTAATTCCTCACAAAGCTAAACAATTCCTTATACTTCTAATCAAACTTTCAATTGTCGGAGGTGCTTTTTATTTTATTTATAACCAGCTAGCTAATAATGACCAACTGGATTGGGAGAAATTTATCATACTATTCAAAAAAAATCAATCTTTTGCTGGAATCAGTTTGATCTTATTGTTGAGTGTCTTGAATCGATTTTTCGAAATTTTGAAATGGCAAAATTTGGTTTTTCCCCGCTATAAAACATCTTTATCGGAAGCCACTCAGCAGGTTCTTGGCGCACTCACTGCTGGATTATTTACGCCAAACGGCGTAGGCGAATATGCTGGAAAGGCTTTGTTTTTTAAAAAATCGGAAGCTAAAAAAATAGTGTTCTTAAACTTGATTTGCAACGGGATACAGATGATTTTGTCGGTGGTTTTTGGAACAATTGGATTGTGGTTTTTGGGTTATGGGTTATGGGTTACGGGTATTTTACTTTCAGCTTTTGGCTTTTGGCTTTTGGCTTTTGGCTTAAAAAAGGTTGCAATAAAAGGCTATTCCATTGAAAAACTAATTCATAAAATTAAAGAAATTCCAATATCCATTCATCAAAAAAATATTTTCTTGGCCAGTTGTCGCTATTTGATTTTCTCGCACCAATATTATCTTTTATTCTTGGCTTTTGATGTCGATGTGCCCTACTTAACATTGATGGCGACCATTGCTAGTGTTTACTTTTTGGCTTCTTCATTGCCCACATTCCAGTTCTTGGACTTTGCCGTAAAAGGGAGTGTTGCCGTTTATTTTTTTGGAATTCTGGGTGTTAACGAATGGATCGTAGTTTTTATAAGCACATTAATGTGGTTTTTGAATGTGGTTTTGCCCGTAATTATTGGTAGTTATTACGTAATTAATTACAAAATCCTCACCCCAACCCTCTCCATAGGAAAAGGATACGAAACAAAATAAATGATGATTAATATTCTTTTATACATCACACTATTCGTTTATTGCTTGACAATAATAGCCTTGATTTATGGTTTTACCAAAGTCAATTCCTCTAATTTTATTGGGCTACAGCCGAAAACTAGGTTTTCGATTGTTGTTCCTTTTCGGAATGAATCCGAAAATTTGCCAATACTTTTAGACAGTTTTTCAAAATTGAACTATCCGATGGATTTATTTGAAGTCATTCTGGTGGATGATGCTTCAGATTTTAGATTTCAAATTTCAAATTTCAAATTTCAGATTTCATTACTTGACAATATTCGGGTTTCAAATTCTCCGAAGAAAGATGCCATTTCAACCGCAATACAAATCGCCGAAAACGATTGGATTATCACCATCGATGCAGATTGTATGGTTCATAAAAATTGGTTGTTGACTTTGGATAATTACATTCAGCGTCACGATGTTTCAATGATTGCCGGCGCCGTTTCTTATGTTTGTAAGAATTCCTTTTTGCATCATTTTCAGCAATTGGAGTTGGCGAGTTTACAGGGCGCTACAATGGGAAGTTTTGGTCTTGGAAAAGGATTTATGTGCAATGGCGCTAACTTTGCGTATACCAAATTGTTTTTTCAAAAACTAAATGGCTTTGAAGGGAATGATGGAATTGCCAGCGGAGACGATGTTTTTTTGTTACAAAAAGCGATTGCAAAATTTCCCGAACAAGTACAATATTTAAAATCCGAAAATAATATTGTGGTCACAAAACCCTTGAACGATTGGAAATCCTTGTTTTATCAAAGAGTACGATGGGCTTCGAAAACGGGCTCCTATCAAAGTATTTTTGGTAAAGGGTTGGCTTTTACTGTTTTTGGTGGAAATCTGGCTTGGGTTTTGGGTTTTGGGTCTTGGATTATAGGTTGTATTCCGTTTGAAAATATACTTTTGTTATTCCTTTTAAAGTTTATTGTGGACTCCATTTTACTTTACAAAGCGTATCTTTTCTTGACCAAAGCCAAAATGCGCTATTTAGTTTTGGCTAGTTTGCTCTATCCCTTTTTTAGCACAAGTGTTGCTTTGTATTCATTGTTTGGAGAATATGAATGGAAAGGCAGAAAGTATAAGATTTCCTAAAGCCTTATCCTAGATGAAAGGACATCCTTTTTTCTTTAAAAGATATGGTGAACAGTGGACACGAGCGAACCGAACTGACAAAGAAATTGCTCGCGAAAAATTACTCTACTTTGAGAATGACAGGAAGAATAAACTGTGTTTTTACAGGGATTCCTCTTTTTATGGCAGGATTTATTTTTGGAAAACCTACTAAACGAGCTTTAAGAATACTGTCAATTTTCACGGTATCATAGGCTACGGAATCTATTGGAAATAAAGGTTCGAAAATAATTCTTGAATTAGGATAAACCGTAACTTTTACTTCTATCGTGTCCAATTTTGGATAAAGTACTGATAGAGTATCAACGCTTAATTTATGCTGGATAAGCTGGGTCATATATTCAAAGAAACACTGCTGCCGCTGATTTTTGTCCTCAATTTTTTCACAATCAGCAACTGACGGAAACTCATCGACTTCATTCCAATTAATGGATTTCAATTCCTTTTGCAATAAATCCTTTTCTGAAGGCACTTGCTTTTCAAAGTACTGACAGGAACTCAAAAGAAGTAGTAATAAAATAACTATTGGATTTATTTTTTTCATATTCGCTTACCAAATAACCATTGCTTTGGTTTTTCAAAAATACAAAAAATAAATTTATAGCTGTAAAGGGTTTCAATTATTGGTTTTAGTTTAGCTCTTTTTCAAATTAATAAGTCATACTGATTGAGAATTAAACTAAAAATACAAGAAAGCCGAAAGTTTAAAAGTCGTAAAGTCAGAACCAGCAATAAGGTTAATAGCATTTCAAAATAAAGCGATTACTTAATTTATGGGTCAGATTCAAAACACGACATTACACATTGATTCTTGCTTAATGGGAGTAATTTATTGAACTAATTCCATATTTTTGGCGATGGTTTCTTCAATAGCATCCCAAAGTCCAATTCGTTTTTCGAGCGCCAAAATCGAAATTTCTTCTACATCCTTCCATTTTTTTGCATCGGTGCCGCAAAGTTCGGTTATCATTTTCATTGCCATCGGACCATGTTCATCAGCGTCTAATTCGATGTGTCTTTCGAAATAGTAAATCAATTTGCTTAAATCGGTTGCTGGAAAATTAGCCTGAAAGTTTTTAAGTATTGCGGTGAACATACTTGGGATTAAATCTTCCCTTCCAAAGGAAAAAGCCGCCGCGATCTCATGTGTTTTGCCTTGATCAATTATCCTGAAAGTGAAGTCCAAAAAGGCTTTGATATTAGGATGTAAATCGCTTTTTTTAATGGCGACAAATATGTTGTGAAGCGAATTGATTTCTGATAAAAAAGATTCTATTCCACTGGTATTTGCCCCGCAGGCTTCCATCGCTTCCACATACATTTCAAAATGACTTTGGCGACGACCATCTATCGTTAAATCGGTTTCCTCGGCTAGAACTATTTCGTTTATCAAATACCTTGTTTCTCGATTTTTTGTAGGAAACCAGGGTGTGGTGGTACAAGTTAATTTAGCTTGCAATGCTTTTAATAAAGACATAAAATCCCAAACGGCATACACGTGATTTTCCAGAAAGCATTTTAAATCGGCAATCGACTGTACTTTTTCGTACAACGGATGACTTAACAACAATTCTTTTTGCGGATGAATTGTATTGTTTATGGTTTTTATATTCATAGTGTAATTTTGGTATAAAAATAAAAAAGCTTCTGGTTTCCAAGAAACCTTTGCTATTGATTTTATGAATACTGTAATAGTTGTTTATTACTGTTTAAAAGCAAAAATTCGGTTGATTTCCATTCCTGGGTGTATGAAGTGTAATTTAGTTTTTGCCTTTAAAAGTAGTCTTAGTCCTTACTCATTTCGAATATTGAAAATAATTTTTTCCATTCAAGATTGTTTTTCCATTTTGGCAATCCTTTATAAACCTCTATCCTATTTAAGTAATTAATTTTAAATAATTCTTGCTTTTTGTAGGGAATCCAACCATTATTTTTATTAACTCTTGCCAAATACTCCTGTTCGTATTGCCCTGGAGTAGGAATAAAAAAAGCTTTTTTCTCTAGTTGAACTAAGTCCATTATTGTGGTGTAACCCGATCTGCATAACACCACATCGCTTTCATTGAAGGTTTGTTCGAGTTGGGGGGTATTCATAAAGTTATAATAGGTAACGTGGTCTATTTGTTCCTCTTTTTGGTCTTTTTCGATAATGCCCTTTATAAAAACTACTTTCCCTACATAATTTTTCACTTCATTTTTCAGTTTTTCTTCCAATAACTCTCGATGAGGTTCAGGTCCTGAAAGTAGAATCATCAAATCATATTGTTTTGGAACTTCCCTTTTTTGCATGCGACTCAAAGGGCCGATGTATTTTAATTTTAATTTGGTTTTTTTTAAATGACCTAAATCCCCAGATAAATTTCTTTTCCCCTCAAAATCCGGAACCCAACATTCCGGGTATTTTTTGATAATATGTTGATGCAGTTTACTGGTAATCCAAGTGGTGCTTCCTGACATCACGTTGAGTTGGTGTGTGATAAACACCGAAGGTACTTTTCTGCTGTATACCCCTAAACGATTATCTGAAATGATGCCGTCGATATTATATTTCGGAATCCATTGCTTTACCAATTTTTTTTCTTCCAAAACAGCAACAATCATTTTTGGGCAGTTTCGTATCAACTTCCATTTAAAATTTTTGCTGTTCTTGGCATATTCTATTTGGTAAGAAGGCAATTCAAGTGTTTGTAAAAAGGGAAATTCTTTTCGTAATAACTCTAGTGCAATGCCATCGGAAGCTATAATGGGAACAAAATTGTTTTCCTGTAACGCTTTAATAATCGGAATACACCGCGTAGCATGACCCAAACCCCAGTTTAATGGTGCAATCAGAATCGTTTTAGGAGCAGTGTTGAATTCCATAGTACAAAGTTATGCCAATCTCGAACGTTTTGGGCTTTTAAAGTATTACCTTACTGTTAAGGTATTCGTTTATAAAATTTAAAAATAAGCTCTCAGTTGGACGTTCCCGTTGTGAATGGTCTGGCTGGATTCGCTTTTCCGACCTTGATAATTCAAATTTATATCCAGAAATTGTGTCAAGTTTTTTTGTAAAAGAAATCGCCAAGTCAAGTTTTGCCCAATTTGTAATCCCTCGAGCATTTGAAATCCAACGGAGGAAAATTCAGTTCCAGTGAATTTATTTTGGTAAAAAGAAATTTCTCCGTTCAGGGTCAAATTCTTTTTACTAACATATGAAAAGGAAGTACCAAACCTATTTTGCAGTAAAGTTTCCAAATCCCCAATTTGATTTGCCTTGCTTTGCAACTCGTAAAACAAATCCCAACTCGTGCTTTTAGAAAATAAATAGCTAATTTTTGGGGCTAATTGATCCCCTTTAATCGCGTAATTTTTTTCAGAAAAATTTTCGGATAAGAGTGATGTTTGGGTAGTTTGGGCGTACATTCCAAACAACCAACTCTTCTCGTATAAATGATTGTATTGCACTTGATGGGAACTGTTTTTAGCTTCTTGTGAACCAATGGAAAGGAGGTTTTTAATTTGGTTCTGCAAGAAAGTGTAGGTAATCGAATGGTTTTGTTTACCTCGATTAAAGGACACACTATTTCTGAAACTGGAGTTGAGTCCTAGCACATTTTTACCAGAATTACCAAAAGGATTTAGGTCAAAATTATTCCCTTCATTTTTAATTTTCCGATCTATTAAAAAGGAAGTTTGGTTGTAAAAATAGGATAGTATTTTCTTGAAACCACCCTCATTTTGCCATTGATTGGGATTCAGTGTTACGGATTGGGAAAACTTGTTTTGATGGGTTTTAATGTAAATTTGGTTGGGCAAAAACAGCCGGATATATTTTGCCTGATCCACAAATGGAGCTATTTCAAACTCCTGTAATTGCTGAACTCCATCGCTATTGTAGTCATTCCAAGTATAAACGCCTTGCCCAATAGGAACTTCTAAATAAGTAAATTCTTGTTGCGGAATGGACCCGGAATTTGTGTCGTATGCTGTTGTGGTTTGAATAAGTTGGTTGAAAAAACGGTCATTATACAGTATTCTAGAATTTAGAGACGGCTCCTTTTTCTTTAATCCATCAACAAATTCTAAGATCCGGTAGCTCATGTAAATAGACAAATCACTTTTTTTAGTTTGTAACATTTTCGATTTTAGAACAAAGGTCTGTGAGCTATTTACCCGTTGGATCTGTGCGTTTTGCAAACTATCATTTACCCTTTTCAAATAGCCTAATTCCACGAAAACCTTAGTGCTATCGCCACGACCGGTTAAGAAACCATACTCGTAAAATCGCTGGCTGAGTGCCGAAAATTGATTGGTGGATTTGTTTTTTTCTTGGTTGTCTTCCAATCTCATACTGCTGCCAATCCAGTTTTTCTTGAAATTATAGCGGATTTGGGATTGGTTCCTCAAAAATTTTGAGGTAGCAATGTCGCCCTCACTTTTTAAGAAACTTCCTTGATTTTGAATAGCCCAATTTTCTAATTGGAATGCTCCATTTAAAACATGGCGATTGCCCGTAAACGTATCGGAGAAATCCAGTTTTTCAAATTGATAAACCAAATTCCCTTTTTTGGGTAGAGCCAATTGCAATCCCGAGATTAAAAAATTTTGATTGCCGGATAAAACGGTTCCTAAATTCCAATCTCTATTGAATTCAATACTCTGCAACCGTTCTATAGATCTGAAATTCTGCTGAACAAATTGATAATTGGCAAACGCATCTCCCTTCCATTTTTTGGAAAACAATCTTTGTTTAGCGTTAATTTTTCCAGCCAGACCTTGATTGTTGGAGTCGTCCAACGAAGAAAACAAGTTTTGGTCATTGTTGCTGATTCCCAATTCAAAATGAACAGCTGTTTTTTCTGTAGGCGAGTATTTTCCTAAAAAGGTTGCGACTTGAATTTTAGTTGGAGAGACCAATGGAATGATAGGTTCATAATTTCCCTGTGGAACTGTATTTATGGCTTCAATATATTCATAAATTCGCTCAATGTCAGCTGCATCTTTCAAAATATAATTTCCTTTGTTCGAGCCCACCAACGTAAATTGAACGGTGTACAATTCATCTTGTGGATTGGTGGAATATTTGAAAATTTGGGTTCCTTCCACTTTTTTGTACAACACTTTATTGTCAGAATACGAATCAACATAAGCAGATTTCGCTACCATCAAATCGGTATTGTCGCCTGCATCGACCAAGATTTGCGCTTGTTCTGCCGATAAATTTTGTTGCAATGGCTGATTTTTCAAATCGCTTTCGGAATAGAGATAGCCACTAAAACCCCATTGTTTATTTTCGTGGGAGGCGCCTGCATAGGTTACGAATCGGGTGTAATTTCTATCGGAATATTGGTATTCTATGACGATTCTCATTTCGGTAGTGATGGTAAAAAGGGGGGTAAACACGATTTCGCCTGCATTATAATCGATCGTATAATGATTGTTTTCACCTCGTTTCAATAAAATTCCATTGACATAAACCCGCTCTGAACCGGAAATAACCAGCACATACAACTCTCCATTTTGCCCTTTTAATTTATAAGGCCCTTGATTCCCCTCTTGTCCCACAAAACTGCTTTTGGCATATTGTCCTCTGACCAAGGCAGCCGAGGCAAAAACATTGGATTTACTTTCTTCGGTTCCAAAATCGAAATTTGCCGCAATTCCTTGTACTTTTTTATTGAAATTGAGGAACTGGGTGTTTTTGTTTTCAAGGAAAACATCTCCCGCTCGAATGTTCCATTTATCGCTAAACAGTTCCATAAAAATGTTGTCAAACTGATCTAGTTTTTGGGAATAACCACCGTCTTGTAAAGGAATATTGCTGTCTTGTAACGAGGCGCGCAAACTCACCTTTTCAGAAAGTTTTCCGGTGATTTGCAGATCGAGATTCGAGTTTAAAACTGTATTTTGATTGTTGCCAATGGTGACACCACGGGTGATGCTTCCGGAAGTGTTCAACCCATCAAAAGGGATGTTTTTTTTCTGGGGACTCTCTTCAATTTTGTATAATTGTTCTAAAGAAACATCATTACTCACCACCCGACTGGGATCGTAGATGTGGTATTCTTTGGTAATAAAATCGGGGAATTTTAAGTATTGAACGGTTAGAGAGTCTGGAGTTGATAAAAATTTTTCCTTTAAAATCAATGTCCCTTTTTGGAAGTTTATTTTGTAAAAAGAGGAGTCTATCGGTTTACCATTAACGTCAAGCAATTTAAAAAAACTCGAATTGAGACTTTGATTTTCAATATATAGAGTGTCAAGTGTCGGAATGATTTTTTTGGTTTTGTACAACGAATTGACCTCCTGGGCTTGGAGTCCAGAAAAGCAAGAGATTACTAATAAAAGCAAAAGATTTTTCAACATAAATAATCAAGCTCACAAAGAGGCATTTTTTAATTACCACAAAAATAAGAATATTATTTTTAGACATGGAGTTGTATTGGTTCTTCCTATTTGTAAATACGTTGTACACTTTAATTTTAGTTAGAGGCAACAACATTCGCCACAATAAATCCGCTTGTCCAGGCATTCTGAAAATTAAATCCGCCGGTAATAGCGTCTATATTGACGATTTCTCCGGCAAAGTATAGATTCTCTTGTAGCTTGCTTTCCATAGTTTTAAAATTGATTTCCTTTAAATCGATTCCGCCGGCGGTCACAAATTCTTCTTTGAAAGTGCTTTTTCCGTTGACCTGAAAATTGGAATTCGTCAATTGACGGGCCAAGTTTTGCAGTTGGATTTTCGAAATATCCGCCCATTTGGTCTCACTTCCAATACTTGATGCCAGAACCAAACTTTCCCAGAGGCGATTGGGGAAGTCGAAAGGCGATTTTTTGGACACCGCTTTCTTGGCCTGTTCTTGTTTTAATTCTTTTAGCATTTTTTCGACATCTTCAGTGGCTACGTCATTGAGCCAATTGACAGAAATAGTAAATTGATACTTTTTATCGTGTAAAATTCGGGCACCCCAAGCTGATAGTTTCAAAATGGCGGGACCGCTCATTCCCCAATGGGTGATCAACAAGGGACCAGTTGCAGAGAGTTTGGTATCTTTTACTTTTACCGTGACGTTTGCAGCCACACCGGGCAATCCAGTAATTCTCGCATCTTTGATGTTGAAAGTAAATAGGGAAGGCACTGGAGAAACGATGGCGTGACCAAAAGTTTGTAACATTTCCCACATTTTAGGGTTACTTCCTGTGGCGAGAATTAATTTTTCGGCAATATAGGTTTCTGACTGTGTTTCTACTTTCCAAAAAGTTTCTCCCGTCCCGAGACTTCGGGATTTGGGATTGAAAATCGATTGGACACTTTGCCCCGTTAAAACAGCTATTCCTAATTTTTGTGTGGCCTGTAGGAAACATTCAATGATGGTTTGAGACGAATTGGAAACTGGAAACATCCGTCCGTCATCTTCAATTTTGAGTTCCACACCGTGGTTGCTGAACCACTCTAACGTATCGCCAGAACAAAACTGATGAAAAGGACCCCGCAATTCTTTTTCGCCACGGGGGTAAAATTTTACCAATTCGTTGGGCTCAAAACAAGCGTGA
Source organism: Flavobacterium sp. (assembly GCA_044232845.1). Classification (GTDB taxonomy): domain Bacteria; phylum Bacteroidota; class Bacteroidia; order Flavobacteriales; family Flavobacteriaceae; genus Flavobacterium. Next base: position 20,977 of record JBIILD010000016.1, read on the forward strand.
GTCACGTTGCATCTTCCACCACCAGAAACACGTACTTTAGACAAGACTTCTTTGCCGCGTTCGAGTATGGCGACTTTCAGTTTCGGGTTTTTCTCCACAATATTAATTGCCGTGAAAAATCCCGCCGCGCCACCGCCCACAATAATGATATCGAAATTTTGATTCATTTTTTAAACTAGTAAGGAAGTTAAGATTTATTAAGTTTAGTCATCGGAAAGCCTTGAAAAATATTCGTTTATTAATGTTTTTGTTAAGTTGGAATTTGTCATAAATTGAGCTATTTACATCATTGCTTA
>JBIILD010000017.1:0-21250 GCA_044232845.1 Flavobacterium sp.
CAATAAATCTGTCGTCTGATTTCGTTCTTCCTTGCATATAGAAAGCCACTCAGGGTTTACCTTTCCGTTCTTTTGATACCATACGGGTAACTCGGTAACGAAAAGGTCATCGCTATAAATACATTTTTCCTGTCCAGAAGGATTCATCTGATTTTCGATTGTTTTATACCCTTTATTATTGGCTTTTACTATTATAAAAAAAACTCCTTCGCTATAAGGATTCAGCCCTTCGCTCCACATCTATTACAGATGCTTCTTCACTACTATGGCTTCGGCTGACTTCTGTATGAGGGCTTTGTTTCGCCTGTTCGCTCGGTTTAACCTCAGCTTCTCCATACAGACCTCCTACGGTAAACTCATATCTCTTTCCCTGTAATTGACATAATTTACTACCGCTGTTTTACGTCCAATTATAGGGCTTTGCAGTCTAATGCCCACTAACCCCCAGAGTAAGCCTTCTATTATGTTTCTGTTCGTTCAATCACAGTTTTGCCGCCAGCTTCCTTCAGATTTAAGATCGCCCTTAACACCCTTGCTCTTGGCTAACGATTCCCATTGGCAGGCTCGTTCGGGATTTACACCCTATAGATATATGGTATGAGTAGCGCACATAAAAAAAGGTTCCCATTGCTGGAAACCCTTTTTGGTGTACACTGTTTGGATTATTTTCCCAATAGCAGCAAATCATTTGCCACCACTTCGGTGATATAGCGTTTTTCGCCATTTTTATCATCATAACTTCTGTGGGTGAGTTTGCCTTCTATGGCAATTTCTTTGCCTTTGGTTACGTATTTTTCGATGATTTCGGCAGTTTTCCCCCAGGCTACCACTTTGTGCCATTCGGTTTGTTCTACCTTTTCTCCTTTTTCATTTTTGTAACTATCGTTGGTGGCGATTGTTAAATTAGCTACTTTTTTTCCTCCATCCAAATTTTTGATTTCTGGATCTTGACCTACGTGTCCAATTAACTGAACTTTGTTTCTTAATGCATTCATGGCGTGTAAATTTAAATTGTTAGTATATCATATGTTGAATGGTTCGTTCCAATCAACAGGGCAAAGATGCGATGACTCCAAAAATTTAGTCGGTAGATAACTACTTACTTTCGGTTGTAACTATTTGTAAGCGTTTGAAAATGGAAAAATTTGTTTATATTTGATTGATTTTAAAAGGATTGATCCCGCAATGATGAAAAACAATTTCAATCTCGAAAAAATACAATTCCCGATAGGAAAATTTCAAAACCCAGATTCAATATCAGAAAATGATTTGGAAACTTGGATTTCAATTATTGAAAATTTCCCTTCGAGAATAAAAAAACTGACTTCAACCCTTTCTGTTGAAGAGCTGAATTGGACGTATCGACCAAAGGGTTGGAACATCAAACAAGTGGTGCATCATTGTGCCGACAGTCATATCAATAGTTTTATCCGATTCAAACTGGCTTTGACCGAAGATATTCCCACGATAAAACCATACGAAGAAGCTAAATGGGCAGAACTGGTTGATGGGAAATCGGATGAAATTTTTCATTCGCTTCAAATTATAGTAAGTGTTCACTATCGTTGGGTTTTGTTGCTCAAAAGTTTGGGAACAGCCGAATTAAAAAGACAATTTACACATCCAGCCAACAAAAAAACGTCTAGTTTAGACGAAATTATTGGGCTTTATGCTTGGCATTGCAACCATCATTTGGTACATATTGAACAAGCATTAGCACACAAAGGTCAATTTTAAAATGAACAAACCTATCTGAACCATTAAGAGAGTTAAGAAAATTAATCTTATAAATTCTCTTAATGAACCTTAATTAACTTAATGGTTTGAAAAAAATAAATTGATACACTATTTTCAATAGAATCTAAAAACAAAAATAATGGACAAAACCTGCCTAGAATGTGGAGAAAAAATTGTGGGTCGCGAGGACAAAAAGTTCTGCAGCGATGGCTGTCGCAATGCCTACAACAACAAAATAAATAAAGACAGCACTAATTTTATGCGCAATGTCAATAATAAATTGCGCAAAAATTACCGCATTCTTTCGGCCTTGAATGTCGATGGAAAAGGAAAAACCACCAAATCAAAACTCTTGGGCAAGGGTTTCGATTTTGAATTTTTTACCAATATTTTGGAAACCAAAACCGGAAATACCTACTTTTTTGTTTACGACCAAGGCTATCGCTTATTGGATGACGACTATTATTTACTTGTCAAAAAAGAAATTTAGACCCAATTCTATCCCAATGAAAAAAAGTTATTCTTCCCTTTTATCCATACTATTTATCCTGGGAATCCTTGGATTTGTTTTCGCCACCATGATGCCGCAAGGAACAACCGACGATGAAGTTCCACTTTCTGAGTTTTCTACCAAAAGAGCTTTGGAGCAAGTCAAAAATATTTCTCAAAAACCGCATTTCGTAGGTTCCGAAAATCACGATGTGGTGGCCCATTATTTGGTAAAAGAATTGCAGAATCTGGGTTTGGAAACTTCCGTTCAAGAAGGTTTTGCTTTTTCGGATTGGGGAACATTGACCAAATGCAAAAATATTTTGGCTCGAATAAAAGGCAGCAACAGCGACAAAGCCTTGCTCCTGCTTTCGCATTATGATAGCGCGCCACATTCTTCTTCTCAGGGCGCGAGTGATGCAGGTTCTGGCGTAGCGACAATCTTGGAAGGTGTTCGTGTTTTTGTGTACAATAAAACAGCCCACAAAAACGACATTATTATTCTGTTTTCGGATGCCGAAGAGTTGGGATTGAATGGCGCGGCACTTTTCGTCACCGCACATAAATGGGCGAAAGAAGTAGGTTTGGTGCTGAATTTTGAAGCACGAGGAAGTTCTGGCCCCAGTTATATGTTGATGGAAACCAATACTGGAAATGCTGGGTTGGTAAAAGAATTTGCAACAGCAAACCCAAAATTTCCGGTCTCCAATTCGTTAATGTATAGTATTTACAAAATGTTACCCAACGATACTGATTTAACCGTTTTTAGAGAACAAGTCAATATTCAAGGGTACAATTTTGCTTTTATAGATGGGCATTACAATTACCATACGGCTCAAGACGACATTTATCATTTGGATACAAATTCCTTGGCACACCAAGGAACTTATTTAACACCAGTGTTGCATTATTTTTCAAATGCTAATTTAAACTCAACTCAATCCCCTGAGGATGATGTCTATTTTACGATTCCTTATTCTTTTATCAGCTATCCTTTTAGCTGGGTTTTGCCAATGGTAATTATCGCTTTTGTACTCTTGTTGTTTTTGATATTTATTGGAATGGGCAAACGTATTTTTTCTTTTCCAGAAATCATAAAAGGATTCATTCCGTTTTTGGGTTCGCTGCTCGTTTCGGGGCTAATCACTTTTTTGGGGTGGAAATTATTACTAATCCTCTATCCGCAATACAATGACGTACTTAACGGATTTACCTATAACGGCCACGATTACATTGCGGCTTTCACGCTTTTGAGTTTGGCCATTTGTTTTGCTTTTTACCAGCGTTTCTCTGCCAAAAAAGTGACGATGAACCACTTCATTGCGCCATTATTTATTTGGATTCTCATCAACGGATTGATTTCCATCTTACTGAAAGGAGCAGGATTCTTAATCATTCCCGCTTTTGTAGGATTGCTGATGTTGGCTTCTTTTGTACTTACCCAAAAGTCCAAATGGATTCTGAATCTTGTATTGAGCATTCCCACATTGCTAATTATTGCGCCTTTTATACAAATGTTCCCAATAGGTTTGGGACTGAAAGTATTGTTTGGAAGTGCCATTCTTACTGTATTCACATTTGGTTTATTGCTGCCTGTTTTTGGTTCTTTTGTGCGAAAAGGAATGGCTTCTGCAATTTTATTGGTATTGGCAATTGGCTTTTTAGCCAAAGCCCATTATTTGTCCGGTTATGAATTGGGCAAAGCCAAATCAAATAGTTTAGCCTACATTCTGGATGCCGATAACAACAAGGCAACTTGGGCGACGTATGACACCAATCTTGATGAATGGACTAAAACGTATTTAGGAGAAAATCCAAAAAAGGCCGCAGCATTAAACTCCCTTTCTTTACCAAGCAAATACAATTCCGGGTATACTTTTATGGCTGATGCTCCAATAAAGGAACTAGCGAAACCAAAAGTTGAATTCCTAAAAGACCGCATTGTTGGTGCCAATCGCTATTTGAAAATACGAATTACACCCAACCGAAAAGTCAATCGTTACGATGTTTTTGCTGATGAAGATTTGGTTATTCATAATTTCAAAGCCAATGGCTTGTCTTTATTGGGACAAAAAGGTTCCAAATACGAACGAAAAGGCAAGAAATTGTTGAGCTATTATGTGGTGGATAAATTGCCGCTAGAAATAGAATTTAGCATTCCTGCTTCGAGTGTTTTGGATTTGGATTTGATGGAGAGTTCTTTCGATTTGCTGAATAATCCCTTGATTTCAATCACAAAAAGAGCCAATTGGATGATGCCGACACCTTTTGTTTTGAACGATGCCGTGATTATTAAAGAGAAAATAAAACCTTCGAAAAAAACAGTTAAGCCAATTTCCATGAATGTTGGAAACGCCATTCAAAAAGAAAGTTTGAGGAAGTAGTAATGGATGTCATCATAAATTGTAAATACATATAAACAATAGAAATACAATTTCAGTAGGAAATTAATACCTATTATTTGCTAAAAAAAGCTTTATGGCAAAAAGTCACCCTGTTTAGGGTAGATTGGAGTCATTTTATGACCGTTATCAAAGAGGTGTAAGGAATAGCTTCCTTTGAATTTCAAAAGAACTTATTTCTTGGTTTAAATCAACAAGGTGTGATTTTGCGTTTAAAAGGTCATTTTCAAGCCACAAAATATGACTGTCTGTAGAACTAAAATTTTCAATAATTTTCGCTTTTTCCTTAAAAACATAAGGCCTTCTTTAAACAAACCAATAAATGCCCTTTTTTCGTCCAATGTTTTGTGGTGTCCTTTGTAGTTTCTTGTGCACTTAACGAAAGCATGCCCAAAATCAATCCTAGATAAAGTAAGGTTTTTTTATATTAACTGTTTTTGGAACCATAAAGATACTAAAAAATCCAAAAACTACCCTTTTTTGGGTGCTTTAAAAAGAGGTACGGCGGAGCAGGCTTCTCCGTACATAATGCTTCGAGCAAAGGGCTGCAAATAGTGTGCGGCAAGGATGAAAGCACGCATGGGCACGGGTTTTTTCGAACAGCCTTTTATAATTATGGCTTTATTTTCATAAACCGAATAATCGATTTTAGAAAGTATTTCTTCATATACCGCCGAATCCAAGTCTTCGATGGTTCCATTTACGATTTTCTTGGCATAAGGCGCTAATTGAATCGCAACCAAAATCGAAGCCCAAGCGGGAACAATGGCATCAGTACTGCAGTTTATTGCCACATATTGGTCTTGGTATTGTGACCAATCATGCTGTTGCAAATGCGCTCTAAAGTCCTTTTCTTTCAGTAATAACCCTTCAAGAAGCCACTGCGAAATATCGATTTGAGCCCGAATTCCCTTTGGATAGTAATCTTCGAGATCAAAAACCTCCAAGGCACTATTGGCTACTTTGTTTACGATCTCTTCCATTTGAAAAGTTTCAAGTTTAAGGGTTTCAAGTTTCAAGTTGAGCAACCTGAAACGTAAAACCTGAAAAAAATTTATAACATTCCCAATTCTAACTTGGCCTCTTCACTCATCAAATCTTTGCTCCATGGCGGGTCGAACGTAATTTCTACCTCGGCATCTTTTACATGCTCAATTAATTTTACTTTCTCCTCCACTTCCCTTGGTAAACTTTCCGCCACTGGACAGTTAGGGGAGGTTAATGTCATCAATATTTTCACCTCGTAATCGGTGTTGACCATCACATCATAAATTAATCCTAATTCGTAAATATCAACCGGAATCTCTGGATCATAGATGGTTTTCAGTTTTGCTACAATTTCAATTCCTAATAGGTTCGTGTCGATTGCCTGTTCCATAATTTTTATTTTTTTGCATCAAATGCCAATGCGTACATTTTTATATTTTTTATCATCGAAACTAGTCCGTTGGCGCGTGTTGGCGACAAATGTTCCTTCAGTCCAATTTTGTCTATGAAATCAGTATCGGCTGCCAAGATGTCAAAAGCATTTTGGTTTGAAAAAACCCGAATCAATATAGCAATAATTCCCTTAGTTAAAATAGCATCACTATCGGCAGTGAAGATTATCTTATAGTCATTTTGCTCTCCTTTCAACCAAACTTTCGATTGGCATCCCTTAATTATATTATCATCTGTCTTGAATTCTTCCTTGATTAAAGGTAGTTTTTTTCCTAAATCAATAATGTATTCATAACGTTGCATCCAGTCATCAAACATCGAGAACTCGTCAATTATTTCTTCTTGTATTTCTTTAATACTCATTATTCTTTTTTTGCAAATGAATTTACTTTGTCTATTATTTTTTTGATGGCTTCAGGCGGATAACCGTGGTCGAAAGCGTTGGTCTCATAAGTCTTGTCCTTATAAATCACTTTCAAATTTGCAATGGCGGCACCATCATGAAAACGTTTCTCTGTTGGCGCTTTTAAAGAGGTAAAATCATCTAAATTTATGGTTTCAAAATAGCCAACCAATTCCTTCCAATCTGCATCCGAAATTTTTGTGGCAACTGGTTCATCCTTGCCGCTTCTGTCATTCGAAACCGAAACCATTTGATCTTTTACACTAATTTTTTGGTAAAAACCCCTAGTGTTAGCAGTGTATTCCAAAATAGCGTTTTTCAAATCATTTTTAGTTTGACTTGAACAGCTTTTACCAAGCAAAACACCCAGTAATAGTACTGTGAATAGTTTCATTTTGTTAAATTTTTAGGATAACAACATCAGCTGTGCTTTTTGTACAGCTTCTACCATAACGTCAATTTCTTCTTTGGTATTATAAAAAGCAAAACTGGCTCGTATTGTTCCGGGGATTTTGAAAAAATCCATAATGGGTTGGGCGCAATGATGTCCGGTTCGAACCGCTATTCCCAATTTGTCTATAATCGTGCCAATATCATAAGGATGAATTTCGCCAATATTAAACGAAATCACCGATGTTTTTTCTTTGGCGGTTCCAAAAATTTTCAGCCCTTCAATTTCTAAAAGTCGTTTAGTTCCATACTCCACCAATTCTAATTCCTGTTTTTGAATGGTATCGAAACCGATGGAGTTTATGTAATCAACAGCAACACCCAAAACAATTCCTCCAGCAATGTCTGGTGTTCCCGCCTCAAATTTGTGTGGTAAATCGGCATAAGTGGTTTTTTCGAAAGTCACCTCTTTAATCATTTCACCTCCCCCTTGATAGGGTGGTAATTTGTTTAACCATGCTTCTTTTCCATACAAAATACCGACTCCCGTAGGGCCACATATTTTATGTCCTGAAAAAACATAAAAATCACAATCTAATGCTTGCACATCAGGTTTCAAATGCGGAACAGCTTGCGCTCCGTCAATCAGTACCGCTGCACCAAATTCATGGGCTTTATCAATCATATATTTAATAGGATTCACAGTTCCCAAAGCATTCGAAATATGGTTCACGGTCACGATTTTGGTTTTAACCGACAACAATTTGTCGTATTCAGCCATAATCAATTCCCCGTTTTCGTTCATTGGAATCACTCGTAAAATGGCTCCTGTTTTTTCGCATAACATTTGCCAAGGCACAATATTGCTATGGTGTTCCATTGCAGAAACCAATACTTCATCACCAGATTTTAATAGGGAAGCAAATCCATTGGCAATAGCGTTAATCCCATGAGTAGTCCCTGAAGTAAAAATCACCTCATAAGCAAATTTAGCATTAATATGGTTTTGGATTTTCCCCCTTGATTCTTCGTAAGCATCCGTTGCCAATTGACTCAAAGTATGAACCCCCCGATGAATATTGGCATTGATTTCTTGGTAATATGTAGCAATCGCATCAATAACGATTTGTGGCTTTTGCGAAGTGGCTCCGTTGTCAAAATAAACCAATGGCTTTCCATTTACCGTTCTGGAAAGTATGGGAAAATCAGCTCTAATTTTATTGATATCTAACATTTTGTTATTTAGAAAAAATCTAAATACAAAAGTAATATATTTGGACTGACTTTTCAGTAAACATTTGTTAATAAAATGAAGCAATTGAGTTTCATTAAATAAGGAACTAAAACTTAATTATTTATACCTTAATGATTCAATTTGTCTTTTTTTCTAAATATAGTATATGAATCAAATTCTCCATAAAAACACGAAAATCTCTTACTCCGATTTTGGAAAAGGAAGGGTAGTTGTTTTGCTTCACGGTTTTTTGGAAAATAAAACGATGTGGCAAGAGTTGGCTCTAGAAATAAGCAAAAAACATCGTGTCATAACCATTGATTTGCTTGGTCATGGCGAATCAGGATGCTTGGGTTATGTGCATTCCATGGAAGAAAATGCGGAAGTTGTTCATGCCGTTTTATCTAAATTACGAATCCGTAAAGCCATTTTTGTTGGGCATTCCATGGGGGGTTATGTGGCTTTGGCTTTTGCCGAAATGTATCCTGCGAGTATAAAAGGATTGGTGCTTCTGAACTCCACCGCGAGAGCGGATAGCGAGGAACGAAAAACCAATCGGAATCGCGCCATCAAAACCGTAAAGAAAGATTATGCTAGTTTTGTGAGACTTTCCATTGCCAATCTTTTTAACCCGGACAATCGCGAACGATTAGTTGGCGAAATCGAAAACGTAAAAACAGAGGCTTTGAAAACGCCATTGCAAGGGATTGTTGCTTCACTCGAAGGAATGAAAATTAGAAAAGACAGAGAAAATCTATTGCGTTTTGCGACCTATCCCACGTTGTTGATTCTTGGGAAAAAAGACCCTGTTTTAAGTTATGAAGACAACCTGAAACAAATTGAAAATACCGCCGTAAAGCTAGTTGCTTTCCCCGATGGCCACATGAGTCACATTGAAAATAAGGAAGAATTGAAAACCGTCTTATTGGATTTTTTTAAGGGAATTTAAATTTTCTCCTCAAAAGGAATATTCATATCTAGAATCTCATTCAACAACAAAACTATTTGCTCTAAATAATTATTTAGAATATCATCATCAATTATAGTGTTTTCTTCCTTACCATCTTTAAAATTAAAAGGCAAAAAACCCGATTTTAAATTTTTAAAAGAGATGATTCCGGCTTCGATAGGTTTGTCTTGAGCATCATTTTCATACATAAAAGCATAAGCCAAAACCTGAATTATTTTGTCATTTTTGATGTCTTTCGTTAAGTCTTGCCAATATTTCAAGGAAATGCTCCCCTTTTCAACTTTTCCGGTTTTATAATCGATTATTCTAATTTTTCCATCGCGTTCTTCAATTCGGTCAACCGAACCGCCTATTTTTACTGGAAATGGCAAACAGGAATGTTCAAAAATTCGTTCGAATCGTTGTTCCAATGCCACTATTTTTATGGCTTCCCCATTTTTGATACTTTCCAATTCCACTTTCAGAAAATTGGAAACATTGCGTTTGGCGACTTCAAAAGCGAGAAGATTTCGTCCTTTTTTGATTTCACCTTCTTTATAAACGAGCTTGAACTGTCTCAACACTTCATCATCCAAAAGTTTGAAACAACTTAAAATAGCTGCCTCCGACAAAAATTTCCCAATAAAAGGCGTATACAAAACCTTCAAGGTTTCGTGGATAATTGTCCCTAAAGTATTTAGGGCAATGTTTTCCTCGACTTCCTCGACTTCGCTGATGCGCAAAATCTTTTGGAAATAAAACTGAATTGGGTTCCTGATATAACTTGTCAATGCCGATGGCGAAAACCCATTTTCGGCAATTTCTTTTAATCGAACCATCACCGCTTCCGATTTTGGAACCACAATGGGCTGATAAGCAGTTTCGGGTAACACAGCATTATAAATTTCATGAGTCAGCGTGTGGTTTGGTTGTTTTTCGACTTCCAATTGGGTAATGAAACGGCTTTTTTCACCTGCATCCAAACCTTCGCTTTCAGTATTGTAAAGCAAATAAATGTTTTTGGCACGCTGCAACAAGTGATAGAAATGATAGGTATAAATGGCGTCCTTTTCCTTGAAAGTGGGCAGCCCTAATTCTCTTTTCACATCATATGGAATAAACGAATTTTGAGATTTTCCTGCCGGTAATGTCCCCTCGTTGATTGAAGTAATTATCACGGTTTCGAAATCTAAAACACGGCTTTCCAAAACGCCCATAATTTGCAATCCGTTCAAGGGCTCTCCCTCAAAAGATACTTCCACCAAGTCAATTACTTGTTTGTAAATGGCATACAGCGTTTCGATATTATCAATGTGTTTGTGGCTTGAATAATAATTAATCAGTTTGTTGATGACTTTGAAAATAGAATAAACAAAAGCCTTAGCGATTTTTTCTTCTTCGTTTTCGTTGCTTAGATTGTTCTTGATAGTTTGCAACAGGCTTGAAATGGTTTCCAAAACCGTAACAGAACCGTTTTCCCATTTTTGGAATAACAAAAGAAACAAATCACTAGGATTTGGATTTAATTCCATCAATTTATGATGGGTGATAAACGTGTAATTATTTTGATTGATAGTATTAACCAATGCACTAGTTTTTGCATAAGGTTCGACCAAAGGATGCGTCAAGATGTCCAAGACGTCTTTATAATAAAAAACATAACTTTTAGGATTTCTAGACAAGGTATTCGTGTGCATTTTAAACAATTTTGCAACCAAAATCTGTGCGGGATTATTCTTGCTCGAATAACCCATCGTGACATTTAACGCCCCGACACTTGACGGCAACGAATACAATAGTGGCACCAAGATATTTTCTTCCCCCAGAACGATGGCAACTTTGTCGAGCGGAATATCTGGATTGGCATTTATGATGTTTTTTATAATACTTCCGGCAATTTTAGCCTGACCAATGGTTTTTGGAGTGCCAATAATTTGGATGTTTTTAGGTTTCGAAAAATCATCAACAATCCACTCAAAAGGATTGGACTTATAATGCTTCCAGCTTTCTTTGAATCGTCGAACAAACAATCCTGCGTCATGAAACGGGTCGTTTAAAAAAGCATGATCAACATCCCAATATATTGAAGCTTGATCCAAAGCTATTAAATGCTGAATTATTCTCTCTTCGGAGGCATTCAGGGCATTAAACCCCGCAAATACAAATCGTTTCCCCTTTATGGTATCCGAAAAATGATTTAGATTGTTTACAGCTTCTCGATAGATTAGACCTTGGTAGCCAATCCCTTTGTTTAGCAAGTGGTTGTAAAGTGATTGGTAATAATTGGGTAATAATTTCCAAAAATCGATATAATTTTCTAGTAATTGGGTTTTGTTCTCAACTTCAATTCCCCATTTTTTGATGTCTTCAATATCTTTTAAATATGAAAGTACGTGAGTAGGCTCTAGTAAATAGCGATCAATTTCGTTGAAATCTTGTAAAAGTGTCTTGGCCCAATTGGCAAAAAGTTCGAAAGACTGCTGGTTCGACTTTTCGGTAAAAGACAAATAAACTTCGTAGAATTCAAATAACAATTCTATTGAATCTATAGCGCGAATACTTGCAATATCTTGAATAAGTTCTTCAATGCTAACAATCTCGGGAGAAATTATATTCTGGTCAACTTTATTTTTTAAAGCTTCAATAAGGAATATTTTTGCACGCTTATTGGGCAGAACCACAATTGTGTCGGATAATTTCCCTGAATATTCGCCCAACAAAACTTGTGCAATTTTATCTAAAAAAGAAGAGTTTGTCATTTTATAAATATAAAAAAACGCCCCGATAAACCGAGGCGTTTTAAAAAAATATTTTAAGGAAAAATTATTTTTTCAATTTCACTTCTGTTCTTCTGTTTTCAGCTTTCCCTTTAGCGGTTTTGTTTGTTGCGATCGGTGCTGTTTCTCCAAAACCTACAGCCTCTAAATTATCTCCTTTAACCCCTCTTTGAATCAAAGCCTTTTTTACAACATTAGCTCTTTCTTCAGAAAGTTTTTGATTATAGGCATCTGAGCCATCACTATCCGTATGCCCTTCAACATTGAATTTGGCATTTGGCGATCCTTTAATTATATCTGCAATAACGTCTAATGAATTCCTATTTAAATCTACTTTTAAAGTTGCTGTACCAGAATTAAAATAAACTGATTTAGCTTGAATTTTAAGATTATCCAAATCTTCGGCTGTTACTTCTGGACAACCGTTGTTTGCAATAGTTCCTTTGACGGTCGGACATTTATCATCTTTATCTAAAACACTATCACCGTCAGTATCTGGCCAAGGGCAACCAGCATTTTCTTTAGGTCCTTTTGCACTAGGACATTTATCAGATTTATCGGCAATGCCATCTCCATCAGAGTCAGGACAACCTTTTAAAGCAGCTAAACCAGCAACATCTGGACAAGCATCATCTTTATCAGCAATACCATCACCATCAGTATCTGGGCATCCATTCAAAGCAGCCAGACCAGCAACTTCTGGACAATCATCACTTCCGTCAATAATTCCATCACCGTCAGTATCTGGACATCCCTTGAATTGTTTTAAACCTGCAACTTTTGGACAAGCATCACGTTTGTCATAGATTCCGTCTCCGTCAGTATCAGTTCCTCCAAACTGGAAAGTAATACCAGCTGTGTGTTGAAAATGAGAAGGAGCAACAGGAGTATATATATTACCATTATCTCTATCCCCAAATGATTTTTTATAGGTAGTAGCTAATGCAAAACCTATTTTGTTAGTAAACCAAAAAGTCAAACCTGCACCTGGATTAACAGTTCCGAAGCTATTATCGCCTAACCAAGTATATCCTCCGCCTAAACTTAAGGAAGGATCAATCACATTAGATTTAATTAAAGACATAAAACTGTATTTTACACTTACATCAATACCATAATACATTAAATCTCCAGCAGGAGTTGCCACATATCCAGCACCATTACGACCTGGGGCAGTAGGAGCAAAATTCACAAATTTGTCAATTTTGTTTATTGATCCTTGAAGTCCAACAGAAAAATTATCCCCAACGGATCTTGCAACACTAAGATAAGAAACAGAAGGTAAAATATTCCAGTTATCTTTAACCGCAAATGGTTGAGAAAAATGTTGGTCTAGCCAATTTTTTCCTCCACCTGCACTAGTTCGCGTGTCAACTGCATTTACGCCAAACGAAAGTGCCCAAGGGTTGTTGTCGTTTTGTGCGTGAGAACTTAAGCTCATCACCATCAATACAGCAAATAAAATCTTATTAAGATGTTTCATTTTTTTTAATTAAAATTTAGTTAATTTTAAACAAAAATAGTAAGTAATTTTTTAATTACAAAATAAAATGTTAAAAAACACTTAATGAGACTACAATTTCTTTCTGAATAATCATTAATGTCTCGCAAATTTTAACAAAAGTTGGTTATACTTTACCTAATTGAACCTTTATTCTCGCTTTGTCTCCTGGAACTATGGGTAAAAAAGAACCCAATGACATAGATTCCTTATCTTCAAAAGTCCATTTGCCATAGTTTGTAACAATTAGGTATCATACAGTTTTGTGAATATCTTGAGTTTTACAAACAAAACGAACGGGAGATATTCCTAAACTAGGCGAGTCCATCGTATCCTTGGCAGCCTGAAGTACTTCGGGATGAGAAGATAGCCCAGATAATTATTAGAATAAAAATTCAGTACTTTTTCTCCTGTTGAAAGAGTAATTTCTGCTTGTGACGATTTGGTAATTCTTTCCATTTGAAAATGCCGTTCTATTTGTAGTTTGGAGTTCGGATTGCAGGAGTTTTTTTATTTTCTCGTACATTTTTTAGAGTTCTTTGGGGAATAAATTAGCTTTTTTCCACGAAGGCACAAAGCCTTAACAAGTTCTATAAATTTACTACATTAATTGTAGTGCCAATATATACAAGCGATTTTTGCATAACCTTAAAACCCATCAATTCAATGGCTTTTTGATACGTTTCCAGTTGTAATTGATATTTACCGTTATGGCTACCGGTTTTATAATCCAATAAAAAAACTTCCTTGTTCTTGGTCAAAACCATTCGGTCTGGTTTGATGATTTTTCCTTGTTTTTGAATAATTGTCTGTTCATTCAATACATCGTTTCCTTCGAAAAAATAGTTTGAAAGTTCCGAATGATTGACAATTTCTTGAATGGTTTTGCAAACCAAATCCTTTTGATTCACTGTAATTAATCCGCGTTCTACTGCTTTTGTAATGGCTAAATCTACATCGCTTTTGGTTTTTACAAATGACAATATTTCGTGTATTACATTCCCATATTCTATAGCTTCTTGTTGATATGTTCCCCACATCAAGGCTTCTCTTTGTGCAATTTTGATGTTTTTTGGATCTAAAACATCAAAAACCAATGGGATAGTTTTCAAAGTATCGACGTGTTTTTTCTCGATTGACAATTTGGTTGGGTTTCCAAATTCGTATTCGAATTTATCTTCTTCAAATTGCCCTTTGTTAACCAAATAATTGACAAAAAAGGTCGACATATTGTTCTTTTTAGCAACACCTTTGGCGTCTAAATTCATATTCGAAATCACATATAATTGTTCTTCGGCTCGAGTCAACGCTACGTATAAAATATTAATATTGTCCAACAATTCTTCTTGTGATTTTTGAATATAAACTGATTTAGCTGACTCTCCAAAACCTTCAACCGCTTTGCTGTTGTCAACCAAAACCTTAGGCAGTCCGAAATTTTCCGTTTCTGTGTCAATCCATAATTTACTTTTTGGACTTCGGCTGTAATCTTCATCTGCGAAAGGCATAATCACTATCGGAAACTCCAATCCTTTAGCGGTATGAATGGTCATTATTCGAACTGCGTTGTTACCCTCTGGTGATGGAATGCTAAATTTCTCCGAGTTTTTGTCCCAAAAATTCAAAAAATCCGAAATACCAGCTTGATTCCGAATATCTCGTTCGAGAACGATATCCATAAAATACTGAACGTATGCATTGCTTTTTATAGGATTCAGGAATTTAGAAACAATAATCTCAACGGCTTCATACAAAGATTTTTTTCTGATGTTTTGAAAAGACAAACTCACATCAAAACTCTCGAGCCAGTTTTCAAAATCCGGTTCATTTGGATACCCCATCCCTTGTGCAATAAAATCGTGAATAGGCAATTTATCTTGACTATTTTGTGCTAAATAGTGCAAGAAATTGGCCTTTGATTCTTTATCAGAATTATTTTTTAAGTACTTTAATAAGCAGATTATAAATCGAACTTCGGTGGCGTTTTTTATCATCAATGTTTCTGAAGACAAAAGAGGAATCCCTTGCTCTGTCAAATAATTGGCAACGGCAATTCCTTGACTGCGTTTTCTGGTCAGAATAACAATATCCTTATATTCAAAGCCTTGCTTTACCACTTTTTGAATAGTGTTTAAAGTCGCCAAAACATACAATTCTGTTTTATCTAATGCTTCTTCGGTCTCTTCAGGATTTTCCGCTTTTGGAATGAAAGAAATATTCACATACCCCCCTTTTTTTTCATTGCATTTTTGATGGCTGTGATTTTGATACAAATCTTTGTAATCTTCGTGCTCGAATTCATTGGACAACAAATGAAAAAACTCGTTGTTGAAGTCTATTATTTGGGAATAACTACGGTAATTTTTGTCTAAATGTTCTAAAACCTTATCGGGATTATTGAACGGATTTTGGTCTTTGCTTAACTCAATAAACTGCTCGGCTTTACCACCCCGCCACCGATAAATAGATTGCTTCGGGTCGCCCACAATCATCAAAGTTCCTTTTTCTCCGTCAAATTCGCTCGATGTAGCGTTGTCAATCAGCGGAATCAGATTTTGCCATTGCATTTCTGAAGTATCCTGAAATTCATCAATAAAAAAATGGCGATACCGTTCGCCCAATCTTTCATAAATAAATGGCGCTGGCTGGTTCTGAATTTCCCGATGAATAATGGCGTTGAATTCCGAAATGGAAAGCACGTTTTGTTCTTCCTGAATTTTTGACAGTTCATTGCTAACAGTATTCAGCAAAGATAATGGTGTAATATTTTTCAGGAATGCTTTGTAGAAATCCCGCTTTTCAAAGTTTTTGTAAACTTTGTCGAGAATTTGCAATAATTCTGGGATTATGTTTTCGATAATTACTTCGTCTTTGGAGGCTTTATTGATAGAAATATCTTCAAATTCACGAAACATTTTATTTTTCGGATTAAACTTTCCATTCGCTATGGTTTGAATATGGTTTGGAAAAGTTCCTCTTGAAAATGATTTCAAATCAATTCCGTTTTTCTCGATTAACAATAAGGCACTTTCGGCGAAAGCTGCATTTTCGTTTTCCAAAACCTGACAGGCTTCGGCCAGTTTAGCTTTTATTTCGACAAATTCGGTAATGGATCTGTCTTGAAAATGAGTTATTTCATTCCGATTGTTTTCATTGAGAACCAAACGACCGGTTTCCAGAATTTCACGGGTAATGTCCCAAGATTTGTCGTCATCGGTTTTTTCCATCGTGAAATCGATGAGCAATTTGGTCAGCGTTTCGTCTTCTCCAGCTTGCGCAATGATGGCATCGACGGCTTCAATGAGCAAATTTTCGGTATCCAAAGTCACTTCAAAAGTCATTGGCAAACCTAAATCGTGTGCGAAAGCACGAATGACTTTGTGAGTGAATTTATCGATGGTGGAAATATCAAAAGCGGCATAATTATGAATGATGTGCTTGATAATTTGCTGTGATTTGGTCTTGATTTGGATAATGGAAAGTTGGGTCTCTGTGGCTAAATGACGCATTAAATCTTGTGCTTTTTCACTAGGATAGTCTTTTGAAAACTCAGACAAACTGCCCACGATTCTGCTTTTCATCTCGCGAACCGCTTTGTTGGTAAACGTGATAGCGAGAATGTTGCGATAAGCATCATTTTTAGGAGCAACTAGGATGATTTTTAGGTATTCTTTGACTAGCGCATAGGTTTTTCCGGAACCTGCCGATGCGTCGTATATGGAGAATGAGGGTCTTTGCATTTAGATTTCAGATTGAGGATTAACGATTTTTGATTTCGGATTTCTTTTACACAGAATACCTTTTCGCTGATTGAAGTAAAAAATTGCTTCTAAAAGTTGGAATTATCTCCTCACTTCGGCAGACTCAGTGAGATATTTATCAAACTAAGGAAGTCGAAAGTTTTAATGTGTCGAAAAGTCAAAAGTCTCCGGATAGTAAAAACTATTTTAAATTAGACAATTACAATAAATTCCATATTTTAAAATCCGACATTTTATTACACTTACTATTTATCATTTATTTAATCAAACTTTAATGAAATAGAATTTCCAATTCCAAAGTTAAATGTTTATTTTTGAATAAAATATTTATAAATCATTAAACAACTATACTATGGCTTTTGAATTACCACAATTACCGTATGCGTATGACGCATTAGAACCTTACATTGATGCACGCACTATGGAAATCCATCATACAAAACATCATAATGCTTATATCACGAATGTTAATACAGCTATTGCCGGAACGGATTTAGAAGGGAAAACAATCGAGGATATTTTGAGAAATTTAGACATGAAAAACATGGCTGTCCGTAATAACGGCGGTGGACATTTCAATCACAGTTTATTTTGGGCTATTATGTCACCAAACGGCGGCGGACTTCCAACAGGAGAATTATCGGCCGCGATAGAAAGCGCTTTTGGAACATTTGAGGCTTTTAAAACCGCTTTTTCAAAGGCTGGAATCACCCAATTCGGTTCAGGATGGGCTTGGTTGTGTGTGAAAGATGGAAAACTAGAAGTTTGCGGAACACCAAACCAAGACAATACTTTAATGCCCGGAATAGGTTGTGGCGGAACTCCAATTTTAGGAATGGATGTTTGGGAGCATGCTTATTATTTGCATTATCAAAACAGAAGACCTGATTATATTGAAGCTTTCTTTAACGTAATCAATTGGGATGAAGTGGCTAGAAGATATGCTTTAGCAAAATAGTCTTTTTTAAGAAAATAGACTTTTAAATTATAGACGAATAGACTTAAAAGTTTGTTCGTCTATTTTTTTTGGCTTTTGGAATCTGTCCGAGGTTAACAGTATTAGCAATCTACTTTCTTGACTTTGGTCCAATAAAAAAGGTGAAATTGCTTTCACCTTTTTTGCCCCAAATCTACCATAAACTTAACCTACTAATATTATGGTGAATCAAAGATAATCGCGTAATATGCTTTAATGAAATATATTAGATGAAATACATTAATAGTCGATGAAATGCTTAAATGGAAATTATTTTAATAGGCCCTAGCATTTTTCCCTTCGTAAAAATTCATAAATGCCCTATTCACAACACGATTGCCTCCCGGTGTAGGATAATCTCCAGTAAAGTACCAATCTCCCAAATTCTTTGGACAAGCAATATGCAAATCCTCAACAGTTTGAAAGATGATTTTTACTTCGGCCTTAATTTCTGGTGTACTCAGCAGTTGTGCTATTTTATCCGAAACTTCCTGTGGCTGGAATGGCGCATAAATTTCGGTGACAAAATTAACGACTTCGTGATCTTTAAGGTTTTCTTGTTCCTTGCATTTGGCATAAACGGCGTCAACAATATGGTATAAGTTCCTGTCTTTTAAAAGCTCCAATGCGGCCCGAAAGGCAACTAACCCTTCCAGTTTTGCCATGTCGATTCCATAACAATCTGGATACCTAATTTGAGGAGCCGATGAAACTATCACAATACTTTTTGGTTTCAAACGATCCATCATTTTGATGATACTCATTTTGAGTGTTGTCCCTCTTACGATGCTGTCATCAATAATCACCAAATTATCGGTTGGTTTTATCACTCCATACGTCACATCATATACGTGGGCAACAAGATCATCGCGACTACTGTCTTCAGTGATGAAAGTTCGCAATTTTGCGTCTTTAATGGCTACTTTCTCGGTTCTTATTTTTACCGAAAGGATTTCTTCCAATTTTTCTTTGGTTAATTTCTTCCGGTTTTCAAGAATGTAATTATTTTTTCTTTGATTTAAAAAATCTTGAGCAGCTTCTATCATGCCGTAGAAAGAAGTTTCGGCAGTATTTGGAATATAAGAAAACACGGTATTGTCAGTATCATCTCCAATGGCACCAAGAACAGCAGGCAAAATTAATTTTCCCAGATTTTTTCTTTCTTGATATATTTCAGCATCACTTCCTCTAGAAAAGTAAATTCTTTCAAAAGAACACGCTTTTTTAACGGTTGGCGCAAGAATCTCTTGCATTGTAACAATTCCGTTTTTCTTTATAATTAAAGCGCTACCAGGGTTTATTTCTTGTACTTTTTCGAAAGGGATATTAAATACTGTTTGAATAACCGGGCGTTCTGAGGCTACTACCACAATTTCGTCATCTTCGTAAAAATAGGCTGGTCGAATTCCTGCAGGATCTCTAAAGACAAAAGCATCGCCATGACCTAGAAGTCCGGCCATAGCATAACCTCCATCTAGGTTTTTGGAGGATCTTGTCAGGATTTTGGCAATATCTAGTCTTTCAGCAATCACAGGAGACGCTTCCCTTTTAGACAAGCCCATTGTTTTGCAATCTTGATACAATTGCATTACCTCTTTGTCTAGAAAATGACCTATTTTCTCCATTACAGTAACCGTATCGGCCATTTCTTTGGGATGCTGTCCTAATTCGACTAGATTTTGAAAAAGTTCTTTTACATTAGTCATATTGAAATTTCCAGCCAAAATGAGGTTCCGGTGCATCCAATTACTTTGTCTCAAAAAAGGATGAACACTTTCAATACTGTTTTTCCCGAACGTTCCATAACGAACATGTCCTAAAAACAATTCGCCTAGATAGGGTATATTCTTTTTTTGAAGGGGCACATCATCCGCGTATTCTGGATGAGAAGCCATTTCTTCATTTATTCTTTCATTAATTTGAGCAAAAACATCTTGAATGGGCTGAGATTGATTGGATCTCACGCGGCTGATGTATCTTTCTCCAGGGTCAACATCTAATTTTATGCTTGCAAAACCAGCACCATCTTGTCCACGGTTGTGCTGTTTCTCCATCATCAGATACATTTTTTGTATGCCGTAGAAAGCCGTGCCATATTTTTCTTTGTAGAATTCTAATGGTTTCTTTAATCTTAGAAGGGCAATGCCACATTCGTGTTTAATTGCGTCGCTCATGGTATAGTAGAGGTAGTTTATTTAAAAAGCCCCGTTTCCGAGGCTTCATAATTTTACATTATATTTCTATGTCAAATTGTGTCAATGATTTGAATTGCTTCAATCTATTGATTACTTCTTCTTTTTCAAGTCCGACCATTCTTTCGGTTCCAAATTTCTCCACACAAAAGGAAGCTAAATTTGAGCCATATATTATAGCATTTTTCATGTTCTCAAAAGATATGTTTCCACTTTGAGTGATATATCCTGAAAACCCACCGGCAAATGTATCGCCCGCTCCTGTTGGATCAAAAACTTCTTCCAAAGGTAGGGCAGGTGCAAAGAAAATCTGATGGCTGTGAAATAATAAAGCCCCGTGTTCACCTTTTTTAATAACAACAAATTCTGGCCCCATAGCGTGAATTTTTGCGGCGGCTTTTACCAACGAATATTCTCCGGAAAGTTGTCGTGCTTCCTCGTCGTTGATGGTAATAACGTCCACGCGTTTGATTACTTCCAATAATTCAGGCAAGGCACAATCCATCCAGAAATTCATGGTGTCTAAAACCACTAATTTTGGTTTCAGGTCCATTTGGTCCAAAACGCTTCTTTGAACTAACGGATGTAAATTCCCTAACATTACCACATCGGCTGTTTTAAAATTTTGCGGAACTTTAGGTTGAAAATCGGCCAAAACATTTAATTCCGTAGCTAGAGTATCTCTAGAATTCAAATCATTGTGATACAAACCACTCCAGAAGAACGTTTTTCCGCCTTTGACCACCTCAAGACAAGAAATATCAATATTTCTGTCTGTCAATAAATTGATATATTCCTGAGGAAAATCATCACCAACAACCGAAACAATTGCCGATTCAACGTTAAAATGAGATGCCGAAAGTCCGATGTACGTTCCCGCGCCTCCTAAGATTTTGTCCGTTTTGCCAAAAGGGGTTTCAATAGCGTCGAAAGCGACCGTTCCAACAATCAATAATTTATTCATTCTATATGATTCGAATTAAGCGGCAAAGATAGTTT
>JBIILD010000092.1:0-6349 GCA_044232845.1 Flavobacterium sp.
ACTTTATCCAAAAAACAGCAACAAACGAAAATAGGTGCGATTTAAATGAAAATCACACCTATGAACAATGTCTTTTATGAAAATTAAAAATAAACATATCTCTGAGTTTATCAGCAGACCCTAATTAGTTGGTTGCTTTTTTACACCCTAAAATCACCCATAGTGTTTTGATCGAGTTGTGCCAGGAAATGCAATAATCCAATTTCACAAGTTCAATTTTTGATAGCATTCTAATAATCAGTTCTTTTATTCCCCTATTTGCAGGATTAACCCAACCCAATAAAAATCTAGTTTAAAAATAGTTGCATCAAATTAAAAATAGTGGTAAATTCGCATCCGCACAAACGGTCCTATAGCTCATTCGGTTAGAGCAACTGACTCATAATCAGTAGGTGCTTGGTTCGATTCCAAGTGGGACCACTAATAAAATCCCTAATCACTTTATAAATAAGTAGTTAGGGTTTTTTGTTTTTTAGGTATTTGTACGGTTTAATATACGCTAACTAAAATTAAGGCTTTATTTATATCATTACACTAAAAAAAATAATTCTTGTTTTTTAGGTGCGATTATTGGATATAAAGATGAAAATGGAGATTACACATTAAATCCGGGGGAAGATTTAGGAGTAGCGCCAAATTCTAAAATCATTGTTTTGGGTAGACCAGAACAAATCGAGGCACTTAATTTAGAATATAACATTCTTTAAAAGCGATTTTTTAAGGCCAGATTTTAATTTCAAATCTTTACATCTTGCCTAATTTTAAAACACAAAAAAACCACAACATTTTGTATGTCGTGGTTTGTAAAATAACTTGGCTATACGATTTATCGTTGTTTGGCCAAATTAATTTTGCGTTCCAAAGGATTGTAAAAATCCTTAACCTTAGCCACAATTTCGTTTACAGTCATCTTATCGGCCGTTTCAACCGCTTTTAATTTGATGTTTCCAAGTAATTTTTCATGCCGTATTTTTTGTTCCAATTTTGTTTTGGTTTCTCCTGGGCCAAATAGGTATAAGTAATCAGCACTTTTGACATCCTCCACCACTGATTTTAGATAATCATTTAGTTCCTCTTTTTTCCGATTGTCAAATTTCGTTTCGCTGTCACTATGATGGCTTCCCGAGAAGTTTCCTTTATTGCCTTCTTTGTTATGATAAACGGCGTTTTCAACTTCCGAATCTATTTCGGTAATCCTTTCTTCTTTTTTACCATTAAGGCAAATAATTATTGCCTTTTTACTGTCTATCCAGATGCCGACTTGTTTTTCCATGACTTTATTTTTGTGTTAAAAACGAATTATTTTCAAATAGTTTTGTCTTTTTGAGGATGGTTTTAGGATAATTGATTTAATGTTCTTGATACAAAATACCGCTTAATTGATCAATTAAGACTGATTCTGATTTGTTTTCCTCCGAAAAGGAATTTGTGATTGCCTTTGCGGTTTTTAGGATTAAGTCATTTATTTGGGGCGTGAATAAATGAGGGTGTTCTTTTTTGAAAATTTCGAAATCAGGAATAATTGGGCCAATATTCCAATCATTTTCAACCAACCAATCAAAAACAATCTCGATTTGGTACCCTGCATCGTCACCAAATTCATTAAGGGAATTTTCAAGCTTAAGCCACTCTTTTGCAACTATTTCTTTAAGTTGTGCAATCTCTTCTTCACGGACTGTTTTGTCCACAGAGGCAACGCTGAAGAATAGCTTGCCCAGTTGCTGGTAGAAATAGATCATTGTTTGGCGTGACGGCTTCATTTACAATACTCTTTCATAAGAGAAAAGAATACTTAAATTTACGAAAGAATAATCAAATCTTTTTTGAATATGGGATTAAAATAAATCTTTTTGGCTGAAATTTAACGTTTTACGAAATCAGATTGGGCTATTATCCAAACAATTCACTCGCCACATCTTCGATTTTTGCCACCAATCGGATTTTTATAAGGGTATTTTTCAAAGCAATTTTATTGTATTTGGATACAAAAATGGTAGAAAACCCAAGCTTTTCAGCTTCTTGAATGCGTTGATCCACCCGATTTACGGGACGTATTTCGCCTGAAAGTCCCACCTCGCCAGCAAAACAAAAATCTTTATTTACTGGAATATCTTCATTAGATGATAAAATGGCTGCTACAACTGCCAAATCTATAGCGGGGTCATCCACCGAAATTCCACCAGTCACGTTCAAAAAAACGTCTTTGGCACCAAGCCTAAAACCAGCTCTTTTTTCTAAAACGGCCAAAATCATATTCAGCCTTTTGGCGTTATAACCCGTTGTGCTGCGTTGCGGCGTTCCATATACCGCGGTGCTCACTAAGGATTGAATTTCAATCATCAACGGACGCATGCCTTCAAGAGTGGAGGCGATTGCAGTTCCCGATAATTCCTCGTCTTTATGAGAAATCAATATTTCCGACGGATTGGAAACCTCACGCAAACCGTTGCCTAGCATTTCATAAATTCCGATTTCGGCAGTGGAACCAAAACGGTTTTTTAAGGAGCGTAAAATGCGGTACACATGATTCCGGTCGCCCTCGAATTGCAATACGGTATCGACCATGTGTTCCAATATTTTGGGACCGGCGATGTTTCCGTCTTTGGTAATATGGCCAATAAGAATTACGGGGATATTAGTTTCCTTGGCAAATTTTATCAGTTCTGCGGTAGTTTCCCGAATTTGTGAAATACTCCCCGGAGTCGATTCGATATAATCGGTATGAAGCGTTTGAATGGAATCGATAATGACAATTTCGGGTTCGATGGCTTCAATTTGTTTGAAGATATTTTGGGTTTTGGTTTCCGTAAGAATGTAACAGTTATCACCGTTTGGTGTGATTCTTTCGGCACGCATTTTTATTTGTTTTTGGCTTTCTTCTCCCGAAACATACAAGGTTTTGTAGGGTAGTTTTAAGGATATTTGAAGCAAAAGCGTACTTTTTCCAATGCCCGGTTCCCCGCCCAAAAGAATTAAGGAGCCTGGAACAATCCCGCCACCAAGTACTCGGTTAAGTTCTCCGTCGGTGGTGTCCATTCGGATTTCTTGAGTTGAATCAATCTCGTTTATTCGTAACGGTTTTGGGGCTTTGGCATTAGAAACAGATTCACTTTTCCAAGCTGATTTTTCTTCTTTTTGAATGATTTCCTCGGCGATGGTATTCCATTCTTTACAGGAATTGCATTGCCCTTGCCATTTTGAATATTGTGCGCCACAGTTTTGGCAAAAAAAGGAGGTTTTTACTTTAGACATTAATTTTTTTGTGTTGCGCATTCCATAATTAGGAAATGCCCTTAATAAGCTAGCAAGATACTACTTTATTCGCTTGTATGAAATGCCGTAAACACAAAAAAACAAAGAGATAAATGAATGAGATTGTAATTCGGTCCTAAACAATTACGTTAAAGAATTGTCTTTTTCATTCGGGAAAATAGTCCAAGGCTTGAAAGTTTTGGCTTCTTCAAAGTCCAAAGTAGCATAAGAAATGATGATAATAATATCGTCTTTTTGCACTTTTCTCGCCGCGGGCCCATTGAGTGTTATTTCTCCAGAATTTTTCATTCCTTTGATGACGTATGTTTCAAAACGTTCGCCATTGTTGATATTTACAACTGATACTTTCTCGCCTTCGATGACATTAGAGGCATCCATTAAAGTTTCGTCAATGGTAATGCTACCGATATAATTTAAATCGGCTCCGGTTACTTTAACACGGTGAATTTTTGATTTTACGACTTGAATTTGCATGGTGCAAAAGTAAGTTAATTTAATGAAATGGTATCAATCAATCTAACTTTGTTGACGAATACAGCTATGAAAACGCGATATTTCTTGTATTTATTTTTTCTTAAACAGGGCAAAAGCGTTGCCTCATCAGCAATTTGAAAATAGTCTAATGTGAAATGGGGATTTTCTTCAAATGATTTTTTAACCCATTTAGCGACAGTTGCAGCGCTATTTGTTCCGAATTTTTCTTTAGCGTCAACCAATGTTTTGTAGATTAAGGAAGCCTCTTGTTTTTCTTCGGAGGTTAAGAGTTCGTTGCGCGAACTCATAGCCAAATTATTGGGTTCTCTACAAACAGGACAGCTTTGGATAGCCACTTTCAAATTATTTTTTGCTACTAATTTTTTTACAATTTGTAATTGCTGAAAATCTTTTTCTCCAAAATAAGCGTTTGTAGGGGTTACGATTTCAAAAAGGCGTTTTACAATGGTGCCAACGCCATTGAAATGCCCGGGCCTGAATTTGCCTTCCATTTGGTTTTCCAATCCGTCAAAATCAAAGAACTGAGAACTAGGTTTCCCTAAATAAATATCGTCAACAGAGGGAGCGAACACTATAATCTCAGGGTTTAAACTTTCCATTTTTTTTATATCGTCTTCTAGAGTTCTGGGATATTTTGCCAAATCTTCGAGGTTATTGAATTGGGTGGGATTCACAAAGATACTCACAACGGTACAGTCATTTTCTGACAATGATTTTTGCATTAACGATAAATGTCCTTGGTGTAAAGCCCCCATAGTTGGAACAAACCCGATGGTGAAATGGCTGATTTTAATAGATTTTAAGTAGGCTATTAAAGCTTCATTTTCATAGAAAATGTGCATGGCTATTTTATTGAAATTATTTGCAAACTTAATATTTTAGTCCATAACTGCATAAATTTTCGTAATTTTGCCTGGTTTTAATTGCCACTTAATCAAGTAATTTACAATATGGAAGGTAAGAGAATATTATTTGTATCATCTGAGGTGGTACCTTATCTAGCTGAAAATGAGGTGTCTTCAATGTCTTATGAAGCACCAAAGATGATAAATAACCAAGGTGGGCAATTACGAATTTTCATGCCAAGATATGGCAATATTAATGAAAGAAGGCATCAATTGCACGAAGTAATTCGACTTTCGGGGATGAATTTGGTAGTCAATGACTTGGATATGCCTCTAATTATAAAAGTAGCTTCCATTCCAAAGGAAAGAATACAAGTCTATTTTATTGACAACGACGAATATTTTAAACGAAAAGCTACTTTTACCGACGAAGATGGCGTCATGTTTCCTGATAATGATGAACGCGCTATTTTCTTTGCAAAAGGAGTTGTCGAAACCGTAAAAAAACTCAATTGGGTTCCAGATATTATTCATGTTCATGGATGGATGGCGGCTATGTTGCCTATTTATTTGAAACATTATTACAAAAATGAAGCTTTATTCTCAGAAACAAAGATTGTTACTTCCGTTTACAGCCAGTCTTTTGAAGGAACTTTAGATGTAGAAATGATTAATAAGGTGTTGTTTGATGGCATTCCTAATGAGGCGGTTCTAGATCTTAAAAATCCTGATTACGAAAGTATTATGAAAGCAACCATTAATCATTCGGATGCTATAATCATTGGTTCAGAGCAGGTATCTTCAAGTTTAACAAAATTTATAGAATCTTCAGGCAAACCTTTTTTACCTTTCGTTCCGAAAGAAAAATTCGCTGAAGCGTATACTGATTTCTACAAAAACAGGGTTCTATAAATTAAAATTTTCTCTTTAAACATGTGCAATTATTCTTTTTTCAAGCAAATTCTATTCATTGCAACTGTCATTCTTTTCGTTTCTTGTGATAAAGAGTATAATGAAATCGGGGCCGATTTAATTGGTCAAAACAATTTTGCTTTAAAGGACACAACCTTTGCTGTTGTTGCTTACAATCAAAAAATAGAGGCTATACAATCCAATAATCTTCCTGTAAATGCCTTAGGGATTTATGAAAATTCTGCTTTTGGTACAACAACGGCTAGTTTTGTCACTCAAGTATCATTGGCGACTGTTAATCCAATAATTGACACAGCTTTAAGACCAAAAATTGATAGTGTATATGTTGAAATCCCTTATTTTGTAGATGCTACAAAAACAGCTACAAAAACAGCTGGAGGATATACTTACGAATTAGATTCTATTTATGAAAAGGTAAGTAAATCTAAAATTAAACTAGAAATTTATCAATCGAAGTATTTTATGCGGGATTTAAATCCCGATGACCAATTTAAATCTTCTCAGAAATATTATACTAACCAAAAAGTCGATTTTGAAAATAATAAAGGAGATCTCTTGTATAAAAATGATACTTTTTTCTTTGACAACGCCCAAATTGTAAAAACAATTTCTGACGAAGCGGGTATTGAGACTAACAAATATTCAGTTCCAGCCATGCGCTTGAAATTGGACACTGTTTTTTTTAATAAAAATATATTAAAATCAGGGAAGTTGGTAACTAACGAGGCCTTCAAAGACCATTTTAGAGGATTGTATTTTAAAGTGGAAAAATCGGGGAGTGATTCAGGAAGTTTAGCCATGAT
>JBIILD010000093.1:0-6258 GCA_044232845.1 Flavobacterium sp.
AATTTTTAAATATTTAAAACCATTCATTTAATGTTATTTATTGTTTTTTATGAAATAGATTCTAGGTCAATAAAATCAGTTACACAATTTAAAGAATGACTGAAATGTTATGTTAAAAAGCAAGTTACTAAATTAGAATACTTCTTAGTTAAACCGAACTTTTTGGATCTTTATTAAATAAAAAAAATCTTATCTAAATTAACTTAGCGATAGGAGATGCTATTGCTGTAAAGTTTAAAATTCATATATCTATTTACTTCAGCTATACCTAACAATTGTATTTTCTATTTTCCAAACAAAAAACTATCTTCGCTTTATAAATATGTAAATTGAATGCAGAAAATCCCCTTTCTCCTCCTCTAGTTTTTCTATTTTATTAAAAAAATATAAATGTCCAATACCCTCTTAGAAACTCCCATCGAATACCTCAAAGGCGTCGGTCCCAACCGAGGTGAATTGCTTCGCAAAGAATTGGGAATTCATAAATATGGACATTTGCTTAATTTTTTCCCCAATCGATACATAGACAGAACGCGTTATTACAAGATCAACGAATTGCAAAATAATAGCGCTGAAGTACAAATTATCGGGAAAATCATCAACATTAAAACCGTTGAATTTGGCAAAAACCAAAAACGATTGGTTGCCACATTCGCCGATGAAACGGGACAAATGGAGCTCGTTTGGTTTCAAGGGCACAAATGGATTCGAGAGAGTTTAAAGCTCAACGAAAAGTGCGTGATTTTCGGAAAGTGTACTTCTTTTGGAAACACCTTCAATATGGCACATCCCGAAATCGAGTTGATGACGGAACACGAACAAAGCCTACGCTCCGCGATGCAACCTGTTTATCCGTCGACAGAAACACTAGCAAACCGGGGGATTTCAAACCGAGTTATTAATAAAATGATGCAACAATTGTTTCAGGAAACACAAGCTAAATTTTCTGAAACCTTACCCGATTATTTAATAACGGAATTGAAACTGATTCCGAAAAATGCTGCCTTATTCAACATTCATTTTCCCAAAAGTGCCGAAGCTTTGGCAAAAGCCCAATTTAGATTAAAATTCGAAGAATTGTTTTATATCCAATTGCAATTAATCACCAAAAACCTTATTCGGAAGCATAAAATAAAAGGACATCCGTTTACAAAAGTAGGGGACTATTTCAATGATTTTTACCAAAATCATTTGCCTTTTGAACTAACCAATGCCCAAAAAAGAGTCGTTAAGGAAATTCGGATTGATATGGGAAGCAACGCCCAAATGAACCGATTACTGCAAGGAGATGTGGGTTCTGGAAAAACAATAGTGGCCTTAATGAGCATGCTAATTGCATTAGATAATGGCTTTCAATCTTGCTTGATGGCGCCAACGGAAATCTTAGCCAACCAACATTTTAATGGACTGACTCAATTAGCCAAAACACTGGACATCAATATAAAAATACTAACCGGCTCAACTAAGACTGCAGTTAGAAGAGTCATACACGAAGAACTCGAAAATGGAACTTTACACATCCTTATTGGTACACACGCTTTATTGGAAGACAAAGTAAAATTTAAAAACTTGGGTTTAGCTGTGATTGATGAACAACACCGTTTTGGAGTAGAACAACGATCTAAACTTTGGAAAAAAAACGAAATACCACCACACGTTTTAGTAATGACTGCCACTCCTATTCCGCGGACTTTAGCGATGAGTTTATATGGCGATTTGGATATTTCGGTGATTGATGAATTACCTCCAGGACGAAAACCCATTCAAACCGTGCATCGCTATGACAGCAACCGGTTGAAAGTGTGGAAATTCATTCAGGATGAAATTGCATTGGGTCGGCAAATTTATATAGTCTATCCTTTGATTGAAGAATCGAAGACGATGGATTTCAAGGATTTGATGGACGGTTATGAAAGCATTTCTCGTGATTTTCCGTTACCAGATTATTCCATCTCCATTCTTCACGGCAAGATGAAACCCGCAGATAAAGATGCCGAGATGAAGCGGTTTTCGGAAGGCAAAACAAATATTATGGTCGCAACTACGGTTATTGAAGTGGGTGTGAATATTCCCAACGCCAGTGTAATGATTATCGAAAGTGCGGAGCGTTTTGGGCTGTCGCAACTACACCAACTTCGGGGCCGGGTAGGTCGTGGTGCGGAGCAAAGTTATTGCATCCTGATGACGAGCCACAAATTGAGTTCCGACAGCAAAACCCGAATGGAAACGATGGTGAGTACGAATGATGGTTTTGAAATTGCCGAAGTCGACCTCAAACTTCGAGGACCTGGTGATTTAATGGGGACGCAACAAAGCGGCGTTTTAAATCTCCATATTGCTGATATTGTTCGCGACCGGGATATTTTGATTTTGGCACGTAATCATGCCTTAAAAATTTTGAAAGACGATGCGCCTATGCAAAAACCTGAAAATTCCATTTTGAGAGCCACCTATATCGAATTAACCAAAAAGAAAAACATTTGGAATTATATCAGTTAAGCAAGTCGAAAATTCAAAAATCGTAAAATTAGAAGAAGTACTATTTTCATTAGTGTCTCAAAATCATACTATTACTTTATTTTTTCTGATTTGAAACAAAATAGTGTACTATGTTTGTTGCTTAAATGATACTTTATTCAAATAAATCTGAGGACAAATAGCGATCCCCACGGTCGCATATAATAGCAACAATTACTCCAGAATCTAATTTTTCAGCTATCTTAAGAGCTGTTGCAACTGAACCCCCACTACTCATTCCTGCAAAAATTCCTTCTTCTTTAGCCAATCGTTTGGTCATTTCGCGAGCTTCTTGTTCACTGACTTCCATAATAGTATCAACTTTTGATGCATCAAAAATTTTAGGCAAATATTCTTGTGGCCATTTCCGAATTCCAGGAATTTGAGAACCATCGCTGGGTTGTGCCCCAATAATCTGAATCGCAGGATTTTTCTCTTTTAGATATGTGGAAGTTCCTATAATGGTGCCGGTAGTTCCCATTGCCGAAACAAAATGGGTTACGGTTCCTTTAGTATCGTTCCAAATTTCTGGTCCTGTGGTTTTATAGTGAGCTTTCCAATTGTCTTCATTAGCAAACTGATTCAGCATGATGTAACCGCCTTCCTCCATCTTTTTATCTACATAATCCCTAGACCCAATAATACCGGAACTAGCAGGCGTCAAAATTACTTTTGCTCCAAAAGCTAACATGGTTTGTGTACGTTCTTTGGTTGAATTTTCAGGAAGCACTAGTTCAATTTCTATATTGAATAATTGAGCAATCATCGCTAAGGCAATTCCAGTATTGCCACTTGTGGCCTCAATAAGTTTGTCCCCTTTTTTGATATCACCTCTCTGTACGGCTGATGCAATCATGTTGTATGCAGCACGATCTTTCAAACTTCCGCCTGGATTATTCCCTTCCAGTTTCAACAAAAGCTTGACGTTTTTATTTTTTACCAAATTAATACTCTCCACTAGTGGGGTATTCCCAATTAAGTCTACCAATTTATGAAACTCCATATTATTTTAACTCTTTTATTTTTACTTCTGTAATAGTAGTGTTGGTCACCAAAGATTTTTCTGGGATAGACCTTGTAATCCATGTATTTCCGCCAATAACACTATTTTTTCCAATGATAGTTTCCCCTCCCAAAATTGTTGCATTGGCATAAATACAAACATTTTTTTCAACTGTGGGATGTCTTTTTGAATTTTTCATGTCCTTGCTGACACTCAAAGCACCCAAAGTTACCCCTTGATATAATTTGACGTTTTCTTCTATAACACTAGTTTCTCCGATAACAATCCCGGTAGCATGGTCAATAAAAAAAGGGGAGGCAATAGTTGCTCCAGCATGGATGTCGGTTCCCGTGATTTGATGTGCATATTCACTCATCAATCTAGAAATAAGCAACATGTCTAACAAGTACAATTCATGGCTTAATCTGTAAATAGCAATAGCGTAAAATCCAGGATAACCCAAATATACTTCCTCAATACTGTTAGAAGCGGGATCGTTTTCTAAAATATATTCTGCATCTCTATTTAGCTTTTCGAGAACAGAAGGCAGTTTTTCCAAAAATTGACTCCAAACCTCATCGTATAATTTAGGTGGTTTTTCTGAAGCAATTTTTGATATTTCCTTGAATGATTCTTCAAGTTCTTCGATATTTTTATTTAATGAATCACTAGCATCAAAAAGGGTATAAAATAGTTTCTCGGTAAAAGCTTGTACTTTTGTCTTGATACCATAATTAATGGAAGACTGGCTTTTTAAAGCCGCAATATTTTGAATGATTTGGTCTTTTGTCACGATCTTAGAGTTGAATTATTAGTATAGTTCGTAAAAGTAAGGTGTTTTTAGAAATTGCAGTAACAATTAAGTGAATAAATTTACCAATTAATACAATCAAAAACCACATAGAAAAATATATAGCGTTTCATTTATGCCAGTGGCATTTTTAAAATTTGTAAATTAGCATACTAGTAATCGCTACTGAAAGCCCATCCATTTTCATGAAATACACCAAATCTACTAATCCTCATTTTAGTTTTCAATTCAATAAAAAACAGTAAAAATGAAAAGTCAAATAAAACTAAAAACCAAAATTAGTCGTTTTTGGAAATTACTTGGGCCTGGACTAGTAACTGGAGCTAGCGATGATGACCCCTCTGGCATTGCTACCTATTCTCAAGCAGGAGCTGCATTCGGACTTTCGACGTTATGGACCGCACTGATTGCCTTTCCTCTTATGGCTGCCATCCAGCAAATGTGTGCCCGAATAGGGTTGGTTACATCTCATGGATTGACTGGCGCACTTAAAAACAACTACCCAAGACCTTTTTTGTACCTTATGCTTTTATTTAGTTTTCCGGCAATTGTTATGAATATTGGCGCCGATATTGCCGCAATGGGTGCCGTAGGAAACCTCTTGTTTCCCTCAATCGATGCTACTTATTTTAGCGTCTTATTTACTATTTTACTTTTAGGATTAATTATTTATTTACCCTATCACAAAATTGCATCAACCCTCAAATATCTGTGCATCGTAATGCTAGTTTATTTTATTGTGCCTTTTTTATACAAACAAGATATAGCACAAATCCTCAAATCTACCTTTATTCCTACCCTTAAATTCGACAAAGAATTTATGAAAGTTCTAGTGGGAATTCTAGGAACCACTATCTCTCCATACCTGTTTTTTTGGCAAGCATCAGTCGAAGTGGAAGAAATGAATAACCGTAAAAAACATCTTATAGTGAACAAAAAGATAATTAACGACATAAATGAAGATGTTGATTTTGGAATGTCTTTTTCGGGTTTTGTGATGTACTTTATCATTCTTACCACAGGAACCGTATTATTTAATGGAGGAATTCATCAGATTGACACGGTAGAACAAGCGGCTTTAGCATTAAAACCATTAGCTGGAAATTTAGCTTATCTCCTTTTTGCTATCGGAATAATTGGCACCGGACTTATTGCAATTCCAGTTTTAAGCGGATCACTTTCATATATTATTTCGGAAACTTTTGGATGGCAACAGGGATTGGATAAGAAATTCCATGAAGCAAAGGCATTTTATCTTGTCATTAGCATTTCGTTAATATTAGGACTTTCACTCAATTATGTTGGCATTTCGCCCATTAATGCTTTAATTTATACCGCTATCCTTTATGGTTTGACAGCACCTGTTTTAATCGCTATCATTCTTCATATTTCCAACAACAAAAAAATAATGGGTCAATTTACCAATAATTGGAAATCAAATGTCCTAGGAGGTCTGGCATTACTCATTATGACCGCTGCTGCCTTAACGTTAATTTATTTTCAACTGACCAGTGATTAAAGCATGCAAAAAATTACCTCTTTATTGTTTCGCTTTTTACTTAATTTGTAAACAGATCTTTCAAATGCCAAACATTCTAAACTATACTGACCCGTTATAAAAATTACTCTTTATTTGCAAAAAAATTATACTTTTCTAAATAATTAGCAGTGTTGTTTTATGATTCACAAAATCCATTAATTTATTTCAAACAAGTCCGCAAAATAGTAACTGGATGCAAGGCTTCCCTATTGGTTCCATCAAAAATTTGATGACGACAACTCGTTCCTGCAGCAGCGATGGCTGTTTCGGAATTCGTTGCACGTATCTTTGGAAACAAAGTATCTTCACCCATTTGCATACTGATGTCATAATGTTCTTTTTCGTATCCAAAAGATCCAGCCATACCACAACAACCCGAATTGTATA
>JBIILD010000094.1:0-6092 GCA_044232845.1 Flavobacterium sp.
ATATTCTCCAGAATTTCCAATACAAATTTCCAGAATTTTTGTGACGATTTAATCGAAGCCCTTTCATCTGGTGAATGCGCCCCATGAATCGTTGGTCCAAAAGAAATCATATCCATATCAGGGTAATTTACTCCAAGAATTCCACATTCCAAACCAGCGTGACAAGCCACAACTTTGGCCTTTTCACCGTTTTGCTTCTCATAGATTTCAGTCAAAACATCTAAGATTTCAGATTTAACGTTAGGTGTCCAACCTGGATAGGAACCCGATAAATTTACTTCGCAACCGCATAATTCAAAAGCAGAACGCAAGGAATTTGCCAAATCAAATTTGGATGTTTCCACCGAAGAACGCGTTAAACAACCAATTAAAATAGCACCATCCTTGATGATTACTCGCGCAATATTGTTGGATGTTTCCACTAAATCTTCCATATCGGCAGACATCCTGTAAACGCCATTTTGCGCTGCATAAATGGCCCGAAGAATTCCTTCTTGCACGCCCAAATCCATCACTTTTTTAGGCAAATCACATCTCACGATTTCGATGGTCAAGTTGGGTTCCGTAGTTTTAAATTCCGTTTTAATGTCATTGATAATTTCTTGCATATCAAAAATATAGGCCTCATCATACATTCCAGCAACAATCACTTTGGCCACACTTTCTCTAGGAATGGCATTACGCAAACTGCCGCCGTTTATTTCAGCAACTTGAAGTCCAAAATTTTCGAAAGCGTCAAACAACAACCGATTCATTATTTTGTTGGCATTCCCAAGCCCTTTGTGAATGTCAATTCCTGAATGTCCCCCGTTTAGACCTTTCACCGTAATGGTATATCCAACAGAATCATCAGAAGTTTCCTCCTCGTGATACTCACGAGTAGCCGTAACGTCAATTCCTCCCGCGCAACCAATGTCAATTTCATCATCTTCTTCAGTATCCATATTCAAAAGGATTTTACCTCGAAGGATTCCACCTTTTAGGTTCAAGGCACCCGTCATTCCCGTTTCCTCGTCGATGGTAAATAAGGCTTCAATTGTAGGATGTTTGATGGTTTTACTTTCTAAAATTGCCATCATCATCGCCACACCAAGTCCGTTATCCGCTCCAAGTGTGGTTCCGCGAGCCCGGACCCAGTCCCCATCGACATACATATCAATTCCTTGGGTATCGAAATCAAAAACGGTGTCGGCATTTTTTTGGTGCACCATATCCAAATGTCCTTGAAGCACAATTGACTTTCGATTTTCCATACCAACAGTGGCAGGTTTACGGATAATTACGTTACGGATTTCGTCTTCAAAAGTTTCTAATCCCAATGAATTTCCGAAATTCTTAATGAATTCGATAACACGTTCTTCTTTTTTGGAAGGACGAGGAACCGCGTTTAAATCGGCGAATTTGTTCCAAAGTGGTTTTGGTTCTAAATTTCTTATTTCTTGACTCATTGTATATGTTTATTTAGGATATTTTATAGGATCCAAAGAGGTATTAAAAACAGACATTATATAAATTATTTTTAGCTTTTCGTCTATATAATAAAGGAGAATAAAAGGGAATTTTCGGATGGGAAAACCGTGATAATCTTTATATCTAATTTGAAAAAATGGACTTTTAGTCAAGGTTATTATATGTTCTTCAACTACTTGGAAAAAATATGTACCCAATCCATTCTGTTTGGAATCGTAATAGTCAATTGTATCTTGTATATCAAGAATAGCTCTTGGTTCAATTACAACTTTATAAATCATTTTTCAGATTTAAAACGCAATTGGTTTTTAGCATCGTTCCAAGGAATAAAATCATCCGTTTTTGAAGTTGATCTTCTTTCATCCAACAAGTTTTTCATTTCTTCATTTACAGAAAATTCATTAATTATGGTATCATAATTAAACTTTTCTATTAATTTCATAAAGAAACTCAATTCATTGTCCGGTATATTTAAAATAATTTGTGTCATTCTTCCTTTTTATTTAAAAACAAATTTACAAAAAAAGAATGCGCACTACTCTTTTAATTGTTATTTTTATGCCAAAAGTAAAACTGTGCACCGCAAATATATCCTTCCACTATTCCTCCTATTTCAAATTTTATTTCTGAAAATAATTGCCTTTTTTCCTGAATTTGTAGAACAATTTTACAGTAATGGATTGTATGTTATTATTTCAAAAATTTCTCGCGTAACATTAGGAAAAATTTCGTTTTCTGTTGGGGATATCATTTACGGAATCGTGATTATTTATGTTTTGAAATCGATTTGGAAAACGAGAAAAACTTGGAAACAAGAATGGAAAAATAATGGTTTAAAGGTTTTAAGCATGCTCTCAGTAGCTTATTTCCTGTTTCATGTTTTGTGGGCGATGAATTATTACCGCCAACCCCTTTTCGAAAAAATGAAAATCGAAAGGGATTACACCGATGCTGATTTATTGACTTTTACCAAAAAACTGATTGCCAAAACCAACGAAATCCATGCCCAAATCACCAAAAACGACAGTCTGAAAGTAGTTTTTCCCTACTCGCAGAGACAGGTTTTCAAGATGAATTTAAACGGATATAAAATACTGTCCAAGCAATATCCGTTTTTTGAATACACGAATCCCAGCATCAAGAAATCGCTTTTTAGTTTGCCGTTAACCTATATGGGTTTTGGCGGTTATTTGAATCCGTTTACCAATGAAGCGCAGGTGAATTATTTGATGCCCATGTATAATTTCCCGACAACTTCTTGCCACGAAATGGCACACCAAATGGGCTTTGCTAGCGAAAGCGAATGCAATTTTATCGGTTTTCTAGCATCGGTAAAAAATGACAATTTATATTTTAAATACTCTGGGTATAGCTTTGCTTTGCGCTATTGTTTGGGCAATTGGCAAATTCGTGACAAGAAAGTTTTTGATGAATTAGTAAAAACCGTTCATTCCGGAGTTTTAAAAAACTACCAGGAAAGCGAAGATTTCTGGAGACAATACGACACTTTTATAGATAAGGGATTTCATGTTTTTTATGACAATTTCTTAAAAATGAACCAGCAAAAAGACGGTATAGAAAGCTACAGCAAGTTTGTAAATTTGATGGTAGGGTATTACAAAGGAACGAATTTTTAATATTAGTATTTTGGCCTAAATTAACATTCCCATTTTCTTAATCTATTGAGTTCTTCTTGCGCTTCAATTGCTTCGGCAGGAATTACTTTAAGAAAGGACGAGTGTTGCTCAATGGCATATTCTACTTTTTCGACAATTTGTTCGATAGTGTCATTTTCATAATCAATATCTAAAGGTTCTTTTATAATGAAAGATTGAAGAATTCCTTTCTTTTTCATTCGCAATCCTTTTTTGTCAAACGAGCGACGAAAGCCATCAATCACGATTGGAACTACGATAGGTTTGTGCTGTTTGATAATGTGCGCGGTGCCTTTACGAACGGGTCTGAATGATTTTGTAGTACCTTGCGGAAAAGTGATTACCCAGCCGTCAGCCAGGGCGATTTTAATGTTTTCGGTGTCGTTTGGATTTATATCTCGTTTTTCGGTAACGTCTTTCCCTTTAGCTCTCCAAGTTCTTTCGACAGTGATCGCGCCAACATAGGACAAAATTCTAGGCAATATTCCTGCTTGCATGGTTTCTTTGGCTGCTATATAATAAATATTCATTTTAGGCTGCCAAATATATCCCACATTTTTTATAGAATCCTGGCGTCCGCTCAAACTTGCATTAAACACATGAAACATAGCCGCTACATCGGCAAAATAAGTTTGATGATTAGAAATGAAAAGAACATTTGTGTCGGGCAAATCTTTAATAATTTGAGATCCTTCTATTTGCAAATCATTAAAACCTCTGTAGCGTTTATGGGTTAGTACCGCAAAAATTCGAATTAAAAATTTTTTGACAAAAAGAATGTGGCCAAATGGATTTCTTTTAAATAACCCCATAAAAATTAATTTCTGTGAATTTGGATTACAAACGTACAAAAACTTATAGTCTAAAGTACTTTTTTCAATACTTCTTTCAATTAGAATATAAAGCAAAAAAAGAAGGCCTTTTTACAGATCTACGATTATAGATTTTGCTTTATCATTGACTAGAGAAGCAACCAAAAAATTGTCGATGCCACTCCAAAATTGGGGATTAATCCTCAACCAGTTCTTAACTATATTTGAAAAAAGGGTCCAACTTTAATTAAAAAGTCAAACCCCTATATTTTTAACTTACACACTTTTTAGGATAGTGTCGTTATAACCTTATCTTGTTAAGGTAGTCACTACAGAAACTGTTTCACCTTCTTCAGTATATGAACTTTTCACCTTTATTGTTGTATTTGTTAAAGATAAAATTTCAACACTTTCACCATCAAGTACAAGTGTATTACCGCTTTTACTCCATGTTGAAGTATCTTGATCTAGTACACATTCACTATTATGGAAACCCTCAATTGAAACTCCACCTGTTTTTAATTCAATAAAATCTTTTTTCGTACTACAGTCATTTTGATAATCCGTTTCAGGAGTAGCATCTGTACCAATTGTATAAGCAATTTTACTAAAATACCATTTCCCCTCAATGGCAGCATCTTTGTCATCATCCTTATCACATGACACAAAAGACATTCCTAAAGCCAAAGCTGCAACAAATAAAACACTTAATTTGCTCATTTTTTTTAATATTTTCATTGTTTTAAATTTTATTTTTTGCCTACTCTATTCAGTTTTCGACTACCCTGTTTTTAATAATTTACAATATTAACATATTTTTAGTCTTTTTGATAAAAAAAAAAATAAAATCACAATAAAATTACATTTTGTTGAATTATTTTACGGTTTTCCGTAATTTAATTGAAGTATTTTTAAAAAGTTTTTATACCTCCTATTCATAGTAAGCCACATTATATAACTGCAAAGAGAATTCAATGCTATTTACCACTTCATTAGTATAGGGAATAAAATAATTTCCTCCCTGCAAATTCCCAAAAAAGGCAATGCCATAGCGAAGATCAACCTCGGCTAATTTTGGAACATATTTTAAAAAATCTTTAAAATCCATCGTCAAAGTCTATTTTTGTATTTTGAAAGTATTATAAATATAGTGTAAAAATTAGTAAGAATAAATTTCAACAGCAACAGCAATTTTAATAAACAACAAACCATAATGTATAGCAGAGAGGAAACGCAACGATTAAAACGGGATTTTTGGATCGCTTTTTCCGAAAAATATCCCAGAAAATGGGTGTTATACGACACAAAAATCAAGGATTTTTCGTTTAAATTTTATGTTGACAATAAAAAAGCACAGGTATTAATTGACATCGAATCTCGAAATGAGGACAATCGTATCGCCTATTTTGAAAAACTGGAAGCCCTAAAAAATATATTGGAAGAAGAATTTATCAAGGATTTAGTCTTTGAAAAAAACTTCGTACTTGAAAACGGTAAAACTATCAGTCGTATTTGGGTCGAAAAACTGGGGATAAGCGTTAGCAACAAACAGTATTGGGATGAAATATTCGATTTTCTCAACGAAAAGATGCACGCTTTGGAGCTATTCTTTTTAGAATATGATGACTTTATTAAGGCTATTTAAATCGGTTTGGGATACCTTTTTCGAATATTCCGGACTAATTCTTCAAGTCCGTTGAGTTTTAATTCGTAAACTAGTTGTAATTGTTGCCCCAACTCCCCTTTTGGGAAGCCTTTATTGGAGTACCAAACCACATAATATTCCGGCAAATCAATAAGATGTTTGCCCTCATATTTACCAAAAGGCATTTTGGTGTGGGCGAGTTTGATGAGTTGTTTTTGGTCTGGATTCAAGTCAAAAAGTGTAAGGTTTAAAAGTTTAAAGTTTAACCTGAAAACTAATTACTGATATAGAACTAGATTTTACTTCCAATTAAAGCTAATCCGCTTCTCGATATCCGAATTCAAACTCAAGAAAACAGGACAAGTAATTGCGGTCCTTTCGAGTATGTTTTTTGTTTTTTCGTCAGTTACAACGTTCATGTCAAAAACAATTTCAATGGCACTAATTCTTCTTGGTTCGGCTTGCATAATTTTGGTAACTGAAGCGGTAGAACCCACAAAATCAACATTC
>JBIILD010000095.1:0-6085 GCA_044232845.1 Flavobacterium sp.
ATTAACTGAATGGATTTGAGAAATAAATTGAATATTCACAATATTTCTAGTAGAATTATTTTTTTAATTGGGGCTCGGTTACAAACCGAATATCACTTCCTCAAAGTCGGAGACTTTGCGGAGCTGGTTAAGAAAATTAAGATTTAAAATTTCTTAACGAACCTAAATTAACTGAATGGATTTGAGAAATAAATTGAATATTCACAATATTTCTAGTAGAATTATTTTTTTAATTGGGGCTCGGTTACAAACCGAATATCACTTCCTCAAAGTCGGAGACTTTGCGGAGCTGGAATCTAAAATCTGTAAACTGCAAACTAAACAATGGAACAGAATAATTTCCCGATAACGAATTGGTCCGAGGACGACAAACCCCGCGAAAAGCTGATGCTGAAAGGCAAAAGTGCTCTGAGCGATGCCGAATTGATTGCCATTTTGATTGGATCAGGAAGCAAAAATGAATCGGCGGTAGGATTGAGCAAAAGGATTTTGGCGAGTGTTGACAGCAATTTGAATGCTTTAGGAAAATTGACACTCCAACAATTAACGAATTTCAAAGGAATTGGGGAAGCCAAAGCCATTTCGATTATGGCTGCCATGGAATTGGGAAGACGAAGAAGGTCAGAAGAGGCGGTCGAATTGAAGAAAATTACCTCCAGTAAAATGATTTTCGAATTGATGCAACCCATTATTGGCGAATTGCCACATGAGGAATTTTGGGTCTTGTATTTGAACAATTCGAATAAGGTACTCTCTAAATCGCAGTTGGGTAAGGGTGGTATAACTGGAACAGTGGTCGATGTGCGATTGGTTTTTAAAGTGGCTCTCGAAATGGGCGCGACAGGATTGATTTTGTGTCATAACCATCCCTCGGGAACTTTGATTCCTAGTGATGCCGATAAGCAAATTACAAAAAAGCTGAAAGCGGCGGGTCAACATTTAGATATTGCTGTTTTGGATCACGTCATTATTGCTGAAAATGGTTTTTATAGTTTTAATGACGATGGAATATTTTAAGAAATGAAAACTAGACATACCAATATAACCGATGTCTTTTTTGATTTGGATCATACGCTTTGGGACTTCGAAATGAACTCTGCTTTGGCATTTGAAACCGTTTTTAAAATGCAGAAAATAAACGTAAATATGACTGATTTTCTTTCGTGTTATGTACCTATAAATTTAAAATATTGGGAAAAATATAGAAAAGATGAAATTTCACAGAAAGAGCTTCGTTCGGGCAGGTTAAAAGAAACGTTTGATTTATTGGAATTTTTTATTGATGACGAATCAATCCTTTTTTTATCAGACCAATACATCCACTATTTGCCTAAATACAATCATTTATTAGAGGGAACGGTTGAGATTTTAGAGTATTTGCAAACCAAATATAATTTGCATATTATTACCAATGGTTTTACAGAGATTCAGGGGAATAAAATGAATAATTCGTATATTTCGCATTATTTCAAAACCATTACCAATGCAGAATTGGCCGGCGTAAAAAAGCCCAATGCTCTTATTTTTGAATATGCCTTGAATTTGGCTAAAACCAAAAAAGAAAACAGTATTATGATAGGAGATTGTATGGAGGCTGACGTTCAGGGGGCTTTGGATGCAGGATTAGATGCTATTTTCTTTAATGATAATAACAGGGTAGTGGCGAATAATGTTAAACAAGTGAATAATTTATTAGAATTAAAAAAATACCTATAAACATGAAAAATATATTTCTATTGCTGTTAGTAACAAATTACTGTTTTTCACAATCAATAAACGATTACAAAGCGGTAATTATTCCATTAAAATATGACTTTCTAAAAAGTGAAAATCAATATAGGCTTCATACCTTGACGAAAGTAAATTTGGTAAAAGCTGGTTTTCAGGCTTTTTATAGCAATGAATCAATTCCTGCTGAATTTAATGATAGATGTGGCCTATTATATGTAGATGTAAAAAAAGAAAGTGGATTTTTGATGACTAAACTTTTTATTACGTTTAAAGATTGTTACAATACAATTATTTTTCAGTCGGAGATTGGGAAAAGCAGGGAAAAAGAATATCAAACGGCTTATTTTGAAGCACTAAATAATGCCTTTCAATCGGTTTATGCTTTACAATATAAATATAGTTCAGGTTCTAATGTGGCTTTAGTATTGAAAACGACAGCAAATCCCGAAACGATTCCAACTGCAACAGTTTCTGACAAAGTTGTAACCAATACTTCAAATGAAGCCAAAGTCAGTGCAGATAAATTTTCAAATTTGCTTTATGCCCAACCCACGTCTTATGGATATCAATTGATTGACAGTGAGCCAAAAGTAGTGATGAAAGTATACAAGACATCTAATCCAGCGAGTTTTATGGCAACAAAAGGAAGTGTTCAAGGGGTTTTAGTTGCTAAGGACAATCAGTGGTTTTTTGAATATTATCAAAATGACCAGTTCATTTCTGAAATGATAAACGTTAAGTTTTAGTTCAGATTTCAGATTTCAGATTTCAGATTTCAGATTAAGAATGTTAAACATCCCCACAGAAAATAAAAAAAACGAAAATGCCTTGACTTTTCAGAGTGTTTTCGTTTTTTTGCTACCTGCTACCTGCTATCTCCAATCAATATCTATATTTACTTTTCCAACGGTTTTTTAAAAATTCCCTGGTATTGTTTTCTCTTGAATTGTCTCCGGGATTGTATAATACCGTTTCGGAAATAGCATCTGGCAGAAATTCCTGCTCAGCAAAGTTATTGGCGTAATCATGCGAATATTTGTATTCGTCGCCATAACCCAATTCCTTCATTAATTTTGTGGGTGCATTTCTTAAATGAAGGGGAACGGGCAGGTCACCAGTTTGTTTAACCAATTGTTGCGCATTTCCAATAGCCAAATAAGAAGCATTGCTTTTTGGGGAAGTCGCCAGGTAAATAGCACATTGGCTCAAAATAATTCTACTTTCGGGATAACCAATGGTGGCAACAGCTTGAAAAGTATTATTTGCCATTATAAATGCCGTCGGATTGGCATTCCCGATATCTTCACTGGACAAAATCAGCATTCGTCTGGCGATAAATTTCACATCTTCGCCACCTTCAATCATCCTGGCTAACCAATAAACCGCGCCATTAGGATCACTGCCTCGAATTGATTTGATAAATGCCGAAACAATGTCATAATGTTGTTCACCACTTTTGTCATACAAAACCGT
The DNA here is from genome assembly GCA_044232845.1 of Flavobacterium sp. Taxonomy (GTDB): domain Bacteria; phylum Bacteroidota; class Bacteroidia; order Flavobacteriales; family Flavobacteriaceae; genus Flavobacterium. The sequence continues at coordinate 3,205 of JBIILD010000095.1, forward strand.
GTTTTGTTGCACAAGTTCAAAAACCCGATCGTTGGTGATAGAAATTTCACCTTCCTCTGAAGCGTTTACGACCAATTCGAAAATATTTAATAGTTTGCGTCCATCCCCACCCGAAAGTCTTAACAAAGCCTCTGTTTCGGTTAAATTGATTTTTTTTGTTGCTAAAAAGGCGTCTGTTTTGATAGCGCGATGCAACAATGTTTCCAAATCAACTTTGGTAAACGCATTCAAAACATACACTTGGCAACGGGATAATAAAGCGGGGATAACTTCAAAACTCGGATTTTCGGTCGTGGCTCCAATCAAGGTTATCCAACCTTTTTCGACAGCGGCCAACAAGGAATCTTGTTGTGATTTGCTGAAACGGTGAATTTCGTCAATAAATAGAATCGGATTTTTCGAGGTGAAAAGTCCGCCACTTTGCTTGGCTTTTTCTATCACGTCACGAATGTCCTTAACGCCGGAATTGATGGCGCTCAAAATATAAAACGGACGCTTCGATTCTTGGGCTATGATTTGTGCCAAAGTCGTTTTTCCAGTTCCCGGTGGTCCCCAAAAAATCAAAGAAGGGATAATCCCTTTAGAGATTTGTTGTGTCAATGAGCCATTTGGTCCAACCAAATGGGATTGACTGATGTAATCTCCCAGTTTTTGGGGGCGTATGCGTTCTGCCAGTGGTGCTTCCATTTCTTTTTAAATCTGAAATCAAAAATCGTTATTCTTAAATCTTAAATCAAAAAATATCTTTGGTAAAATTACTGTTTTTATTTGAAGCTACTATGACTATGTTATATCCTCTTTTTTTCTTTATTCTAAATCTGTATCTGACAAAATAGCACTAAATTCCTTTTGGATAAGTTTTTGAATTGTATTTTCTGAACTAGAACCTAAAACCCAATACCTAAAACCCAAAATGAACGACAATCATTTCAAGTATTCCAATTCAGTAATAGGATTGCCCCTTTTTTTTGTGTGGTTCTTGTGGTTTATATATTGGATAGAAATCAAATTTGATTTTGATTTCATCGAAAATGGAATTTTTCCCAGAACGGTTTATGGTTTTCAAGGCGTTATTTTTAGTCCTTTCATTCATACTGACATTGAACATTTGTATAACAATTCAATTCCCCTTTTGGTTTTGTTAGCCGCCTTGCGCTATTTTTATGCCAAACAATCCATGGCGGTTATTGGTTATGGAATTTTGCTTTCAGGATTAATTACTTGGATAATTGGCAGGGATAGTTACCATATTGGCGCTAGCGGTTTGATCTATGTCCTGGTAAGTTTTGTTTTTTTTAAAGGAATTCAAACCAAGTATTATCGGTTGGTTGCTTTATCCTTAGCTGTCGTTATTGTTTATGGAGGTATGGTTTGGTATATTTTCCCAAAGGTGGAGGACACTATTTCTTGGGAAGGTCATTTGGCGGGTTTGATTACCGGATCCGTACTTTCTATACTTTACAAAACCCCCGAATATAAGAAAATTATCAAATACGACTGGGAACACCCTGACTTTAACCCACAGGAGGACAGGTTTATGCAACGATTTGATGAAAATGGTAATTTTGTGAATCTCCCTGTGGTTGAGATTGAAGAAGAAAACCCAACTTATTTTAATTCAAATTCTCAAGTGAGTTATACAATTATCAATAAAAAAAATGAATCAAAACCGGAGCTTTGATTCATTTTATATATTTTTGAAATCTACAATCTAAAATTAAGTTCTCTGTCTCACCGCTTCATATAAAAATGCCCCGCAAGCCACGGAAACGTTCAGGGAACCAATGGTGCCAAACAGAGGTAATTTTGCTTTTTCATCCACAATTTTAAGAACTGATGGATTGATTCCTCTATCTTCGGAACCCATAATGATAGCAACACCTTCTTTTAAATCGATATCATAAATGTTTTGATCTGTTTTTTCTGTGGCGGCAACGGTTTTTATACCTGAACCTTGCAGATAAAAAATGGCATCTTTGATGTGTTCCACTTTACAAATGGGGACATTAAACACAGCTCCTGCCGATGTTTTAACGGTGTCACCGTTTACGGGAGCAGAACCTGCTTTTTGTACAATAATTCCGTTAACACCTGTGCATTCTGCAGTCCTGATTATTGCGCCAAAATTACGCGCATCCGAAATTTGATCCAGAATCAAAAATAAAGGGGCTTTTCCAGTTCCGACGCTTCGGGACAATGTTGCTTCCACCAAATGTTCCAAGTCAATAAAACCTATTGGAGAAATCGAAGCTACCGCACCTTGATGGTTGTTTGGTGTTAATCGATTTAGTTTTTCTACAGGAACATAGGAAAAATTTACGTTGGCACGTTTCATGACTTTCATTAAGTCTTTCATTAATTCACCCGAAATTTCTTTTTGAATGAAGACTTTATCTACTTCCTTTCCAGATTGAATTGCTTCTATTATTGCTCGAATTCCAAAAATTAAATGTTCTTTTTCCATGGTGCAAAGATATTAAAAAAACCGCTCTATTTCGGAGCGGTTTCTTACTATTCTTTGAGATTTTATTTCAGTAATATAGTTGCATATAGTCCTAGAATCATAATAACTAATGTGACAAAAAAAGCGAAAAACCATTTTATCATGTCGGTTTTGGTATCTTTTATTTCAGTTCTTAATTGCATTTCCATTTTTTGCAAATCAGATTGCAACTCGCTTTTGTATTGCGTATTAAATCTTACAGTATTGCTTTCAATACTTTCATACAAAATCTCAGTAAAAATTTTGGCTCTATTGTCATCGAGTTTCAACTCTTTTCTGAAAAAATCGTAAAGTTTTATTTCGGTAGCACTCATTTTGTTTTGTCTTAATGAAACTAATTATATATCAAAGATATAAAACTTATACATTAGTTAATAC
>JBIILD010000096.1:0-6010 GCA_044232845.1 Flavobacterium sp.
ATGTTTACTTTCTTCTTTGTCAAAAGAAAAGCTTTCGGTAGTTTCGTTTATGTTTGGATTATAAAATAATTGCATAGTTTAAAATTGAATTCGTGCTTTTGAAACTACGGCAGAAGTTTCGAAATTATGGGATAAAAACTTTTGATAACCTACAATTCCAATCATGGCAGCATTATCAGTGGTATATTCAAATTTTGGAATATAAGTCTTCCATCCATATTTTTGTTCGGCTGCTGCCAAAGTGTTACGAATTCCAGAATTGGCCGAAACGCCTCCGCCAATGGCAATTTTTTTGATTCCGGTTTCCTTTACTGCCAATTTTAATTTGTCCATTAAAATTTCGATAATGGTATGTTGAATGGAAGCGCAAATATCATTGAGATTATCCTCTGCAAAATTTGGGTTTTCCAATTTTTTCTTTTGGATAAAATATAAAATAGCTGTTTTTAAACCAGAAAAGCTAAAATCTAATCCGGGTACTTTTGGTTTTGTAAACGCAAATGCTTTTGGATTTCCCAGTTGGGCATACTTATCGACCAAAGGGCCTCCAGGATAGGGAAGACCTAATATTTTTGCGCTTTTATCGAAAGCTTCACCCACGGCATCATCAGTAGTTTCTCCAATGATTTCCATCTCAAAAAAATCATTCACTCTCACAATTTGTGTGTGTCCCCCAGAAATTGTTAAGGCAAGAAATGGAAATGTTGGTTTTTCAAATCCTTCCTCAGTTATAAAATGAGCCAAAATATGAGCTTGCATGTGGTTTACGGCTATCAGGGGAATTTGTAAGGCTAAAGCTAATGATTTAGCAAAGGAACTACCGACCAAAAGGGAACCCATTAGACCCGGACCTTGGGTAAAAGCAATTGCCGATAACTGTTCTTTTCGTATATTTGCCTTGCGGAGTGCAGCGTCAATAACGGGAACTATATTTTGCTGATGGGCTCGTGAGGCAAGTTCAGGAACTACACCGCCATATTGGTTATGAATCAACTGATTAGCCACAACATTAGACAGGACTTTATCGTTATGTAAAACCGCTGCAGCAGTATCATCGCAAGAACTTTCGATAGCAAGAATAAAAACCTCGGAATTTTGCATAAAAAGGCGTAAATTTTGAATTATATTTGACAAGTCGTTTAGTAAATTTTCAGCGAAGCCAAAATTAGAGAATTTTTATCGAATGGACAGCCGTTTCTCATGGCAAAATGGAATTTAAAAAAATTTAATAGGTATCAAAAAAATCAAAAAAATAGTATTTCGTTCTCTACTGGGACTAATCCTACTTTTGCTGGTACTTGGTATAGCACTTTCTCTACCTTTTACACAAATAAAAATCGCCAAATATTTTATCCAAAAAATCAATAAAGATTACGGAATTCATATTGTAATTGATGAAGTGGCTGTTTCTGTTTTTGGAGGGGTGAAGCTAAAAAAAGTCATGATTTTAGACCATCATAACGATACTTTAATTTATGCCAATAGAATTAAAACTAATGTATTGGATGGAAAAAAACTATTAGATGGTGATTTGGTTTTTGGAGACATTAGGTTGGACGGGTTGGTTTTTAATTTGAAAACCTACAAGAACGAAAAAATTACCAATCTTGACAAATTTATTGATGCTTTTGAAACCGGAAAGCAACCTTCCAAAAAACATTTTTTAATGACTGCTCAAAAAGCATCAATCGCGAATGGTCATTTTATTTTGACGGATGAAAACCGTATAATCCCCAAGGATGTTGATTTCACTAAACTTAATGCCTCGATAAGTGATTTTAAAATTTACGGACCTAATGTTAATACTATGATTGACAAAATGTCTTTTTTGGATCACCGTGGAATATTTGTCAAGAATTTAACTTCCAAATTCAGTTATACCAAAAAGAAAATACAACTTGAAAACTTTGATTTATTGACCAATGAATCAACATTGAAAGCACAAGTGGTGTTGCATTATAAAATTGAGGATTTCAAAGACTTCAACGACAAAGTACAATTTGATGTAAAACTGCAATCGTCATCGATAGGCTCTGATGATATTCGCTGTTTTTACAAAGAATTAGGTGAAAATCAAATTTTCGACCTCAAAGCTTTGATTAATGGAACCCTAAACGACTTATCGTTTAAAAACTTAAAATTAGTTGGCTCGAAAAATACCCGAATAAAAGGAAACGTAAATTTTAGAAATATTTTTGGTAAAAAAAACCAAAGATTTTATATGAATGGAAAATTTGAAAAGTTTTCTTCGAGTTACGATGACTTAGTAAATTTACTTCCCAATGTTTTGGGAAAAAACTTGCCGATTAACTTACAAAAATTAGGTCTTTTTACTCTTAAAGGCAACTCCCAAATTACCGCATCTTCAATCGATGCCAATTTTATTTTGGCAACCAATTTAGGATTAGTCAAATCAAATTTCAAGATGAAAGGAATTGATTATATTGACAAGGCTTCATATATAGGGAAGGTTGTTTTGGATAATTTTGATATGGGAACATTATTGAACAGAAAGGACATCAGAAAAATGAGCTTAAACATTGATGTTCAAGGCAAAGGATTTTCAAAAAAATATTTAGATACATCCATAAAAGGAGATGTCACTCAGGTTGACTACAACAATTATAATTATAATAATATAGTGGTGAACGGTAATTTTAAGATGCCAACGTATAAGGGTCAAGTTTCAGTAAATGACCCAAATTTGAGCATGAATTTTAACGGTTTGCTTGATTTAAGTGAAAAAGACAGCAAGTACGATTTTCATATCTATGTTGAAAATGCAGACTTACACAAACTGCAATTTATTAAGGATTCCACTTCCGTTTTTAGGGGAGATATTGCGGTTAAAGCCTCTGGAAACTCTATTGAAAATTTAACAGGAAATGTATTTATTAACAAGACAGTTTATCAGAATGTAAAAGGAACATACGTTTTTGATGATTTCACTATCGATTCTACTTTTGATGCTGATGGAGTGCGAAAAATTACGATGAATTCGCCTGATATTGTTGATGGTGAAATGGTTGGAAAATATGAATTCAGCCAACTTAAAAATTTAGTAATTAATTCGTTAGGAAGCCTGTACACTAATTATAAACCCATCAAGGTCAACAAGGGCCAATTTTTGAAATTTGATTTTACGATTTACAACAAAATAATAGAAATATTTTATCCCGAAATCACGATTGGTTCCAATACGATTGTCAAGGGAAACATCAATTCCGATACTCAAGATTTCAAACTTAATTTTAATTCTCCTCAAATTACTGCTTCTAAAAATACCTTTGATAATGTTAGAGTCAAAATAGATAATAAAAACCCCCTCTACAATGCTTATGTTGAATTGGATAGCATAAAAACCGAGTATTATAAAATTCGTGATTTTAGTTTGATAAATGTAACCACGAAAGATACCTTGTTCTTTCGTTCTGAGTTTAAGGGAGGTTCTAAAGGAGAAGATTACTTTAATCTAAACTTATATCATACCATAAATAAGGATAATAATAATGTGGTTGGAATTAGCAAATCCGAAATCAAAATTAAAGATTATTTGTGGTTTTTGAACGAAAAGCAAACGCCTGACAATCAGCTTGTTTTTGATAAATCTTTAAAAAATTTCAATTTTGATACTATAATATTATCTCATGAAAATCAAGAGATTTCCTTTGTGGGTAGCCTAAATGAGGATAATTATAAGGATTTAAAATTAAGTTTTAAAGATGTTGACTTAAATCAAATTACTCCAACAAACCCTAAATTTGTTTTTAACGGAAATATAAATGGTACGGTAACTTTTAAACAAGACAAAGTAGTTTTTCAGCCCGCTTCTTCCATAAAAATTGACCATCTAAATATAAATAAAACAGATTTAGGTGATTTAAAATTTGATATCCAAGGGGACGAAAGCCTTAAGAAATTTACTGTGATTTCCAGTCTAGAAAATGAAAATCTACAGTCTTTTGATTTAAATGGTGGGTTTGACATTGTTAACAAAGACCCTATTTTGGATTTAAATATAACATTAAATAAATTTAACTTGTCAGTCTTAAACTCTCTTGGTGGCGATGTTTTATCAAACATAAGAGGCTTTGCATCTGGAAATTCCAAAATAGAAGGCAATTTAAAAAAACCAAACATAAACGGAAGGCTTTATCTTGATAATGCGGGATTGAACATTCCGTATTTGAATGTTGATTATGGCTTAAGTGATAATACTATTGTCGATTTGACTAGTGAAAAGTTTATTTTCAGAAAAAATACTATTACAGACTCTAAATTTGAGACTCAAGGAATTTTGAACGGGATTATTCAGCATACTAATTTTTCGGATTGGAGATTGGATTTAGACATTAATTCAAAAAGATTAATGGTACTTAATACCAATGATCGTGAGGGCACGGCTTATTACGGAACAGCATTTATAAATGGGAATGCGACTATTATAGGACCAACAAATGGGCTACTTATTAAAGTGGAAGCAAAATCAGAAAAAGGGACTTCATTAAAAATCCCCATTAACGACGCCGAAAATGTAGGTGAAAATAGCTTTATTCATTTTTTAACTCCTAAAGAAAAATATAATATTAAAAAAGGGATTGTTGAAAATGCGAGAAATTATAAGGGACTTGAACTAGAATTTGATCTTGATATAACTCCTATTGCAGATGTTGAAGTAATTTTGGATCGGAATTCTGGTCATGGAATGAAAGGTAAAGGTAATGGAACATTGTTATTTAAGATTAACACTTTAGGAAAATTTAATATGTGGGGTGATTTTCAAGCTTATGAAGGGACTTATAATTTTAAATATGGTGGAATTATCGACAAAAAATTTAATGTAAAAAAAGGAGGGTATATTTCTTGGGAAGGCGATCCAATGAAGGCCCGTTTAAATTTGGAGGCAGTATACAAAACCAGTGTAAATCCCGCTGTGCTATTAGAAAATTCCTCGTTTAACAATAAGGTTCCTGTTGAAGTAGTCATTGGAGTAAGAGGCGATTTAGCGAGTCCAGAGCCAAATTTTAATTTTGAATTTCCCACCGTTAGTAATGTATTGAAATCAGAGATTCAGTATAAGCTAAACGATAAGGATGTAAGACAAACACAAGCCTTATATTTATTGTCGTCTGGAGGCTTTTTGAGTTCGGAAGGAGTTACCCAATCTGATTTTTCAAGAAGTATTTTCGAAACGGCAACAGGGCTATTAGGCGGTATTATTAGAACTAATGACGATAAATTCAATGTTGATTTAAATGTTATTTCTGCTGATAGAAGAATTGGAAAAGAGTCTGATGGAAGATTTGTGGCCACCATTTCTTCAAAAATCAATGAAAGAGTCACATTCAATGGAAAAGTAGGGGTTCCCTTTGGTGGAATAAATGAAACTGCAGTAATAGGAGATATTGAAATTCAATATAGGGTAAATGAAGATGGTACGCTAAATTTACGGATGTTTAACAGAGAAAATGACATCAATTATATTGGACAAGGAATTGGCTATACACAAGGATTAGGTGTTTCCTACGAAGTAGATTTCGACACTTTTAAAGACCTCGTAAACAAAATATTTAAAAATCAAAAATTAGAAAGACTAAAAAAGTCAAAGTCAACAAATGAAGATTCAAATTTATCCGTCGATGACTTTGCTATTTCTAAATCAAAAAAGCCGACTACTTCAAAACAAACAATGAATACAGACGGCACATTACCTGAAGAAGATTAAAATAGCTTTGAATTATATAAAAAAATGCATTTGTCAATTGGGAACGTTCGCTATTTAAGTAAGTCGAAAGTTTTAATGTCGTACAGTCAAAAGTCTCCATAGAGTGAAAAACTATTTAAAATCAGACAATTATAATAAGTTTCCTAATTTTAAAACACGACATTCTATTTCACTTACTACTTAGGGTCTGCTGAAAAACCCTGTTTTCTTTGTCTTTATGGCAAAAGAGTTATATTTGAAAAACCAAGTGCAAGGAAAAATGGCAAATACCCGAAAAAAGCGTGC
>JBIILD010000081.1:0-8007 GCA_044232845.1 Flavobacterium sp.
TTACTCAAAATCCTTACGGCAGTTTATTCGATTGGTATTCCGTTTTGGATGTTAAAAATAAACAAGGATTTATCCGCGTGGAGGATGCAGGAGAGGTTTTAAAAACATTGGCTTTAAAATCCTACGAGGGCGGCTATAAAATTATGATGGTTTGGATGGCCGATAAAATGAATACGGAAGCCTCTAACAAATTACTCAAATTACTCGAAGAGCCACCTGAAAAAACGGTTTTCATTCTCATTTCCGAAAACGAGGAAGATATCATTCAAACGATTCGTTCACGCTGTCAGGTCTTGCATTTTAATGGATTAAGCGAACAAGCTATTGCCGAAGCCTTAGTTTCTCGTGAAAATATTGAACCAAAATTAGCTTCAAAAATTGCCCATCAAGCACAAGGAAATTACAATAAAGCTTTGCATCTGCTTAAAGATGACAGCGACGAATTCCCATTCGAACAATGGTTTGTGGTTTGGGTTCGGGCGGCGTTCAAAGCCAAAGGAAACCCTGCCGTAATCGCCGATTTGATTCATTGGAGCGAACAAATTGCCGTTTTGGGTAGAGAAACCCAAAAGAAATTCTTGCAGTTTTGTATCGATATTTTCCGTCAGGCGTTATTGCACAATTACGAAACACCAAGTTTGGTTTATCTAGAACCGACAGTCGAAAATTTTACGATTGCCAAATTTGCCCCTTTTGTAAACGGCAACAACATTCACGAAATATTCCAGGAATTATCCGATGCGATCTACCACATTGAGCGCAACGGAAACGCCAAAATAATCCTAACCGATTTATCCATCAAACTGACTCGTTTAATACATAAAAAATAAGCTTATGAACAATGCTGCCTCCATTTTGTTATTGGTTTTTTTGGCCATCACATTCATACAATCGGGTTATGATAAGTTGTTTTATTGGAAAGATAATTTGGATTGGTTAAAGAAACATTTTGCTAACACCCGACTAAAAAATTTAGTACCTTTAGCTTTGCTGCATATTCTAGTTTTAGAATTAATTTCCGGTATTTTATGCATTGTGGGATGCATCGAATTATTGGTCAGCAACGGAAGAACCTTTGGCTTGTATGGCGCGGTTTTTTCGAGCATCACTTTGTTGATGTTATTATTTGGACAACGATTAGCCAAAGATTATGACGGAGCCAGAACGATAGTCATTTATTTTATCCCAGCCGTGATGGCGGTGTATTGGTTGAATTAATAACTGATTGGCTATAAAGATTTATCGCAAAGACGCAAAGTAATATTTTTTATGATTTTAAACGATCGCGAAGGGTAAAATCTCGGTTTTCTATGACAGAAACTTTTAAAAAAGTAATTATCCCTTGAAAAGTGAAGATTTTCATCTTTGCGTTCTTAAATATTTGAAACAGAAGAGAAACTTTGCCGCCTTTGCGGTAAAAATTTAAAATTCAAAAAAACCTAAATTATGACTTCAAAACATCCTTCGGAATCGTTGACCGTGTTAACTGATTTGGTTTTGCCAAGCGAAACGAATGCTTTGAACAACCTTTTTGGGGGCGAATTGCTGGCCCGAATGGATCGTGCTGCCTGCATTTCGGCAGGGCGACATTCTCGCAGGATTTGTGTCACAGCCTCGGTTAATCATGTAGCCTTTAATATGGCTATTGCGCTAGGGAGTGTAGTTATTGTGGAGGCAAAAGTGTCTAGAGCTTTCAAAACCTCTATGGAAATATATCTTGACGTTTGGGTTGAAGACCGAGAATCTGGAGAACGAACCAAAGCCAACGAAGCCATTTATACTTTTGTGGCAGTGGACCAAACGGGAAAACCGGTTGAAGTACCTCAAATAATTCCCGAAACCAAACTCGAAACACACCGTTTTGATGCTGCTTTGAGAAGAAAACAATTGAGTTTGCTCTTGGCCGGAAAAATAAAACCCGAAGAAGCCACTGAATTGAAGGCGTTGTTTGTGTGAAATTTTATCCTCGATTTGAAATTTTAATTGAAAATATAAATCCTACTAACACGAAAGATTCCTTTTGTATCTTGCAAAAAAAGAAGTATTTTTACAAAAGATAAGTACAAAATAAATGAAACGCCCAATGCAATTACCATTGAAAAACAGGAATATTTATAGGCGTTCCACCTGCCTGTCGGCAGACAGGTATTCCGATAAAAAACAAATAGTATAAACACAGATGAAAGAAAAGATGAGTTCAGAAAAAGAAGCCAAATTAAAAGCCCTACAACTAACACTTGACAAACTAGATAAAACCTACGGAAAAGGCACCGTGATGAAAATGGGCGACAAAGCCGTCGAAGAAGTGGAAACTATTTCGTCTGGATCTTTGGGAATCGATTTGGCCTTGGGCGTTGGCGGTTATCCAAGAGGAAGAGTGATTGAAATATACGGTCCAGAATCTTCCGGAAAAACAACCTTGACCTTGCACGCTATTGCCGAAGCTCAAAAAGCTGGAGGAATCGCTGCTTTTATAGATGCTGAACACGCTTTCGACCGAAATTATGCTGAAAAATTAGGCGTTGACATCGAAAATTTAATCATCTCGCAACCGGATAACGGGGAACAAGCTCTAGAAATTGCCGAAAACTTGATTCGTTCTGGCGCGATTGATATTGTCGTGATTGACTCGGTGGCTGCTTTGACTCCAAAAAGTGAAATCGAAGGCGAAATGGGTGATTCTAAAATGGGATTACACGCTCGTTTGATGTCGCAAGCCTTAAGAAAACTGACCGGAACCATCAGCAAAACGCATTGTACCGTTTTCTTCATCAATCAGTTGAGAGAGAAAATTGGTGTGATGTTCGGAAATCCTGAAACCACAACCGGAGGAAATGCCTTGAAATTTTATGCTTCGGTGCGTTTGGATATTCGTCGTTCTACACAGATCAAAGATGGCGATAATGTACTTGGAAACAGAACCAAAGTGAAGGTGGTGAAAAATAAAGTGGCTCCGCCATTTAAAGTAGCCGAATTTGACATTATGTACGGTGAAGGAATTTCAAAAACAGGTGAAATCTTGGATTTGGCCGTTGAATTTGAAATCATCAAAAAAGCAGGTTCTTGGTTTAGTTATGGTGATACCAAATTAGGGCAAGGCCGTGATGCGGTAAAAGTGTTAATCAAAGACAATCCAGAATTAGCCGAAGAATTGGAAGCTAAAATTAAGGCTTTGATAAAAGAAAATAATGCTTAACATTAAAAAAGAGTCCTGCATTGTGCGGGACTTTTTTTTACTTTTTCTTCTCAAACGCTACTAATTGTTTGTGAATTACTTTCCACGTTTGGTCTTTAAGACTATTCTTGTCTGCCATTGTTTTTCCTTTTGTTTCAATAAAACGCAGTATTTTTACTCTTAAAAGACCGGGAGTTCCGCTAAAAAAAGTGTAGGAAAACCGTTTTTTATTATCTCCAAAACCTATCGGGACAATTGGCAGCTGGTGGTCAATTGCCAAGCGGAATGCACCATCTTTAAAGGAATCCAAAAGTATGGATTCGTCCCCAGGAACGCCACCTTCTGGAAAAATACAAATGCTAAGTCCTTGGTTGATTCGTTTTTGTGCTCTTTCGAAAACGCCGTGCTTACTTCTAGAACTTGCTCTATCAACCAAAATACAGGTTCGTTTGTAGAAAAACCCAAACAATGGAATTTTTGACAACTCTTTTTTGCCCACAAAAACGAAAGGTTTGTTGATGGAGGCCAGCATCAGCATGATGTCGATCATCGAAGTATGATTGGCCACAAACATATAACTTTTATGAGGCTCCAACTCTTGATCTTTATCGATTTTATAATAAAACCCCATCCCTAAAAGAATAAATTTCGACCAAATCCTAGCCATTTTAAAAAAGTAAGGATAGCCACTTTCGGTCAAAATGGAAGCCACCAAAAAGGGAAACATAATTAGAATGGGAATGCCCATTAAAACATAAAACCAGACCCGCCAAACCGACCAAAAAATAATGTTTATTCCTCTCATAAATCCAAAAGTAAGGAAAACTATGCTATTATTTATAAAAGCATTAATTTTGGAAAACTTTAAAAATAAAAACAACTTAATATAGAGGATGAGATTGCTTCGTTCCTCGCAATAACATAACAATGGCAAAAATACTCACCGGAGTTCAAAGCACAGGAACACCACATTTAGGAAACCTACTTGGCGCAATCATTCCCGCAATTGAATTATCGAATAATCCCGAAAACGAATCGTTCCTTTTTATCGCCGATTTGCATTCGATAACCCAAATAAAAGAGGGCAAAACGTTAAGAGCTAACACTTACAGTACAGCAGCAGCTTGGCTTGCCTGTGGTTTGAACGTAAATAAAGTAGTTTTTTACCGCCAATCGGATGTGCCACAAACGGCCGAATTATCTTGGTATTTGAGTTGTTTCTTCCCTTTCCAGAGATTGACATTAGCCCATTCCTTCAAGGACAAAGCTGATAGACTGGAAGACGTAAATGCGGGATTGTTTTCCTATCCAATGTTGATGGCTGCCGATATTTTGCTGTACGATGCCCAGTTCGTTCCTGTGGGGAAAGACCAGTTGCAACACGTTGAAATTACGCGTGATGTGGCTTCCCGTTTCAATCACCAAATGGGGGAAACATTTGTAATCCCAGAGGCCAAAATTCAAAAAGACACGATGTATGTTCCGGGAACCAATGGCGGAAAAATGAGCAAATCGGCTAATAATTTCATCAACATTTTTTTGGACGACAAGGCTTTGCGCAAACAAATTATGAGCATCGAAACCGACAGCACGCCGCTCGAGGACCCAAAAAATACGGAGACTTGCAATACTTTTGCACTTTATAAATTGTTGGCCAACGAAAGCCAAATCCTAACCATGACCTCCAATTATCTTGGTGGGAATTATGGTTACGGTCACGCCAAACAAGCCTTGTTTGAATTGATTGTTGAAAGATTCAAAACAGAAAGGGAGCAATACAATTACTACATGAACAACCTTGCCGAAGTAGATGCTTTATTGAAAACGGGTGCCGAAAAAGCAGCCCTTGTTGCCAATGGGGTTTTAGGAAGAGTGAGACAAAAATTGGGGTTTGGAGCAATATAAAATCAATTATTTAACCCGAGGTTTTTAAAAAGCAGTGTCAGAACTGCGCAATTAAAAACTGTCTAGTTCAGGATGTTTTATGGTGCCGGATCTGGAATTATGGCCTGAACTGCATTAATTGCCGCGAGAATTTCATCCGATAATACGACATCAATCGTGGCGATGTTTTCCTTTAACTGTTCCATTGTAGTGCATCCAATTATGGTACTGGTCACGAATGCCTGTTGGGTTACAAAAGCCAAAGACAACTCGGTCAATGTCAAGCCATTTTTATGTGCAATTTTCTGGTATAAAAGAGTGGCTTCAGCGCATTGCGCACTATTGTATCTTGCTAATTGAGGGAACAAACGCAGTCTGGAATTGGGCAGACTTTCGCCCGTTAAATATTTCCCAGACAATAGGCCAAAAGCCATGGGTGAATAGGCCAATAAACCTACTTTTTCGCGCATACAAATTTCAGAAGAACCTCCTTCAAACAACCTACTTAACAAGGAATATGGATTTTGAATGGTAGTAATTCTTGGCAAATTATGGTATTTGCTTTCCTCCAAATACCGCATCATTCCCCAGGGTGTTTCGTTTGAAATACCAATATGATTTATTTTTCCTTGTTTGATAAAACCATCTAAAGTCTCGAGAACGGAATGAATATTGTCTTCCCAAGCATCGTGTTGCACTTTGAATCCGCGTTGCCCAAAAAAGTTGGCTTTGCGTTCCGGCCAATGTAATTGGTATAAATCAATGTAATCGGTTTGCAAGCGCGTCAAACTTTTCTCTATAGACAAGGCAATACTTGGCGGAGAAAAATCCATGTTTTCTCGAATGTAAGCCAAGCCTGGATTAGGTCCCGCAATTTTTGAAGCCAGAAAAACATTCTCTCTTTTACCCGTTTTTTTGAACCAAGTTCCAATTATTTTTTCGGTGCTCCCATAGGTTTCCTTGCGACCAGGAACAGAATACATTTCGGCGGTGTCAAAGAAATTAATCCCTTTTTCGAAGGCAAAATCCATTTGGGCGTGACCTTCGGCTTCAGTATTTTGTTCTCCAAAAGTCATGGTGCCAAGGCAAAGTTTGCTTACTTCAATGTTTGTATTGGGTAGGGTGGTATATTTCATTTTTAATGGGGCATGAGCCTAAGTTATTTAGTGTAAAGTTTCACGGAATTTTTAATGATATTCCTTCCGCTTCGAGGTTTTTTAGAAGACATAGCCGTAAAAACAATCCTCAAAGGGGGGGAGAAAAAAAAGGTGATTTTTTAAATCACGCATTAAGTCTATCAATCTAATGAAGAGACAAATTTAAACATTCGCCATCAATTAAAAAACAATTATGGAAGTAATTCCTAGGCTAAACACATCAGTTTAAAAAGTAAAAAGAAGTTTAAAAATCATGCCGTAACTATTGGTTTATCAAAATAACTTTTCATCCTCTTTTTCGTAAAAAGTATCCACTGAAAGTTCTTTTTGATTAGAGGCAAAAACCGCCAATTCATCACAACGTTCGTTTTGAGAATGGTCATTATGTCCTTTAATCCACTTGAAATCGACCTGGTGTTTTCTGTAAACTATTAGGAACCGTTTCCATAAATCAGGATTTTTTTTTCCCGCAAAACCTTTTTTTTCCCAGCCTAGAACCCATTTTTTCACAATAGAATCTACCACATATTTTGAATCCGAAACAATTAAAACTTTCATATTCGGGTTTTTGAGCTTTTCGAGTCCAACGATTACAGCTAGTAATTCCATCCGGTTATTGGTCGTATGGCGAAAGCCTTCAAAGAATTCTTTTTTATGCGACGTTCCAACAAGTTCCATAACAACGCCATAACCTCCTCGTCCTGGATTTCCTTTGGCAGCGCCATCCGTGTAAATGTGTACGTTGTGTTCCAAAGTAGGAAGTTATAGGTTAGATCCGATGTCTCGGGTTAGAAGTTTTTCGATTACTCTTGGAAAGTATTTTTGCTCTAGTTCGTGTATTTTTTCTGCAACTACTTCTGGCATATCCGAAAGTAATAGCGCAACTTTTTTCTGAAAAATAATGTTTCCTTCATCATAATTTTCATTGACAAAATGAATGGTAATTCCAGTTTCCTTTTCCTTATTTTCGACAACGGCTCTATGCACATTCATTCCGTACATGCCTTTTCCGCCGTATTTTGGCAACAATGCGGGATGGATATTTATTATTTTATTGGGATAGGCTTCGACGATAGCTGGGGGAAGTTTAAGCAAAAATCCAGCAAGAACGATCAAATCGGGTTGGATAACATTTAATTTTTGTAAAACTTTACTTTCAAATAATTCTGCGTTGGAAAAAATTTCAGTTGAAACTTGAAGATTATCAGCTCTTTCAATCACTTTGGCAATTGGATTGTTTGTAAAAACAGCTGCGATGGTCGCGACATCTTTGGTTTTAAAATATTGTATAATGTTTTCGGCATTTGTACCCGATCCCGAAGCAAAAATTACTATTTTATTCATACTATAAATAATTTAATCATGCAAAAAAAGGGATAAAAAATGATAATAAATAACATTTTAGAGTGTTTATTAAATTTGGTTAATAAATTCCTATTCATAAATTTATTAACTAAATAAGTTGTTTTAAAATAAAGTTTTTTATTTTTGCCAACAAATTAAATTTTAAAATTAAAGATTATGTCAGACATTGCATCAAGAGTAAAAGCTATTATCGTAGACAAATTAGGTGTTGACGAAAATGAAGTTGTAACAGAAGCTAGCTTCACTAACGATTTAGGGGCTGACTCATTAGACACTGTAGAGCTTATTATGGAATTCGAAAAAGAATTTGATATTCAGATTCCAGACGATCAAGCAGAAAACATTGGTACTGTAGGTCAAGCGATTTCTTATATTGAAGAAGCTAAGAAATAATAAAAAAAACACCCGTTTACAGCATTGTTAACG
>JBIILD010000044.1:0-12046 GCA_044232845.1 Flavobacterium sp.
ATAGCTCTTTTGTGATAGTAATACAGCAAGAAAGCATGGGTTTTATTTGTCTAAAAAAATACTAAACACAAGAATCATGGTATTAAAGCGAGTTGTAGTGACAGGCTTAGGCGCTCTTACTCCTATTGGAAATACTGTTCAAGAATATTGGAACGGACTTGTTAATGGCGTTAGTGGAGCTGCTCCAATAACTTATTTTGATGCTTCAAAATTCAAAACCCAGTTTGCATGTGAATTAAAAAACTTTAATGTTGAAGATTTCATAGACAGGAAAGAAGCTCGAAAAATGGATCGCTATGCACAATATGCTATGGTTTCCTCAGAAGAAGCTATGAATGATGCTAACTTTGACTTAGATAAAATAGATAAAGATCGAGCAGGCGTAATCTGGGGTTCAGGAATAGGGGGCTTGGAAACTTTTCAAATTGAAGTTCTAAATTTTGCCGCCGGTGACGGAACGCCAAAATTTAACCCTTTTTTTATACCCAAAATGATTGGAGATATTGCCTGTGGGCACATTTCCATAAAATATGGATTTAGAGGGCCAAACTTCGGAACGGTTTCAGCTTGCGCCTCGTCAACAAACGCTATTATAGACGCTTTTAATTATATCCGATTAGGCCATGCAGACATAATGGTAACCGGAGGCTCCGAGGCTGCGGTAACTATTGCCGGAATGGGTGGATTTAATGCCATGCACGCGCTTTCGACAAGAAATGACGATCCAAAAACCGCTTCAAGGCCAATGGATAAAGACAGAGACGGATTTATTTTAGGCGAAGGTGCCGGAGCTCTGATTCTTGAAGAATACGAACATGCTATTGCCCGAGGCGCAAAAATTTATTGCGAATTAGGTGGCGGCGGAATGTCAGCGGATGCGTATCACATCACAGCACCTCATCCTGAAGGTTTGGGTGCAAAAAACGTGATGCTAAATTGTTTAAGGGATGCAGGATTAAAACCTACTGATGTTGATGGCGTGAATATGCACGGGACTTCAACCCCACTTGGTGATTTAGCCGAATCTAAAGCAATAGAACACGTTTTTGGCGAACATGCCTATACCATGAACTTGAATTCAACAAAATCGATGACAGGTCACCTCCTTGGAGCAGCAGGAGCCATTGAAACTATATCCTCTATTCTTTCTATGAAATATGGAATTGTTCCTCCTACCATAAATCATTTTACCGATGATGAAAACATCAACTCCAAATTAAACTTTACGTTCAATGTTGCCCAAAAAAGAGAAATGAATGTCTTGATGAGTAATACTTTTGGTTTTGGGGGTCACAATGCCTGTGTATTAGTAAAAAAATTAGACTTATAATCTTAGATGAATTTCATTAGAAAAATATTTTCAAAATCCCGTTCTCTTGAAGACGGGATTTTTTTTGATGCTATACATGAAATTTTAGGCTTTGTTCCAATAAAAATTGAGAATTATAAAAGAGCTTTTACGCATCGTTCCTCTAACAAGCTTGATGAAAAAGGAAACGCCATTAATTACGAACGGCTGGAATTTCTTGGCGATGCCATGTTAAGTGCCGTAATTGCGGCGCATTTGTTTAACAAAGCTCCTGCAGGAGATGAAGGGTATCTTACTAAAATGCGTTCAAAAATTGTAAGCAGAGAACATTTAAACGAACTGGGGAAGGACTTGAACTTGGTGCGATTTATAGAAAGCAAGGTTCCTATACAACATTTTGGAGAGAATATTCACGGCAATATTTTTGAGTCTTTAGTTGGTGCGATTTACCTTGACAGAGGTTATGAATACTGTGAAAAATTTATTCAAAAAAGGGTCGTTATACCTTATGTAGATATTGCCCGATTAGAAGGAAAAGTAATTAGCTATAAAAGTTTGCTTATAGAATGGTGCCAAAAAGAAAAGAAACATTTTCACTATGATATTTTTGAAGACAATGGAATTGACGGTCAAAGACTGTTTGGTGTTAAATTAAGCATTGATGATAAAGTAATTGCAAAAGCTCGAGCGACCTCAAAAAAGAAAGCAGAAGAAAAAGCCTCTCAACGTGCTTATTTTACGTTTCAGGAAAAAATAGATAAAAATTAATATCAAATCCACTAAAACTAAAACGTTATCGTTTATAAAATAACGAAAACATCAGTTTTATAAAGAGCGATACTTCTTTAGAAATACTATATTTACACCTTATTTTTAATGAATATGGCTATTCATAAATTAGATCTTGGCGAATTTGACGAAATAAATTATCATCTTATTGCTATTCATACTTCATTAGAAGACTATCGGCTTGCATTTTTCATCAATAAAAAACTGCCAATCAATTTGAGTAAAAGTGAGAATGAAATTCAGATTAACATAAAAGAAGGAGAAACAAAATTTTCAAGATATTATTATCATGCCATTGAAAAGGAGATTTCTTGGAATTTAATTCAAAATAAAGGCGAAGTTGTTCAACAAAAAAAAGACAATAGCCAAAACCTATTTTCAAATCTGACTCTGGAAGTGGCAACAAAAGTGTATTTGCTTCCAGAATTTAAAAAAGTAGATTATTTTTTAAAGATAGAAAATTTGGATCAAACGATGAACATGACAATAATACAGACTGCTTTAAATGCCATTGATAACATATCGGCGATTTATACGGTTGACACCAATACAATAAAATCAAAAAACAATTTAATTTTTTAATACAAATGCTTACAAACAAAAAAACCAAAATTGTAGCCACATTAGGGCCTGCATGTAGCACAAAAGAAATCATAAAGGACATGGTTGACGCAGGTGTAAATGTGTTTAGAATTAATTTTTCGCACGCTGACTATGAAGATGTTAAGAAAAAAATAAATATTATTAGAAGTCTTAATGAAGAATTTGGTTACACCACAGCAATTCTAGCGGATTTACAAGGTCCAAAACTTCGAGTAGGTGTTATGGAAGAGGGCGTGATTGTAAATGATGGCGACCTAATTACTTTCACAACCGCTGAAGATATTATTGGAACTGCCCAAAAAGTTTTCATGAAATACCAAAACTTTCCAAACGATGTAAATCCTGGAGAAAGAATTTTACTTGATGACGGTAAACTTATCTTCGAAATTGTAAAAACCGACAAAAAATCAGAAGTAGTTGCACGAGTAATTCAAGGCGGCGAATTGAAATCTAAAAAAGGGGTAAATCTTCCCAATACAAAAATATCTTTGCCTGCGATGACAGAAAAAGATATTGCCGATGCTATTTTTGCCATCGGTCAAAATGTAGATTGGATAGCACTATCTTTTGTTAAAACTCCCCGAGATTTACAAGATTTACAAGAATTAATTGCCAAGCATTCAGCATATAAAATTCCGATCGTTGCTAAAATAGAAATGCCAGAAGCATTAGAAAATATTGATAAAATAGTCGCTTACTGTGATGGTTTAATGGTAGCCCGTGGCGATTTAGGAGTGGAATTACCCGCTCATGAAGTTCCTTTAGTTCAAAAAGAATTAATTCGGAGAGCGAAAACCGCCCGAATTCCTGTTATTGTAGCCACCCAAATGATGGAAACAATGATTACTAGCCTTACGCCCACTCGTGCTGAGGTAAATGATGTTGCCAATTCTGTTATGGATGGTGCAGATGCTGTTATGCTTTCAGGAGAAACCGCAACTGGGAATTATCCCGTTCAGGTAATTCAGAAAATGACTCAAATCATTGAAGCAGTTGAGGATTCTCCATTAATTCAAGTTCCACAAAACACCCCACAAATAAAAACCAGCCGTTTTATAACAAAAATAATTTGCCATCACGCTGCGAATATGGCTAATAGTATAAAAGCTAAGGCAATTTGTACTTTAACTAATAGTGGGTATACTGCTTTCCAAATTTCTGCTTGGAGACCTCAATCCCATATTCTGGTTTTTACTTCCAATAAAAGAATTCTTACAAGTCTTAATTTATTATGGGGCGTTAAATCATTTTATTACGATAATTCAGTAAGTACTGATGACACTATTACCGACGTAAATAAAATAGCCAAAGAAAAAGGATTTGTTGAAAAGGGCGACTTTCTTATTAACTTGGCTGCGATGCCTGTCGTTGAAAAAGGAATGGTAAATACCTTGAGAGTTTCGGAAATTGAATAGTTTCAAGCCTACCTAATGACATCAAAAACCTTCCCTAATCGGAGGGTTTTTTGTTAAAAAGCAAATTTCAACTGTACTGCGATGGTCTTTTTTTCTTCGGTGTTTAATTGGCTTAACGAAATTCCTAGTAATCGAACAGAGTTCTTCATTCGCTCTTGAAACAATAGTTCCTTCACAGATTCTAAAATCAATCCCTTATCTGAAATAAAATAAGGCAACGTTTTACTACGAGTTTGTTGTGTGAAATCACTGTATTTTATTTTCAACGTAATTGTTTTTCCGTTAATATGCTGTTTTTTGAGTCGCTTTTCCAATGAATTAGCGATGTTTTCCAGCTGTTCCATCATAAAAATTTCTGAAGAAAGATTGCTCTCAAAGGTATGTTCTGCTGCTACTGATTTGGGTATTCTATCCGGTTTCACTTCGCTATTATGAATTCCCCGAACTACATCATAAAAGAAATTCCCTGATTTCCCAAAATGCTTTTCCAGAAATTCTAAGGATTGGCGCTTTAAATCCAATCCCGTGAAAATACCCAATTGATACATTTTTTCCGTGGTTACTTTTCCCACCCCATAGAACTTCCTGATAGGTAATTCCTCTAAAAAAGGAATGACTTCATTTGGATTGACCGTTTTTTGACCGTTGGGTTTATTATAATCACTGGCGATTTTTGCCACAAACTTATTAATCGAAATCCCTGCCGAAGCCCTCAACCCCACTTCGTTGTAAATGCGTAATCTAATTTCTTGAGCCAATAAAGAGGCACTTGGGTTGCCTTTTTTGTTTATCGTTACATCAAGATAGGCCTCGTCAAGTGACAACGGCTCCACCAAATCGGTGTAATCATAAAATATTTTTCTTATTTGATTCGATATTGCTGTGTAGCGTTCAAATCGGGGTTTTACAAAAATTAAATCCGGACAATTCTTTTTGGCCAAAACACCACTGAGGGCGCTTCGAACGCCAAATTTTCTGGCTTCATAACTTGCCGCAGCTACCACCCCTCGGTTTTCTGCTCCACCCACAGCAATGGGTTTTCCAAGTAAGGCAGGATTATCCATTTGCTCTACCGAAGCAAAGAAAGCATCCATATCGATGTGTATAATTTTTCTATTTGGGTTCATTCCTGACATAAGACAAATTTATGTAAAAACTATTACTCAAAGATACCCGAAGATTTTTATACATTTGATGAAGAAAACTAGGATAAAATGATAGAAATAGAACGAAAATTCCTCACGGCCTCAGAAGCTTTCAAAAAGGAAGCATTTGCTAAAAATAGAATTGCGCAAGGCTATTTGAGCTCTGTTCCAGAACGCACCGTTAGAGTTCGCATAAAAGAGAACAAGGGCTTCTTGACCATAAAAGGAGCCTCAAATGAGGTGGGCTTGTCACGATTTGAATGGGAAAAAGAGATTCCTGTTGAAGAAGCGGCAGCATTATTAAAGGTATGCGAAAAAGGAGTTGTTGAAAAAACCCGTTTTGAAGTAAAAGTAGGGAATCACATCTTTGAAGTTGATGAGTTTCATGGAGAAAATGAAGGATTGATCATCGCTGAAATTGAGCTTAATTCTGAGGATGAACCTTTCGAAAAACCTAATTGGCTTGGGGATGAAGTTACCAATGACAGTAGGTATTACAATTCCTATTTGAGCAACAATCCTTTTACAAATTGGTAACCTGAGTTCGATTATTACTCTAATGCTAAGTATGTCGAAAGTTTAAAAGGCGAAAAGTCAAAAAAAGCAAAAGTGTCAATAGCATTTCAAAATAAAGCTGTTATATTAATTTTGCTAGTTTTTTTACCTAGTTAATTCTTTCACAATGATTCAAAAAAATTTTAGTTTTTTTAGATAAATATTGATCCTGTTTAGAAAAGCCTCTAGCGGTATTACCAATAATGAACGATTTTTTGTTTTTCAAGAAACTTTATCAAAACCTATCTGTAATACAAAATAATTCCGTATTTTTATAAAAGCAAACTAAAGGGCTAAATTGAATTTAATTCTTTCAATACCAATACTTTCAATACGATGTTTTTACTGTTTTGTCCAAATTTATTTACAGTAAATTGTGGCCTTTTCTGTAGAAATTAGTAATCGAACTCAGATTCAAATCTTCCATCTTTTTTGAAGTTGTGAATCTTTGAAGGGTTTTTTCAGGCTAAAAAAAGACGCTATGATTAACAAAAAAGTAAACAACGTTCAAGACGCACTCGGGGGAATCGAAAATGGTATGACCATAATGCTTGGTGGTTTTGGTCTTTGTGGCATTCCTGAAAACGCTATAGCCGAATTGGTAAAAAAAGAAACCAACAACCTCACCTGCATTTCAAACAATGCTGGAGTCGATGATTTTGGACTTGGATTACTATTGCAAAAACATCAAATCAAGAAAATGATTTCTTCCTATGTGGGAGAAAATGAAGAGTTCGAACGCCAAATGCTTTCTAGCGAACTCGAAGTGGAGCTTATTCCGCAAGGAACCTTAGCCGAACGATGTCGTGCAGCCCAGGTCGGAATCCCCGCCTTTTTTACGCCTGCAGGTTTTGGAACAGAGGTTGCTATTGGCAAAGAATTCAGGGAATTCAGCGGAAAAATGCACCTAATGGAATTGGCCTTTAAAGCCGATTTTGCCATTGTAAAAGCTTGGAAAGGCGACACGGCAGGAAACCTCATCTTTAAGGGAACTGCCCGAAATTTTAATTACTGTATGGCTGGCGCTGCAAAAATTACCATTGCCGAAGTGGAAGAGTTGGTTGAAGTGGGAACACTCGACCCTAACCAAATTCAAATTCCCGGAATCTTCGTGCAACGCATTTTTCAAGGCCAGAAATATGAAAAAAGGATTGAGCAACGTACCACTCAAAAAAGAGCATAGTAATGGCTTTAGATAAAATTCAAATCGCAAAACGAATCGCACAAGAGTTAAAACACAATTATTTCGTAAACCTCGGAATAGGCATCCCAACGCTTGTGGCGAACTATATCCCAAAAGGAATAGACGTGGAGTTTCAAAGTGAAAACGGCGTTCTCGGAATGGGACCTTTTCCTTTTGAGGGCGAAGAAGACGCGGATTTAATAAATGCTGGAAAACAGACCATAACCACCTTGCCAGGAGCCAGTTTTTTTGATTCGGCAATGAGTTTCGGGATGATTCGAGGGCAACATGTCGATTTAACCATTTTGGGCGCTATGGAAGTGGCCGAAAACGGCGACATTGCCAATTGGAAAATTCCTGGAAAAATGGTCAAAGGAATGGGCGGCGCGATGGATTTGGTCGCTTCGGCCAATACTATTATTGTGGCCATGATGCATGTCAACAAAGCCGGCGAATCAAAGATTTTGAAACGATGCACTTTACCTTTAACCGGCATGGGTTGCGTGAAAAAAGTGGTTACGGAACTCGCAGTTATGGAAATAACCCCAAAAGGGTTTAAACTCTTGGAACGCGCTCCAGGCATTTCAGTGGAACACATCATCGCTTTTACCCAAGCTAATTTGATTATCGAAGGAGAAATCCCAGAAATGGTAGTGGATTAAACCTAAATGGATGTGTCTCCAAATCGCAGCCCTTTTCCATACGTCCTTTTGATCTTTCTCAATAATAAATCTATCTCAAAATTAGTCAACTCTCATCAACAATATTGAGAAATTCGATAAGTAACATTAAAAAAATCCCAAACACTAAAAAATATTTGGTGTTTGGGATTTAAAAATTTGAAATAAAATCTATTCTTTCGTTTCGTCTTCTTTTTTGTTAGCAGGTTGGTCGTCCTTAGCAGCGTTTTTAAATTCTTTAACTCCACTACCCAAACCTTTCATTAATTCTGGGATTTTTTTACCTCCAAAAAGTAATAAAACTATTGCTAAAATAATAAGAATTTCCGTTACACCTAAATTTCCCATGATCAAAATAATTTATTGCCTAAGCTAATTTATAATAAAACTATAGACAAAGGTATATAGAAAAACGGAACATAAGTGAATATTACGTTAATTATTTAGTTTTAAAAGGGTTAAAATTTTGGTAATATGAACACCCTCAAATGAATATCAATTGGAAAACAAGGAAGTAATATCCATACTTTAATTATTATATTTGTAACATAAACTCGGAATATGTCTAAAAAGAGGTTCGAAAGGGAAAAACTCCTAAACAAATTATTCTTAAAAAACCGCTTGGTTATTTTAAATGAGGATACTTTTGAAGAAATTTTTTCCTTCAAATTAAATCTAATGAATGTATTTGTGATGGCTAGTCTAGGTGCTATTTCCTTGATTGCACTCACTACGGTTATTATTGCTTTCACGCCTTTGCGCGAGTTTATTCCGGGTTATTCTTCTTCTAAATTAAAAAGAGACGCCACAGAATTGGCTTTAAAATCAGATTCTTTGTCCGTTGTTCTTAGCAAAAACGAAGCTTATATAAAATCAATACAAAAAGTCTTAACAGGAGATTTAGAATATGCAAAATTTAATAAAGATTCTATATTGGCTTCAACTGAAGAAGCGCCATCTAAAGTTGATTTATCTCCATCAAAAGAAGA
This sequence comes from Flavobacterium sp., assembly GCA_044232845.1. Lineage (GTDB taxonomy): Bacteria > Bacteroidota > Bacteroidia > Flavobacteriales > Flavobacteriaceae > Flavobacterium. Next base: position 8,669 of record JBIILD010000044.1, read on the forward strand.
ATTGAAATTGAGAGAACAAGTGGCAAAAGAGGAAGCCCGTCTTAATAGCTCCATAAAGAAGGCGAAAAAAAGAAAATAAATGTCCATAAAATCAATACTAGCTAAAATTTTTGCTAAAAAAATCTATCAAAAAACCCAACTTTGGGCAAAAAATCCAATTGAAACGCAGCGCAACGTTTTCGAAGATTTAATTCGGCAGGCAAAAAACACCCAATTTGGCATTGACCACCATTTTGACCAAATAAAAACATTTGAAGACTTTTCAAATAATGTTCCCATTCGGGATTACGAGGATTTAAAACCCTATATTGAAAAAGTTATTAAAGGCGATGTAAACGTTCTCTGGAAAGGCAAACCGCTTTATTTTGCCAAAACTTCGGGAACTACTTCGGGGGCCAAATATATTCCGCTTACTGCCGAATCGATGCCCTTTCATATTGAAGCGGCACGAAACGCCATTCTGCATTACATTCACGAAACGGGAAACGCTGATTTTGTCGATGGGAAAATGATTTTCCTTCAAGGAAGTCCTGTTTTAGAAGAAAAAAAAGGCATAAAGCTAGGGAGATTGTCGGGAATTGTAGCGCATTTTGTTCCAAAATATTTGCAAAAAAACCGAATGCCTTCATGGGAAACTAATTGCATTGACGACTGGGAAACCAAGGTAAACGCTATTGTCGAGGAAACTTTTGACCAAAACATGACCGTAATTTCTGGAATTCCATCTTGGGTGCAAATGTATTTCGAAAAATTGCATCAAAAAGAAAAGAAACCCATAGGTGAAATCTTCAAAAATTTCAATCTATTTATTTATGGCGGTGTAAATTATGAGCCCTACCGTACCAAATTCGAAAACCTGATAGGTCGAAAAGTAAACAGCATTGAATTATTTCCGGCCTCGGAAGGATTTTTTGCCTACCAAGATTCTCAGGAGGCAAAAGGAATGCTACTATTATTGAATTCTGGGATCTTTTATGAATTCATAAAAAGCGATGAATTTTATATAAATCCAGAATCCCGAAGTTTCGGGACGGGACCAAGACGTTATACCATTGGCGAAGTCGAATTGGGTGTCAATTATGTATTGATTATTTCTACCAACGCCGGACTTTGGGGATACAATATTGGCGATACCGTCCAGTTTACTAGTTTAATGCCGTATAGAGTGATTGTATCGGGCAGAATCAAACATTATATTTCGGCATTTGGAGAACACGTGATTGGCAAAGAAGTCGAAAGTGCTTTGCAGGAAGCCCTAATTGGAACCACTATTCGAATCAACGAATTCACGGTTGCTCCGCAGATTACCCCAAAGGAAGGTTTGCCATACCATGAATGGTTCATCGAATTTGATCCCGATGCTTCGGGAGAACCCGAAAAATTGGATGCTTTTGCAGAAGCTTTAGATAATGCCATGCGCCAACAAAACATGTACTACGATGATTTAATTGAGGGTAAGGTTTTGCGAAAAGTGGTTATCACAAAAGTGGTCAAAAACGGTTTTCAAGATTATATGAAATCCATTGGAAAATTGGGCGGCCAAAACAAAATTCCAAGATTGAGTAATGATAGAAACATTGTGGATGTGTTGAAAAGAAAATAAAACAGTACTTTTGTCGTTTCACCTTAAAATCTGTAATAACGCCCCAATATTGTAACTAAAACAACTAAAATGAGCACAAACACCTCTAGCAATGAAGATCAAGAGATTGATTTAACACAACTCTTTAAAAAATTTCGCGGTTTCCTGCAAGGAATTAAAGCGTCCATTTTTAAATGCATTCAGTTTTTTTTTAAAAATAAAGCTGTAATTTCCCTATTACTATTATTGGGATTTGGTACAGGGATTTATTTGGATACAACATTAAAAACCTATACTAATGAAATAATAGTTTCACCAAATATGGGCGGTACTGATTACCTCTATTCTAAAATAGATTTAATATCTTCAAAGTTAAAGGAGCAAGACACAGTTTTTTTCAAATCCATCGGAATAAATAATTCCGATTTGATAAAATCAATACAAATAGAACCGGTTATTGATATATACAACTTTGTTAACAACTCCACCTCTGCCGCAAACGCTACAAATACCCAAAATTTTGAGTTGGTCAAATTATTGGCCGAAGACGGAAGTTTAAAAGAAGTGATAAAAGATAAATTGACTAGTAAAAATTATCCAAACCATAAAATTGAAATTATAACATTAGGAAAAATTAACAACGATGAATTTATAAAACCCATATTAAAATTCCTGAATACGGATGAATATTACAATAAAATTCTTAAAATTTCAAAGGAAAACATCCTTATAAAAATGAAAAAAAATGAACAAGAGATTGTTCAAGTTGATTCGTTATTAAAATTTATGGCCTATAATTTAAGACAAAATAAGAATCAAAATCTAATTTATAATAATGAAAACAATCAAATAAATCCGTTATTTGATTTAAAAAATAATTTAATAAATGAAATTGCCACACAAAAAATAACTCTTGAAAACCTAAAGGTATTCATTAAAGACTCAAGCACTATCACAAACATTAAAAACACTAAAAATAGCAACGGGAAATTAAAATTTGTATTCCCATTAATTTTATTTTTTGGATTTATTTTGACACGTTTGTTTATCAATTTTTATAAAAGACAAAAAGTCTTATTTGAATTAAACCAATAGAGATTATTACAATGAATTTTATTCCCACCAACGCATTAGGCTGTTACAGTATTGAACCCAAAATTATTTATGATGACAGGGGTTATTTTATGGAAAGCTTCAATGAAAGAAGTTTTCAAGAACGAATAGGACAAAAAGTACATTTTGTTCAGGACAACCAATCTTTTTCTTCCAAAGGAGTTTTGAGAGGATTGCATTATCAAACAGGGGAACATGCTCAGGCGAAGTTAGTGAGTGTTTCACAAGGTGAAGTTCTTGATATAGCGGTGGATATCAGGCCTGGTTCTGACACTTATGGGGAAAAAGTCTATATATTACTTTCGGGAGAAAATAAAAAACAGTTGTTTATCCCAAGAGGCTTTGCACACGGATTTGTGGTGTTGAGCGAAACAGCTACTTTTTTTTATAAATGCGATAATTTCTATCATAAAGAATCCGAAGCAGGCATTTTATATAATGATCCAGAACTCAACATTGATTGGCGATTTCCGATGAGCGAAGTATTGGTGTCAGATAAAGATAAGCTACTACCAACACTACAATATGCAAAGAAAGCATGGTAGTTTTAGTGACAGGAGCCAATGGTCAATTAGGGCAATCCATACAATTCATTGCGGGAAATTATCCTGATATCCAATTTATATTTTGCTCTTCATCCGATCTAGATATTACTAATAAAGATAATTGCGAAAAAGTTTTTT
>JBIILD010000018.1:0-20032 GCA_044232845.1 Flavobacterium sp.
CAACTAAATCTGTGTCTTGTTCCAATAATAGGGGAATCGCTTTCTCCTGTACTTCGGTCGGATTCTCAAATCCTAGATCGATAATCGCACGTTGTAGCGATTCACTCAATCCTAATTGTTCAAATTTGTTCATATGTGTTTTTAAAATTTGGTGCAAAAGTACAGTTAAAAAACCACATAATCTAAAAGAATATTCAGATAAGCTGTTTTATGGGTATTTGATAATCAGAATTTTAGATTTTAGATTGCAGATTTTAGATTTGACAACTTTCAAAAAGTTGTCAAATCTATAAAATACAAATTTTCACTTCGTTTTTAAAAAGCTAATTAGTTGTTCTGTAGCTTTTCCGCGATGGCTGATTTTGCCTTTTTCTTCGAGCGAAAGTTGGGCGAAAGTAGCCTCGTAACCTTCTGGCTTAAAGATGGGGTCATAGCCAAATCCCTGATTTCCTATTTTTTCTAAAGTGATTTCGCCTCGTGCAATTCCTGTGAAAAGATGCTGCTTGCCGTTTGAGTTTAACGCAATAACGGTTTTAAACTGCGCTTTTCTGTTAATTTTATTGGATAAAGCATTCAATAATTTAGTCATGTTGTCTTCAGAACTGCGTTGTTCTCCAGCATATCTCGCTGAATAAACTCCAGGTTCTCCGTTTAGTGCATCCACTTCAAGTCCTGTGTCGTCGGCAAAGCAATCGTAACCGTATTTTTGGGTAATATAGTTGGCCTTCATAATTGCATTTTCTTCTATGGTGTCGGCGGTTTCCGGAATTTCTTCGAAGCAACCGATACTTTCTAAACTAACTATTTCGATACTTTTAGGAAGAAGCTGCTGTACTTCTAGAATTTTATTTTTATTGTTGGTGGCGAAGACTAGTTTCATTGTGTTTTTTTGATATTTTGAAAGCAAACATAAAGAAAATTTTATCAGATTAGCTTTGTAGTTGCATGGAGTGATGATAAATGTAGTTGTGTGTACTGAAACAAATGATGTTAATAAATAGTTAAAATATTGAAATTCAATATTTTATATATAAATAAATTGTACATTTGAATGTGGTTTTGATTAATTACTTGAGTATATCAATCTGAACAGAGAAGATTATTCAATAATCAGCCGCCGTAAGGTATGTTGTTGATAATGGTAAATCAAAATCTACAATTGGAGGTCTGTAACAAGACCTCCTTTTTTTGTATTAGTGTCAAAAATTTAGAATCTAAGTAGTAAGTGAAATAAAATGTCGTATTTTAAAATGTTAAATTTATTGTAACTGTCTGATTTTAAATAGTTTTTAATTCTATAGAGGCTTTTAACTTTACGACATTAAAACTTTCGACTTCCTTAGCTATATCTTAATCTCACATAAACGTGCTTGATTCCTTTCTTGTCTGATTCCCTTTCGTCAATTTCGAGAATATCGGTAAGGGATTTAAGCATAGGGGTAAGTTTCGAAAAGCCATAATTTCTAGGGTCAAATTCGGGTTTTTTCTTCACAATAAGGTTTCCTACATCACCTAAAAATGCCCAGCCATCATCATCGCCAATGGCTTCTAAAGTACTTTCGATGAGTTCTATAGTTTGGTTGTCAATTTTACTAGACGTCTCTTTTTCAGCTTGTTTTTTCGAACCTTGACTTGGCGCAGTTGTTTTTGTTGATTTGCTCCGTCCACTTACTATTGCTCGGGTTTTTTTGATAGCGCCTTCGAGAACTTCAATGTATACAAATCGATCACAGGCGACAATAAAAGAATTGGGCGTTTTCTTTTCACCTATTCCAATGACTTTCATTCCGGATTCTCTTAAACGAATGGCCAAGCGCGTGAAATCGCTGTCGCTGGAAACGATGCAAAACCCGTCTACTTTGTCCGAATACAACAAATCCATAGCATCGATAATCATCGCCGAATCCGAGGAGTTTTTCCCCACAGTGTAGCTGTACTGTTGAATAGGGGTGATGGCATGTTCTAGTAATACGCTTTTCCATCCATTGGCATTGGGTTTTGTCCAATCGGCATAAATGCGTTTCGTGGTGGGCGTTCCGTACTTGGCGATTTCTTCCATCATTCCTTTTACATTGCTATACGGAACATTGTCAGCATCAATGAGCACGGCTAGTTTTAATTCTTTGGTATCTTGTGGCATATTTTTTTGTGGGTTGGTTTTTGCAATTGTTGGTGCAATTGAAAAATAAAATGTTTATCAAATATACAAAGTTTATCAAGAAAAAAATTTCTTGGTAAATTTAGGATAATGAATTTAGAGAATAGAGTGGCATGAAGGATGGTCTAACTCCAAATTAATTTGACTATTTCACTTTGGATATTGCCAATATAATAATGCCATTTATGAATAGTATTTAGCCCAATTGTTCGGATTTACTGCATCAATATATTTCATTAGGGCAATTTCATTGGACTGTTTTGAAATTACAGCTGGCATTAGTCTATGTTTGAGGATAGGATAGTTGCAAATCCATTCGTTTTGCGATAGCTTTTTTTAGGTGTTGCTATTTCTTAAACAGGTTCAGTTTTTTTAGAGTATTGTCAATAACATCATTAATTTCAATAGAAATTACAAATTTATAATTCAAATATACATACGCAATTGTCATTAAAATTGATTTTAAAATTATAGCAATTATAGGATAAAAAGGAAAATCCCAAAAATAAAACATTACAAACAACACAAAGGTAAGGGCCATAGAATAAAAAGTTTGATTGGTAAAAGGATACAGATTTAATTTTTTTACCACAAACAGCAATTTGGCCAAACTATATAATGTAATTGACAATAAAGTGGCAAATGCCGAACCTATAATACCAAAAATTGGAATAAAAATCATATTTAAACTTACGGTTAAAACTACCAAAATTACACCCAAAAACAAAACCGTTCGGTAATATTTTGTGTTGAAAATGATAGCATTGTTGTTTCCCAAAATCAAATCAAAATATTTAGAAAGGCCTATCATAAAAACAACCAAAATTCCTCCCGCATATTCCGGAGGGACCATTTCATATAGCGTATTGATATTGACAAAAATACCCAACATTACATACCCACCTACCATTTGGAGATTGATGGATGTTTTTTTGTACAAAACATTCATTTCCTCGTGCTTATTTTCGTGCATCAATTTGGCTGTAATAGGATACACAATTTGATGCATTGCACGACTGGGAACTGAAATAACTAGAGCAATATAGGTTGCCACCGAATAAAAGGCAATATTCTCGATATTCATATATTGATTTAATATCATTTTATCCCCATCCAAAAGTAAATTAGCAACACTACCAGATAGAATAATATAAAAAGTATACGTTAAAATAGCTTTAGTATTAACGGGTTTAGTGAATTGAAAATTGGGTTTCTGAATGCTAAACGCATAGAACATGGTTGCCAACAATGCCAAAAAATACAATCCCGCCGTTGCATATACAAATCCTTCTACACTAAGCCAATGGTAATAAACCCCAATTAATAGAAAGAACGAAAACAAACGTAAACCTACTTCTTTAATGAAATTTCCAAAAACAGAATGCATGTGAACCCTTAGCCAAGCATAAAAAATTTCGAAATAGGCCATACATAAACCAATGAATGGAATCAGCCAAATATAGTTTTTGACGATTGCGTTCTTTTTTGATAAGAAAAATAATATCTCGTCATAAAAGAAAAAACCTATCAAAACTAATGGAATTATTAAAAGCAAAGGAAATAAAACCGTAAAGGATAAAAAACGGGATCGTTCTGCATCGGTTTCATATTGGGAGTAGAATTTCACCAAGGTATTTTGCATTCCAATAGCAAACAAGGGCATAATTACATTAGCACTAGAGGTTATATAATTTGTTAAACCATAAAAAGTTGCCCCAAGAAAAACGGGATAAAAATAAATGGTATTGATGCCACCAATAGCAAAACCAATATAGGTTATTATGGTATTCTTAAAGGACTGATTTAATACTATTCCCATTATTTGTTATTGCGAGGCACGAAGCAATCTCTTTTTGTTATTTATGAAGGATTTCAACTAATTTTTCGGTCAAACTTTTTCTGGAATATTGCTGTAAACCCAAAGCATTTGAATGTAGTTTTCCTTCCAAAAATTGATTGTAAAATCCCAAAAGTACACTTTTTAATTTCATCTTTTCAGAATAGTCAAAAAACACCCCGGTGTTGGTATTGTAAATAATTTCGGCAAAGTCTGAACCCTGAGGGCCAATAGCAATAATGGGTCTTCCGGAAACCATATATTCAAATAATTTTCCTGGAATAATACTTTTGGTGTCTTGTGAATTGATTTCGATAAGCAACAACACTTGTGATTTTCTTTGTTGCGCAATCGCTTCTGAATGCGACACATATCCCAAGGTTTTCAAATACGGTTTCAATTCAAATTGAGCAATGGTTTCCAATACTTCTGGGCTTACTGCTCCAATCAATTTTATCTCCAAATGCGAACCAAAATCAGGAATTTCAGTAATTAATTCGACCAAACATTCCCACAATATATTGGGATTTCTTTCGGAAAGAAAAGAACCAATATGAGCCAAAGAAAATCTAGTGTCTAAGACATGATTCGCTATGTTTTCCGTATCATAACCATTGGTAATTACTTCGATTGGCTTGTTTGTAATGGCTTGAAATTCTGTCTTTGTAGTATTGCTGGTCACAATAATGGTGTCGGCGGTATTCAAAACCTGGTGTTCTAGTTTTTTGTGTTTTTTGGCGGCATCATTCGACAATCGCAACGATTTATGATAGCCAATGGTCGTCCAAGGATCTCGGAAATCGGCAAACCATTTTACGTTCAAGGTATGTTTTAATCTCAATCCAATAAGATGTAAACTATGAGGCGGTCCCGAAGTGACAATAGTGTCAATATCATTTTCTAAAATGTATTTTTCTAAAAATGCCACCGATGGTTTTACCCAGAAAATTCGTGCATCGGGAATAAAGAGATTCCCCCGAATCCAAAGAAACACCTTGTCTAAAAAAGATTGCCTTTTCTGGTTGGGAATAATCCCCGAACTTATTTTTTTCGTTTTATTCTTCGAAAAAAAGGAAGCTAATTGATAGGGTTCAAAGATTTTATGTTTAAGAATAATTGCCTTGTCCGAAACTTCATTCACTAAGTTCTCGTCAACAATGGGATATGTTGGATTTTCAGGAAGATAAACTATGGGCTGTACGCCAAAATCTGGCAAATATTTTACGAATTTCAACCAACGCTGCACGCCTGGTCCGCCAGCTGGAGGCCAATAGTAGGTTATGATAAGCAGTTTTTTTGGTTTCAAGTTGAAGGTTTAAGGTTTAAATTTTTTTGTTCTCAAAATAAATCCCACCAATCACCAACAATACCATTCCTATACAACTGAAAAGCGTAATTGTGCTTCCTGTTTGTATTACTTGTGGTTCAAACTTGAATTCTATGGCGTGTTTTCCAGCTGGAATTTGGAGTCCTCGTAAAGCATAATTCACTCTAAAAATATCAGTTTTTTTACCGTCTATGCTAGCTTTCCATCCTTTTTCATAATACATTTCTGAAAAAACAGCAAATCCATCCTTTTTGTTATTTGCAGTATATTGTAAGTAATAGGGTTTATAGGAATCTAGATTTATGGAGGCTAGGCTATCCATGGCGAAGGATTTATTTTCAGTACTAAATTCCTTTTTATTGACAACTGCCTCATTCTTGGTATCCAATTTATCCAATGCACTCATTTCTTCATCGGCAGATTGAACAAATTTCAAATTCTTTACAAACCAAGCATTTCCATTAGCGTTCGGGTTTAGGGTTGGAATAGAATTACCGGTTGAATCCGTTTGAATAACATATTTTACATGCAACATATTAAGAACCTCAATATTGTTTTTGGCAATTTGGTAATCAAACAATTGCTGCATTCTTCGAGGTTTCACGGCACTGTACCCCCCAATCGATTTATGGAAATAGGAGGCTCTAGCACTTGATAAATTCCCTTCAACTTCAAAAACTCGATACTGAGTGGTGTCCTGCAAAATCTGTGCATCCGCAGGCGTTTCCTGAAATGGAACTTCGACCTCTCTTTTGCTTACAAAATCTTTGCCTGAAACATATTTTTTATCTACAAAAAACAAATCGAAAATCATTAACAATCCCACGAGTATGATTGCTGTATTTTGAGCCAATTTATTTTTGATACACAACCAAAAAACTCCCGCCACCAGTAAAATAAAGAAACCTGAGCGCAATAAATCGGCAGAGTAAAGGGTCATTCTATCCGTTATAAGGGCGTCTACAAAACCAGGACCATAACTTTCTCTGAAATAACTGTCGTTAGCTCCCGTAAAACTAAAACTGCCTTTGAGTAAAAACAGGCCAATAATAACTCCAAAACCTACTGCGGCAGATTGCCACAAGACTTTAAACTGAGCCTCTTTTTCCAATTTAAAAAAGGATTGCAAACCCATAATAGCCAAAACTGGAAAACACAATTCCAAGATAACCTGAATCGAAGAAACGGCTCTGAACTTGTTGTACATTGGAACATTTTCGATAAAAAAATCTGTTATTGCCGGAAAATTTTTCCCCCAAGAAAGCACTAAAGCAACAATAGCTCCGGAGAGAAACACGTATTTTATTTTTCGCTTATCGGCGAATAAAGCCAAAATTCCCAAGAAGAAAACCACTATTCCGACATAAGCCGGAGCGGCAACAATGGGTTGATTGCCCCAATAGGTTGGCATTGCTGAAACAAAATCATTGGCTTGTGCTTCTGGCACACCTTGGCCCATCATAAATTCATACATCTTGCTGTCTTTTCCAAGAGCTTCACTATTGGATCCGCCAAAAAGTCTTGGCGCAATTAAATTGAAACTTTCGGCTATCCCATAACTGTATTCTGTGATGTAATCATAAGACAAAGCACTGTTGTTGGCAGGGCTTTTGGAACCATCCGCAGTAAAGGTCAATTCGCTTTTTCCTCGGGTACTAAAATCGGCGTATTCAGCGGTGGCCAATAAGTTCGTGGCATTAGCGCCAATGGCAAAAATCCCGGCTATTGCCAAAACACCAAATGAGGTTAAAAGCGATTTATATTCCTTCTCTTTTATTGCCTGATAAACGAAATAAACCGAAAGAACCAACAAGAAAATTAACAAATAATAAGTCATTTGAAAGTGGTTCGCATTGATTTCTAAAGCGACGGCAAACATCGTCAGTAAACCTCCCCAAGTATATTTCTTTTGGAAAACCAAAATAAAACCGGCAATAACTAGCGGCATATACCCAATGGCGTGTGCCTTGGCGTTGTGCCCGACACCCAGAATAATAATCAAATACGTAGAAAACCCAAAAGCCAGTGCCCCAAAAAAGGCTTTGAGAGGATCTATATTTAAAACCAATAGCAATCCATAAAAACCAAGGAAATACAAAAACAAATAATCAGCAGGGCGAGGCAAAAAACGGATAGCATCATCCATCATTCCAATGTAATCATGAGGATATTTGGCCCCTAATTGATACGTTGGCATTCCGCCAAAGGCAGAATTTGTCCAATACGGCTCTACATGATCCGAAGCTCTGAAGTCCTTTTGCTCCTTTGCCATTCCTGTATATTGCACAATATCCGATTGGAAGATTTGCTTTCCTTGCAAAACAGGGTAGAAATAGATAAGGGAAACGAGTATAAAACCAATTAAGACAAGGGCGTGTGGGTATAACTTTTGAAGTTGCTTCATTATATAATTGGGATTTTGGATTTCCAAATTTAGGATTTAATTGGAATTATAGCTATTTGAATTTCTGTTAAATAAGACTCCGTGTTTTTTACTTTGGAAATGTCCTACTGAATAAAGTGAATTGTTTGGCTTTTTAAGGGTTAGAGGCTATTATTCTAATTCTTCATAGTCCACATAATCTCCCACTTTTTTCGTTTCACGGGGTTTTTTAGCATTTGCAGTATTAATGATGATTTCGTCGTTATTGGGTGTTTTTTTCCAAGAGTTAGCTGTGGCATTTTGTTGCTGTTGTTGAAAATTTTCACCCGCTTTTTCTACCACTTTTTTAACTAACATTGGCAAAAACAATCTCGCTAAAAATTTAAAAATATAATAGAAAGCAAGAAAGTAAAATAATGCTTTTATAAAACCATTAAAAGAGGCTGTTTGCATAAATAAATATTTTTTGGCAAAATTAACAATTCCAACGTTCAAAAATAAAATATCATTCTTAAATTAATAATAAAATATAGTACATTTGAAATGTGTTTTAGCTTTTGGTTCTACTGGAAATATTGTGAACATTCAATTTTTCTCAAAACCATTCAGTTAATTAAGGTCGTTAAGAAATTTAAATCTTAATTTTCTTAATCCTCTTAATGGTTTAAAATATTTAAAAATAAATTTTTAAATGTTTTAGTTTTTCGCACAAACCCTAGTAGAGCCTAGTTTTTTAAACAAACAAAAATAATATGTACCAGATCAAAGCCTTAGTCCTTGCTGTATTCTTAAGCATTCCAACCCTTCAGTATAGCCAACACACAGACCAAATTAATTCGAATAGACCTGGAGAATCCATGTCGGCTTTTGCTGTTGGCAAATCCGTGATACAATTAGAATCAGGATTGTATGGCATTCAAGAAAAGCATAGCATTGAGAATTGGGATGCCAATGGATTCGGATTGGATTTGACTCTAAGATGGGGATTGTTTAAGGAAAGGTTAGAGTTGATAGCCGACCTACAATATCAATCCGAAATCCGAAACTACAACTTAAAAAGTGAAGATCGATCAGCTTTAAAACAAACGGTTTTAGGAGCTAAATACCTGATTTATGATCCGTTCAAAAATTACGAAAAAAAAATTAATGTGTATAGCTGGAAGGCCAATCATTCTTTTAATTGGCATCAATTAATTCCTGCGGTTTCTGTATTTGCGGGAGCAAACTTTATATTGTCTAACAATCCGTATTATTTTTCTGAAAAAGGGGGTATTTCTCCAAAAGTAATCCTGATCACCCAAAATCATTTGGGCGATGGAAGTTGGGTTTTTATAACCAATATTATAGGGGATTATATTGGAACAGATTACCCTAGCTATAATTATGTACTGACTTTAACCAAGGGACTCAATGATCATTGGTCTTGTTTTGTAGAAAATCAAGGGATAAAAAGCGATTTTTATAGCGACGCCATTGTTCGTGGCGGGGCAGCTTTTTTGGTTAACAACAACATGCAAATTGACGCGTCTGTAGGTAGCAGTCTAAAAACAACCCCTTCCCGGTTGTATGGGGGAGTTGGTCTTTCTTGGCGTTATGATGCTAATTATAGGGAGGTTCGAATGGATATCGACTCTGGAAATTCAAGTAAAAAAGCCAAGAAAAGAGCCAAAAAGACTAAAAAAGGATAAACGTACCAGTAGAAGAATCAATGATTACCATAAAAGAAGCCCTCACCAAAAAGGAAATGACTGAATTTGTAAAATTCCCTTTTTCCTTATATAAAGGCAATGAATATTGGGTGCCACCCATTATTGCTGACGAATTGCTGTCCTTTGACAAAACCAAAAATCCCGCTTTCGAAAATGCGGAAGCCTACTTTTATTTGGCTTACAAAAACCATGAAATTGTGGGTAGAATAGCCAGCATCATCAATTGGAGCGAAGTCAACGACCAACAAAAAAAGAAAGTCCGTTTTGGATGGTTCGACGTTATTGATGACATTGAAGTTACTAAAGCTCTATTGGGAAAGGTATATGAATTGGGTACAAAAAACAATTTAGAACATGTAGAAGGCCCAATGGGATTTTCTAATTTAGATAAAGTCGGGGTGCTTACCGAAGGTTTTCAAGAAATGGGCACCATGATTACCTGGTACAATCATCCGTACTATGCTGCTCATTTTGAGCAATTGGGGTTTGTGACCGAGAAAGAATATCTCGAAAACAAATTTCCCTTCGAAAATGTAAAACTGGAATACTTTGACAAGGCGCAGGAATTAATCAAAAGGCGGTACCAACTTAAATCCCTCAATTTTAAAAAGACAAAAGAGGTGATGCCGTATGTAGACAAAATGTTTGATTTGTTTAATGCTTCCTACGCCAGTTTGTCTTCATTTGTGGCGATTTCAGAAACCCAAAAGGACTATTTCAAAAAAAAATACATTAGTTTTATCAATCCCGAATACATCAAATTTGTAGAAGACAAAGACGAAAATCTGGTGGCTTTTGCCATCGTAATGCCTAGTTTTTCTAGGGCGTTACAAAAAGCGAATGGAAAATTATTCCCTTTTGGATTCCTACATCTATTAAACGCTCGAAACCATAGCAAAGACGTGACGTTTTATCTCATTGGCGTGCATCCCGACTATCAAAACAAAGGAGTTCATGCTATTATTTTCAAGGAATACCACACCACTTTTACCCAAAAAGGCATTCAAAATTGTATTCGGACCCCTGAATTAGCAGACAATCACGCCATCCATTTGCTTTGGAAAAATTTCGATCCCAAAATTATTTGCCGTCGAAAAACATTCCGAAAAGAATTGTAATAATGGTTAAAATTCGAGGTCGATGTTTGTTCTAGAGTACTAGGGTTAAGAAAATTAAGTTTTGGCGTTTACTTACTGGTTCTTAACTTCCTTAATGGTTCGAAAAAACTAACTTTCACAATATTCCCAGTAGAAAATTATTAAAACCTTTCAACCATTAAGAGGGTTAAGAAAAATTAAGTTTTGGCATTTACTTGATGGTTTTGAGAAAAAAATAAATGTTCACAGTATTCCCATGAGTCTCCTTTAATATAAAAAAACCACCTTTTTTTTATTGATTCACTTTTTTTTATTAAATTAGTTTTATAATTAATCAAAAATTAATGAAATATTAATGCGTAACGATTTAATTTGCACTTCAATTTAATAACTAAAAAAAACAATTATGAAAAAAATTACAATTTTATCTTCCTGCCTCTCTTTATTTTTGGTAGGCAGTATTTCAGCACAACAAGTAGTATTTGTTGCCGCACCTAGTGACAGAACTATTAAAGATGGTATAAGTCCAGAGACTGCTTTTGATAGTTTCGCCACTGCTCTGCTTAACATAGATTCAGCAGGTGATGTTTTAAAGGTTGTGGGAACTGTTACTGCTGGATCTCATAATTTAAGTTCAACAAATGCAACATCAGTTAATAAAAATTTTCAATACACCATAGAAAGTGATGCAGCAGCAGGATCTACTTTAACTGGTCTTAGTAATGATAAAAGAATGTTTACCATCAACGGTGCTTCTGTTGGTCAAAATGTAACTTTTAAAAACATCACTTTTTCTGGGCAGATTTCTAGTATAACAGAAGGCGGAGCTGTATTGTTTAGCAATCAGGCTGATGTTACTATAAATTTTGAAAATTGTAGGTTTGTAGGAAATTCATCATCCGTTGTTGGAGGCGGAGGTGCTCTTAAAATCGCTAAGTCTACTGTAAATATTACGGATTGCCTTTTTAAAGGAAATCAAGCCCTGCAAAATGGGGGTGCAATTGCTATTAATGATTTGTCTAAATTTAACATGACTCGGTGTACTTTTTATAAAAATAGTACAACAGGTACAACTCAATCATTTGGTGGAGGTGCTTTATATGTTGTTGGTACTGGTGCAGTCGTTGATATAAATCATTGCACATTTTTTGAAAATAATATAGGACATCCCAACCAAGATTATGGTACAATAAGATCAGATAGTGGGAATACGACCATAAATAATTCTTTATTTTATGGTAATAAAGTGACAAATCTTACTGCTATCCCCCCTGTCCTAGCTGGTCCATCAGATTGGGGTGCTGCACCAGCTGGTACTCAAACTTTCAATAAATCTATAGGGCAATGGATAACTAGTAACATAGATGTTGTAACAAGTTCTAAAACATTTGTAAAGGGCGGTCTTGATCCACTCGCTGCTGCTAATTTAGCCTCTTCCAATTTGACCTATGATGATGCACTTGGTAAAGTTACCTATATTGTTCCAACTGTTCCTACTGAAAATTCACCTATAGGTTTTGTAGCTACTGGTAACGATGCAGGCGCATGGCAATCGGGATTAACTTTACCTGCTTTATCCGTAAATGACAATGAATTTTCGGCTAATTTTTCTGTTTCTTACAATACTAAAACAAAAAATTTAAAAGTACTTCGTTCTAATGATGATTCGGTTTCTTTAGAAATTTATAATTTAATGGGTGCTAAAGTACTCTCCCGTGCAAACGCAAATAAAGAAGAAAACATCAATGCAAGTTCTTTGCAGTCTGGCGTTTATATTCTAGTGGTTAAAGGTTCAGGAAACAAATCTTTTTCTCAAAAGTTTGTAATTAATTAAAGAGGTTTATTAAGTAATTTATAAGACAGGGCTTAGTCTTTTAAGCCCTGTCTTGTATTTACTAATCCACAAATAATTTCCTATTAAGTAAGAAATAAAGTCGAAAGTCGTAAAGTCGTAAAGTCAAAAGATGCAATAGTGTCAATCGTCTTTAAAAGCAAGCTGTTATTTATTTGCTTGGTATATGAAAAACGACAATATAAGAGGTTTGTTGCTTTGTTATTAAAATGTCACTATTGAAAAAAAATAAATATTATGATTAAAATTAAATGGTGTTTGTTGTTATTCTTATTCCCAATCCTACTTTTTTCTCAGGATAAAATAATCAAAGGAAAAGTGGTTGATAATGCTGGTTTAGGCATACCAGGCGTAACCGTTGTGCTTAAAGATTCTAATATCGCCACCACAACAGATATAGATGGTGCCTATGCCATAGCTACCGGAAAAAATAAAAATGGTATTCTGATGTTTAGTTACATAGGATATACCTCAAAAAACATGGTTTTTAATAATCAAACCAGTACTATTAATGTGTCCTTGTTAGAATCTCAACAACAATTAGAAGAAGTGGTCGTTACCGCTTTAGGCATTAAAAGAGAAAAAAAATCGTTAGCCTATGCTACCCAAACTATCGATACCCAAGATATGACAGAAGCTAGGTCTACCAATTTTTTAAATGCGCTATCAGGAAAAGCGGCGGGTGTTCAAATTGTAAAATCGGGTACTCCTACAGGATCTACTAGGGTAGTGATTAGAGGGCTTACATCCGTAACAGGGGATAATCAACCCTTGTATGTTGTTGATGGTATCGCTCTTGATAGTGGTCAAGGAGATGCAGGTGTTTCAGTATCGAATTCAGGTACTGATATTGACTATGGTAGTCCACTATCTCATATCAATCCAGACGATATCGATAGCATAGATATTTTAAAAGGACCAAATGCCGCTGCGTTATATGGTTCGAGAGCTTCTAATGGGGTGGTGTTGATCACAACCAAAAAGGGTAAAACCAATAGTAGTTTAGGCGTGACCATCAATTCAAATTCTTCTTTTATTAGCAATAGAGAATATCCCTATTACCAATATGTTTATGGTTCAGGCGGTGGTGGTCGATTAGCTTCTAACTTGAATACTATTGATCCTATTACCGGTTTGCCTAGTGTAGCGAGTGCTGCTAGTATTAGAGCTTATGGGGCTCTAATGTTGGGTCAAGATATTTTGACCTACAATGGAACGCAGTCAAAATACCTTCCAAAACCCAATAATATCAAGGATTTATATCAAATGGGAGTGGTAACAACCAATAGTGTTGCTATTGAAAAAGGGGGAGATCTAGGCTCTTTCAGACTCTCTTATGCCAATACCTCGGGTGAGCATGTTATGGAAAATATGGAGGTGCAGAATAAAAACAACCTAACCTTTAGAGGGTCGCAAAAAATTTCAAGTAGTCTTTCTTCAGACATAAGCGTTTTGTACACCAATAATAAAGTTAAAAACAGGATGTACCAGAATGGAAGCGATCGGAATCCGGCAAATAATTATATGTATATGTTGCCTGATATGGGTAGAGATAATTTACTGCCTTATAAAACGGATGATAATCAAGCCTATACTTTTAATGGAAATGGTGCTTTTAAAAATCCCTATTGGAACTTGTATGAAAACAGTAATCAAGATGAGGCTAATAATATAATAGGAAATGTTACTTTAAAATGGGACATTACAAAGGCACTTAGTCTTAAAACTAAAGTTAATGGTTCCGTAAATCTAGTACAGGGCGAAGAGTTCAATAATATGGGGGCTGCTTATGACCCGAATGGTTTTTATAGAACCTTTAATAACCAAACCCAGAACTGGAATTATGAAGCTATTTTAAATTACAATAAGAAAATTAAAGATTTTTCTATTGTTGCCTTACTTGGAACCAATAGGTTTGATTTGAAATCTTCTCAACGACAAACTAGAATAAACTCCTTATTGAGTCGAGACGTACAGAGTTTGTCAAATTCTAATGACATCCCTGAATTGATTGAAATCGATGCCCGAAAAAGGATAAATTCAGTGTTTAGTTCCCTGTCGTTAGGCTATAAAAGCACCTATTTTATGGATGTAACGGCCAGAAACGATTGGTCTTCTACATTGCCTAGCAATAATAACTCTTATTTTTATCCTTCTGTAGGTGGAAGCTTTATTTTTTCAGAATTGATACCCAAAAATGACATCTTGACGTATGGAAAAATAAGGGCTTCTTATGCGCAAGTGGGTAATGATACCAGACCCTACAATACGATAACAAACTATCAATATGGTGGATTTTATAACCTTATTGGGTGGCAAGCCTCACAGACCACAAGAAATAACCCAAATCTTAAGCCTGAGTTAACTTCTTCCAATGAATTTGGTATTGAAACACGACTTTTTAAAAATAGAGTTTCCTTGAGCGCATCCTACTATGAGTCCTCTACGATTAATCAAATTATTGCCGCACAAACCACACCAACAAGTGGTTTTTCTAGTCAAGTATTTAATGCAGGTGAAATACGAAATAAAGGGATGGAGCTTGTGTTTTCTGGAAAAATCATCGATAATACCTTTAAATGGACTGTCGATTTGAATTGGTCCAAAAATGAATCTTTAGTTGTTGCGTTAATTGATGGAGTAGATCGTTTGTCTTTAAGAGAATGGTTTAATGTGGGTGTTTTTGCCGAAGTAGGGAAGCCCTTAGGACAACTGAGAGGTAATGTTCAGGCAAGAGACCCCGAAACAGGTATACCCTTAGTAAAGGCTACAGGTCGAATAGAATGGTTTGAAGATGGAGAACTTGGAAATGCACAACCGGATTGGATAGGGGGGTTAAAAAATTCCTTTAGTTATAAAGGTTTTTCTTTAAACGTACTTTTAGATGTGAAAATGGGTGGCGATTTGTATTCGGCCACAATGCTAAAGGCGCTTAATACTGGAGTTCATGCTGATACGTATGCTGGTAGAAACGAATTTGAATTTTCAAGTAGTATTCTGGGTGAGTCCGCCAATGAACGTGCCGGGGTAGGGCTTTTTGGATCTACTTATTTGGATGTCGATCGTGTTAAAGGCCTGCAGTATGAAGGTGCAGCTGTAGTTGCTACTGGCCCAGATGGTAATTTAATTAAAGACGCAAATGGCAATTCAGTGGCGGCACGAGATGAAAATGGAAATATAGTATATTCTAAAGCATGGATAAGTCCCACGGATTATGGTATTGATGCTTTACAAGATCAGCAGCGGATTACTTATGACGCTTCTTATGTTAAATTGAGAGAGATAACCTTAGGCTATACCTTTCCCAATAAATTTTTAAAGGGTAGCCCCTTTAAAAGAGCTAAATTTTCTTTAGTAGGGCGAGATTTATGGACCATTTTTAGAAATACACCTCAAGGGATCGATCCAGAAGCAGGAACCACTTCAGGTAATGGTCAAGGAATTGAATTTGGTTCTTTTTTACCCACACGAACTCTCGGATTAAATATTAACTTAGGATTTTAATTCAAATAAAATGAAAAAAAATAAATATATAAGTAAAATACTTTTGGTTGCTTTTTTAGCAATCGGGTTATTTTCATGCACAAATGGTTTTGAAGAGATGAATCAAAACCCAAATAATTTTGATGATGCCACACCAGAAAGCTTGTTCACCGGTGCTGTAATAAGCACTTTAGATCTTGTGGGTGGTGAAATGAATGATCAAATGTATAATAATTATGCGAGTTACTATGGAGGAAAGGGGGGGCAGTTCCCGAAGTTTTTTTTCACAGACTCTGGCGTTAATCAATACTGGAGACGTTTTTATATCAATATACTTACGAATACTCAAAAAATAATTGATACTTATTCTGATGATCCAAAATATGCAAACCGAGTGCACATTGCTAAAATTTGGAAAAGTTATGTGTATTCTATTCTTGTTTCCACTTTCGGGCCAGTGCCTTATGTGGATACTTTAGGATCAAGGATTACTACAACTTATGCTAGTGAGGAAGTTATTTATACTGCTATTTTAGACATGTTAAAAGCTGCAGGAGACGGTATTGATGTTTCTGCAACTGGGGATAAATTATCTTCTGACCCTGTTTTTAATGGTAACAATCTGATGTGGAAAAAATTTGCAAATACCTTGCGTTTAAAAATTGCCTTGCGAATAGCTGGAGGTTTTTCAGCATTAGCAGAAAAACATGGCAAAGAAGTTATGGCTAATGAAGCGGGACTAATTTCTTCGAATGCAGAGAACATTGCCATGAAATGGGAAACGAATCAACAGAATTGGTCGTTTAATTACGCTCGTTACGTGTATTTAGATGCAGCGGATGATGTTGTTCCCTTTGTGAATTTTCACTATATCTTGAATATGAAAACATACCGGGATCCAAGATTAAAAGTTATCGTTGAACCTTCCACTGATCCCATTACGATTAGGGATACGATTGTAAAGTCTAGCACTGATTTAAGTAGACTTATTGTTACATATCCGGTTGCTTATTTTGGAAGACCTACTGGGGGCTTGGTAACTCCAGCAAATTGGGATATGAATGCTGATAGAAATATTTTGAATGGTTTATCAAACAACCGATATTGTAGGCCTAGTAAAGCGTTATTTATGGCAGCAGACATGAAATATTATATTGTAACCTACGCGGAGCTTAATTTCATGTGTGCCGAAGCCAAATTAAATGGATGGGGCGGGAATAAAACGGCTGAGCAATATTATTATGCAGGGATAGATGCTTCATTTGAACAATATGGAGTTTCTGGAGCCATAACAACCAAAGGAGATTTAAACCTTACTGCTTATAAAGCCCAAGATGGTGTTAGATGGTCGGGGCCTGATAGCGTCGATTTTGATGGTGATCGTGACTTGTTTGGTGCGGTTACTAGTTATATTTCAACTAATCCTATGGACAAGATTGTAAGACAACTTTGGTTAACATCCTACAATCAAGGACATGATATATGGTGTTTGCAAAAACGCACCAGACTCTTGCCGTTGATACCTAACTTTAGTACAGATACATCGCTTGGACTTGTATTTGCTGATATGCCAGAAAGAATGGTGTATCCAAGTTCTGAAATTGGTATAAACAACGCAGGTTATCGGGCAGCTATTCAGTTTTTAGGCGGAAATGAATTAAACACTCCATTAAAAATGAACAAATCGTATACTCCAGTAGATTGGAATAATTTGAAGAATCTTAAATATAGAGATAATGTAGGTAAAACTAATGATATAAAATTTAATATAGAATTTGCTCTTTTTTATGGGATATCACAGAAAGAGTTTATTGATAGAGGATTAGTAGAAGGTAAAGGTAAGGATTATGAGATAATAGGGACATTACCACCAGCATTACCTTAAAAAAATAATAAAAATTAAATTATCATGAAAATATTTAAAAATAGTGGATTATTAATAGTAGGATTGCTTTTCTTTTCTTGTACCGAAGACAAAGCCATCTTGTTAGACGATGTAGACGATTCTATAAAAAATTATCAGATTCCTAAAGCACCTGTAAATACAAATTACACTGTGGGTGCCATTTATAAAATGGAATTTATAAAAAGAACCGATAATGAAACCCCTTCAATAGGGCAATATATATTTAAAAATATTGATTTTGCTCCTCCACCAAATAATCTTGAGGATCCATTATTGCTTTCACAAGCGTATTCAAAACATGTGAAGCAGGCTCAAACAGCCGGTGTCGATTTCTTTATATTTAACAGAAGGTCCTTTAAAGCAATCAAACAATATAATTATGACAAGGGTTTAGTAGATATCTTGCAAACGGCTCCAAATGCTGGTGACATGAAGTTTGCTTTTTCTTATAATTTTGGTGCTTTTGGATTAAAAAAGGATTTTTTTCCGGATTTCTATATTGAGACTTTAAATTTACAGAACGATTTTGTAAAAGATTTTGAGCTAATGATCCCTTATTTTGAAAAATCTAATTATATGATAATTAATGATAAAGGAGTAGACAAAGCAGTAGTTTACATATTCAACAGTCATTCTTTATTTTCATTGGACAATCGTGCATTATACAAAAAATTAAGAGATGATTTAAGAGCTAAAATGAAAATGTCTAGTAATCCAAAATTGCAAAATCTAGAATTGTATTTGATAGGTATGCAACCAGAATGGACACCTCCCTTGAGATACATAGGAGAAATTGAAAATAATAGATTTGAGGGTTGTGTCGATGCTTTAACCATTACTAATTATGCTAATATCAATAGGGGTTTTACTGAAAGAAAAAATTATTTTCACAACTATATAGATCAAGCCTGGAGTTACCACAAAGAAACCTTAGCTAAATACAATGTCGAATTTGTACCTACTATTTCGCCATCTTATAATTCAGCAAATGTTAATAATTATGATATTCCCAAAAATGCAGATTGGTTCAAAGCGAATTGCAATATTGCCAGAAGAGCTTCAGGAGCCAATAAATTGGTTTTAATAGATTCTTTTAACGATTGGAATTTAGATACACAAATAGAATCTGCGACATCCTACGGAGACATGTACCTTAAAATTGTGAAGTCAGAATTCAAATTAAATCAACAGTAACTTTAAGTTATAGATTATTAAATAAAAGAGTAAAATCAAATTAGTAACTAGTTTGATTTTACTTCTTACAGAATAGTTACGTTTTTAAGTGAGCATGATTAAAAATTATTCTCATTAGAAAACGGTTCACTAGTTTGCATGTTCGAGTCATCGAATATTAAAATAAAATTTCAACCAATCAGACAAATACTAGTGATGACATCTGAAACGAGTCATAGCAAAAAAATCATAAGAATAGATGAAAAAAGGGTTAATTATAGTTGGATTATTTGGATGTATCGCTTTTGGCTTTGGTCAAAAAGTGAATAGCAGTACTACTAGTAAAAAGAAGATTGCATCAAATAGCTCCATAATTGGAAAAGTTTTGTGTGGCTATCAAGGTTGGTTTAATGCCAAAGGAGATGGTGCTAATTTAGAATGGAAGCATTATGGGAATAAAGGATTTGAACCCGGTAAATGTGCTGTGGATTTCTGGCCGGACTTGACCGAATTTGATGCTGACGAAACGTATGCAACCCCTTTTAGTCATCCAAATGGAGATGTTGCTAAACTTTTCAGTTCTGCAAATGCCAAAACGGTTAACCGCCATTTTAAATGGATGAAAGAGTACAATATTGATGGTGTTTTTGTGCAACGTTTTGTTGCCAGTTTTCAAGCCAAACCGAAAGAAGATAACGCCAATAAAGTGTTTGATAATTGTATTAATGGAGCCAAGAACAACAACAGATTAATCAGTGTCATGTATGATTTATCAGGTTCTAAAGCAGTTGACGTGGTGGAGAATACCAAGAGAGATTGGAAACAATTAGTCGATAAATACAAACTTAACAAAACTAAAAACCCGAATATTTTGACCTATAAAGATAAACCGGTGGTATCTATATGGGGTGTCGGTTTTGAGCGCAGAAATTATACCTTGGAAAATGTGAAAGTACTCATTGACTTTTTCAAGAATGATCCACAATATGGAGGTTGTTCTGTATTGTTAGGTGTTCCACCAGCTTGGAGAACTTTACAACGGGATGCTACTTCAAGTCCAACACTTCTGGAGCTAATCAAGTCGGTAGACATTGTTCATCCTTGGAC
>JBIILD010000097.1:0-5915 GCA_044232845.1 Flavobacterium sp.
ATTTCCCCCAAAAGATTAATACAAATTGATTGATTTATTGTTCCTCGCAAAACATCATTATTAATTGAGAAAGATTGAAATCGATTCTTAAAAAAACTTGATTAATCAAAAAAATTACACCTCAACCCCTTATTACTCGATAAGTTTTAGTACAATCGTGCGTAGTTGTAGTAAAGTTTTTGTTGTAGTTTCACCTCAACACAGTAACCATAAAAAAGCCACTACTTTCATAGTGGCTTGAATTAATTTATTGTTTCCCGATTTACTCCTTTATAAACTTACTTGCTTTGTTGTTTGCTACTTTGATATAATAAATCCCTTTTGATAAATGCTCTACGTTGATGGTTGTGTCGCCTTCGTTAAGTTTGCCTTTTAAAATGATTTTTCCTAAAGCATCGTTTATGGTATAGGGCTGACAGGCGATATTGCTTGGATTACCACAGTCAATTGTAACAGACGCTTTTGCTGGATTAGGATAAATATTAAATGAATTGGTTTTGTTGAATGACTGATTGTTTAATAAAGTATTATTTAGTAAGCGTACAGAAAATCCACATAACTTACTATTATAATCAGTTATAATACTAGGTGAACTAATAACTAAATAGCGCATTAAACTAGCATAATCGTTACCATTTGGGTTGTTGTATTCTGTCGAACTCCACATAAAACAATTACTATTATTATTATTAAAATCCACAGTATTTTGACGAAACCCTGATGTAAGAGCTGAAAATCCACTATTATTGCTAGTATTAACGTAAGATGGCGACCATAATCCTATATTTAATTCTTTCATTTTTGCTCCTGCAGCAAATTCACCACCTAAAAAGCTAGTTAAAATAGTCCAATCTTCATCACTTGGAACGTGCCAACCTTCTGGTGCTATTGACTTATTAGGGGTGTTTGGGTCGTTATCGTGTATTCCTGCTACGGCATACCAATTATAAAGTTTGCCATAGTTTAATGAATTTTCAATGTTATTACTATTGTAGCACCACGCACCTGTCGTTAAACTAAACCACGCAGTTGGGTCGGTAACTTGTGGTATTATCGTACCATCGCTATATTTTGAAACATTTAAGTTTTCTTTTGTCCATTCTTGAGTGCCAATAATCACACTATTATAGTTGTTACCATCAATATCGGTTATTCCAGAACCAAGTTTTTGACAAAAGGCACTTAGACTACTAATAAGGATTAACCCCAATACTATTTTTTTCATAATTTTAATTTAATGGAAGTTTGTTTTCTGATTTCTATCCAACAAAGAACAAGAATTATATTAACAACCCAAGACTACCCCTTTCTTATTTCAATTGAATTGACCGTAGTTGTCGAAATATTTTCAAATATGCAAATCAACATCAAATACAACAGGTTTTATTTGTATATCCATAATAAACAATTTACTACATTTGATTTTTGACTCAATAGATTTTATACTTATAAATGGATATCAAAGCACTTCTAAAAAATTCTAATTCTTGGTCTGAATTTAAACTGAAAATGGATGCCTTGCCCAAAAAACAAATGGGTAATGCTTTTGAATTACTAACCAAGTTGTATTTCAAGATAAATCCTGTTTATTCATTTTACGATGAAGTTTGGTTATTGAGTGAAGTCCCGTCCACGGTATTTGAATATTTAGGCTTGCCATCACACGATTTAGGAATTGATTTGATTGCTAAACAAGGCGATGAATACCATCCCATTCAATGTAAGTACCATTCCGAAAAGAACAGTTCCATTACCTTCAACGAAGTTTCTACATTTATCTCTCTGTTAGAAGGAAATGATAAATTTACCCAAGGCTATATTTGTTCCACTGCTAATGTTACCTCAAAGAATTTAGATAAGGTAAAGAACAAACCTATTAATCTAATATTATCCGATAGTTGGGTGCAGTTAGACGAGGATTTCTTTGATAAGCTTCGGAATTATTTTGAAGACAGGAAATATACTCCTACTGCTTATATTCCAATGGAACATCAGGTTAAAGCCTTGAAAGACTCTATTGACTATTTTATAGAGGGCAATAATTCAAGAGGAAAACTAATTTTTCCTTGTGGTGCTGGAAAAAGCCTTACTGGTTTTTGGATGACCCAAGAACTAAAGTCGACATCTACGATAATAGCCGTTCCAAGTTTGTCATTGGTAAAGCAAACACTTGATGTTTACTTGCGTGAAATTGTTGCCCGTGGTATAAAGGTAAAGTGGCTATGTATTTGTTCCGACGAAGGCATTGGAAAGGATGATGAGATTATGGAAAATACCGAAAGCCTTGGTATTCCTTGCCAAACGAATCCTGACTATATTGAGAAGTGGTTGGAAACCAATCGAAATGAACATAAAATTATTTTCACGACTTATCAAAGTGGGCGAATCATTGCCGATGTTTCCAAAAAATTAAACATTTCTTTTGATTTAGGGATATTTGACGAAGCCCATAAAACCGTTGGACTGAACAAAAAACTGTTCAGTTATCTTCTTTTCAACGAGAACATTTCCATTGAAAAAAGAATCTTTATGACCGCCACCGAAAGATTTTATAGCGGTTCTAAAGAAGATATTATCTCGATGGATGACTATGAAATTTATGGCGATACTTTTTCGCAAATGAGCTTTAAAGAAGCCATAGAGAAAGAATTATTGACCGATTATAAAATCATTACCATTGATGTTAAAAAGAGTGAGATTGCCGAGTTTATTAAAAGTAACAACTTAGTACAACTCAATAACAAGTGGAAGAATGAAACCGAAGCAAGGTCATTAACCTCTATGATAGCCTTGCGTAAAGCAATGAAAATTTTGCCGATTAAAAATGCGGTTTCCTTTCACTCCTCTATTGAGAAAGCGGAACGCAACAAAGACTTACAAAGCTATATCACCAGTTCCTATGACTTTGAACCTATTGATAGTTTTACCGTTTCGAGCAAAGTAGCTACGACCAAACGAAATGATATAATTAGAGAATTTGCCGATTCCAAACGGGCTTTAATTACCAATGCCAAGTGTTTGACCGAAGGCGTGGATGTGCCTAATATAGATTGCATTGTTTTTGCCGACCCTCGAAAAAGCAAAGTAGATATTGTACAAGCCTTGGGAAGAGCCTTGAGGAAGAAAAAAGGAAAAAATTGGGGGTATGTAATTTTGCCTGTACTTTATGATGACGAAACCCACGAAATAGACAACGACAACTATAATGAAATCATTTCGATAGTTAGAGGACTAGCAGCTAATGATGAACGAATCATAGAATATTTCAAAGACAAAGGCGACAAAACAGGAACCAAAAGAAATGAAGGCTCTGAAATATTTAATTTAAATTTTTCTTCTGATTTATTAGACGAAAAAGACCTTACCGAGCAACTTCAAATTAAAATTTGGGAAAGTTTATCGAAGTTCAATTGGATGGATTTTGAGGAAGCGAGGGAATATGTGAGAGGGCTAAATATTAAAAGTGCAAAGGAATATACTAGCTTTTGGAGGAATAAAAAGTTACCAATAAATTTACCAGCTAAACCTTATAATACTTATAAAAATGATGGTTGGATTAGCGTAGGGAACTTTTTGGGGACACACAGAGAAAGAAACATTGGAAGAACATATAAGTCGTTTGATGATGCAAAATCTTTTTTTAAAAAATTAAATCTAAAATCAAGAAAATATTGGATAGACTATTGTAACAAAATGGGAAAACCAAATGATTTACCCATAAATTTAGAAAAAATATACAGTAATGATTCCAAATGGAAAGGAATTGGTGATTTTTTAGGCAATGGTTATGTTGCCACGAATTTACGAGAATATCTTACTTATGAAGAAGCACATGATATTGTTAGAAAATTAAATCTAAAAAATCAAAAGGAATGGAATATTTATAGAAGGACTAAGAAACAACAAAACATACCTTCTGCTCCAAACCATGTCTATAAAGATAAAGGATGGATAGATTGGGGTGCCTTTTTAGGAACAGATATTAAATCTAATAGTAAAAAAGAATTTTTAACTTACGAAAAAGCTCAAAGCATTGTAGGCAAATTAAAACTAAAAAATCAAAAGGAATGGAATATTTATAGAAAGAGTACAAAACCAGAAAAAATACCCTCTAACCCAAATTCTGTTTATAATGGTAAAGGATGGATAGATTGGGGTGCCTTTTTAGGAACAGATAATAAATCTAATAGTAAAAAAAAATACCTTAATTATGAAGAAGCTCAAAGTATTGTCAGCAAATTAAAACTAATAAATCAAAAGGACTGGAATATTTATAGAAAGACTAAGAAACCTGAAAATATACCATCTAATCCTAACACAGTATATAAAGATAAAGGCTGGATTAGTTTAGGTGTTTGGTTAGGCACAGATACTATTGCTGCACAAAAAATGATTTTTAAAGATTTTGAAAATGCTAGAGATTTTGTTCATCAACTAAAATTAAATAAAGTTAAAGATTGGGAGGTTTTCAGAAAAAGCTATAAAATGCCAAAAGATGTTCCTACAAACCCTCAAACAACATATAAAAATAAAGGATGGCAAGGCTGGGCTGATTTTTTGGGGAAAGAGAAATAAAATAATGCCTTCCTAATCGAAGTAAGAGCAGGATTTGATTTTGAATTGCTGTGTAAAGAGATAAAATCCTGTATGAATCTTTAGGTAAATACTTCACACTAAAAAAGGCGTTCCTTTATGGTTCGCCTTTTGATTAAAATCAATTTCGGGAAGTCGGCAAACCTCCCTAGGTTTGTGAACATCTTTGACACGCTCCTTGACCTCAACTACTTCATTGAATGTCAGATACTCCATTGACATTATGTATTTATAGTAGCGAATGTAATAGAGGCGTCTTCATCGTATCTACTTAGTGAATTTTTGAATTGTTTCTTTCAAGTGAGGGAATTCTTGTAATAGATTTTCTCTCGAAGCCAATTCAAAATCGGCAAAGTCAAACCCGGGCGCTACAGTGCAACTCACTAAAGAATAGCCTTTTTGATGCTTAACACTTGAAGCAAACCATGTATTTGCTGGAATTGTTGCTTGAGGCACTTCCCCATTTTCAAAACTATTTCCCAAAATAATTGTGTTTAAAACACCCTCTTTTATAAATACAATTTCTAATGGTTCCCCTTGGTGAAAAAACCACAACTCGTCTGATTGAATTCGATGAAATAAGGATTTGTTTTCATTTTCCAGTAGAAAATATATCGCAGTGCTTATGTTTCTAATTGTATTTTGTTCTGTTGCTATAGAAGACGTTGACCTGTAAGTTTCTTTATAAAACCCACCTTCAGGATGTTCTAGCAATCCAAGCTTTTGAACTATTTCTTTACCATTCATAATTAGTAATGCTTATTTTTAATTTAGTTAAGTAGTATTGATATTAACCAACTATTCTATTAAAAGAATTATTCGTTTAAAGATGGCAATCAACTAATTCCATGGCTTCAAAAAAATCTATTGCTTTAACTTGTTCAAAAAAATCTATTTCTTTTTCGTGAGGAAGAAAATCAGAAATTATTCGGACAATAAAATCTTGTGGTTTTTTCAAATACATAAAAGTATAATCTTCCATGTTTACAACTGTTAGTGCAGCTAAATCGGTTGTTCGTACAAATTTATCAGAAGTCAGCGAGGATAAACAAGGGAGATTCAATTTTGGCTCAGACACTATTGCTTTGCCATTTTCAAATAAGGCTCCTTCATAACCATATAAAGAAGAATTCGTAATTTCTATAGGTTTCCCTAATTCAAAATGCAAAGGCAACTCTTTTTCTTTCCCTACTAAAGCGGCAAAACCCATTAAAATACAAATATCATGATGTGGTAAATGCATCAATGCTTTAGCTACGCTCTCCCTCCCAATGCCAGATACTACAACTTCATACTTATGTTTCAAATCAGGAATTCGAGAC
>JBIILD010000098.1:0-5846 GCA_044232845.1 Flavobacterium sp.
AAGTCCACATATTGATGAAATCATAAACGTAAATAATTTTAGTGTTTTCGGTATCCAAAATATCCGAAAGCAAATAATTGCTCATCGTTTTTTGTTCCCCAGGAATATCCCCGGCATCAAACATTGGGATTTCATCGTCTTGATTCCAAGTATCGTCGCAAGTATAAAAAGAAGCTACTTCCATACCATCAAACCCAAAAGAATTGAAGATAGCATTGTGTAAATCTTCTAAAGTGTCTTCTGAAAGTATCGCAATGTCCCTAAAAACGTCCTCTTCAGTATCAAGAATCACCCTGAATTTATAAACCATAATCTTTGTTTTTATTGAAAGTCAAAGGTAAAATATAATTTTAGATTTTAGATTTTAGATTTCAGATTTGTTGATAATATTTTTTAATTTTCGATTATTTCAAGGTTTAAGAATAAAAAAGGCCTATTTATTCAATATCCGAATTACTTTTGCTGGATTTCCTACTGCCAATGAATTATCGGGAATATTTTTTGTCACTACGGAACCAGCACCGATCACACAGCTATTTCCTATGGTTATTCCTGGAAGAATAATGGTATTTCCACCAATCCAACAATCATCTCCAATGGTTATTGGTAGTGCATTTTCGACTGTTTTTCTAGACTCGGCTTCCAGCGGGTGGTTTGAAGTATATAATTGTACTCCGGGTGCGAAGAAAACAGTATTTCCGATGGTAATTTTCGCAGCGTCTAAAACAACGCAGTTTACATTAAAAAAAACATTCTCCCCACAAAAAATATTGTATCCATAATCACAAAAAAATGGAGGTTCTATATAAAGATTAGGCCCGGCATTAGGAATTAATTCGTGTATTATTTCTCTAGCTTTTTTCGTTATTCGGTATTCAATTACATTTAATCTATGGAGAAGATTTTTAGCTTTTCGGCGGTCTTTTACTAAAGAAGCATCGCTCGTCAAATAATATTCTCCGGCCATCATTTTTTCTTTTTCGGTTTTCATAGAATTGTAATTTGGTTTGTAGTAAATGTATAGGAAAATAACTTGTATTACAAACTTTTTCTGAAGCTAAAAAAAAGGCTTAATTTGGATTCTGAATTGAAATCAGCTCACAAGTTCTTACATTTAAAAAAAATAGGTTTCAGGATTTTGAAACTAGAAATGGAATTAAAAAAGTTTCAAAAAAGCACACTATTTTTTTAATATCAATAAAGGAAAACATTGAAGTTTATAGCTCAATATAGAAAGTAATTTTCCAACGAATAGGGGTCGAGAAGTAACATTAAGTACTTTAAAACGCCCTGCTTCTTTAAATCTAAATACGAGTATAGTGTTTAAATAAATAAATTATATAAAACCTGTTAAAAATATTGGCTATTAATGACTTAGTAATTAAGTATAGATTATTTCTATGACCATTTAAACCTTAAAAACGGTCTTCCGTATTCTAATTAAAACAAAAATGAATATAGTGTAAACGATAAAAAAGGGAATAATATATTCAATCCAATTCATAGGAAGCATTACGGCAATAATCAACAATTGAAAACCTAATCCGTAAATGGAAAGTAAGGTCATAAACCAATTTGGGAATGTTTTTACTTTGTAGGCATCGCTGTCTAAAACGTGAATTATTTTATCAAACCCACCATAAACCAATATATATATATTGAATAAAACATCAACGGATTTTTGGGTTTCACCAGGTAAAGCACGAGGTGATTTGTACTCGAAAATTTTACTGGTTGAATCCCCTCCAACCGATTTATTTCTCAAAATTACATAGTAATAATTGTACAAAGTCCCTTGTAATTGGATGCCAATAAAAGCAATAAATGTTAGCCAAAATGACGTTTTAGAAACATAACAAATTGCCATTAGAAACATAAAATTTAGGACAATATCAAATACACTATCTAAATAACGGCCCACATAAGAAGGGGTGTTTTTTAATCTGGCCAATTCGCCATCTGCTGCATCGATAATCGATTTTAGAATAATAAAAAATCCAGCCAAAAAATAGTGGCTTTTTAAAATAAAATAAATAGCAATTAAACCAGAAACGCCAAAGAGTAGCGTAACGTGAATGGGCGTAAAACGGGTGTTTTTTAATTGATTGGCAAACCATTTTCCAATAGGTCTTCCATAATCTGATAAATCCACGAATTTATCTTCTGCGGCAAGTTTAGACATTTAAAATTAGGAACAAGGGAATGCGACAATATAGTCGGGTTGCAAATATACTTCATACATTTTTTTTCTTGCTATTTGATTCTAAAAATATGTAAAATTGTACTCCAAATAATAATGTAGCCAATACAATATGAATAGTTTGTGTTCCAAAAGGAAAATCAAAATAGTACATTGCAATTCCTGAAATAATTTCTATTATTAGTAATGCCATTACCCAATTTATTTTTGAAAAACCTAAATTCAGTTTTCTGTTTTTTGAAAATAAATACCAATTAGTTGCTAAAACTAATATTGAAAAACTTCGATGGATATAAAAGGATACACTTGGATTTTGGAGCCATAAAATTTTAGGCACGCCGGTTTCTGAAATTGTATCTACATGTTCGCGAACGCTTGTTCCAAGCACAACTTGAATTAAAGTTAAAGTCAACGATAATAATAGGACCCAATTAAATTTAGAATCAAAAAACAATAATTTAGGTCTTTTTTGAAAGGTATGAATGGTAATCAATTGAATCGCAACAATCAATATAGCCACTAACATGTGAGTTGTGATTTTGACAGGATTTAACACTGAATCAACAACAGTTTTGCCTAGCCAAGCCTGAAATCCCATTAGAATACAAATCAGGAAAGTAAGTAGAATGAGTTTTTTATTGTCTTTCCAAAAAAAGAACGATAGCCCAAAAGTAACCAAGCAGGCAATTCCAGCCAACGCACCAAATAGTCGGTTGATGTATTCAATCCAAGTGTGTAATGCGTTAAAAACGGCATAGTCGTGTTTGGTATATTTTTCCCAATTGTAAGGTTCAAAGACGGTTTTTGATAAAAAATCGGATTTTGCAACTAATAAAGATTCATTTTGTATAATTACTTGCCCTTTATCATACTCTTTCCCAGGGGTAAAAAGTAATTTTTTTTCTTGTGTTGGAGGAATGTAATATCCAAAGCATTTTGGCCAATCTGGGCAGCCCATTCCTGAGCCGGTTAGTCGAACAAATGCACCTGCAAAAATGACTAGATACACAAGAATTAAGGATGCTTGGGCAGATTTTAAAAAGTGTTTTTTCAATGGAAAAGTAGTTTTTTATAAAATTAAGATTTTTTAAATACACAATGACTGAACAAAACTTAAACTTTTGTCAAACCCAATTTAGCGCCTCTTTTTAATACAAAATCATATGCAGCTTGGTATTCATTCGGGATTTCACCTTCCATTATGGCTTCTTTCACGGCTTCTTTCAAAATTCCAATTTCACGTGAAGGCTTCAAACTAAAGAGTTTCATAATATCTTCTCCTGAAATGGGGGGTTGAAAATTACGGACGTGGTCACGTTCTTCCACTTCCACAATTTTTTGCCGAACGATTTCAAAATTGTGATGGTATTTTTTAAATTTAGCTGGGTTTTTGGTCGTGATGTCGGCTTCGCACAAAGTCATTAAGCTTTCGACATCTTCGCCAGCATCAAAGACTAAACGGCGTACAGCAGAATCGGTCACTAAATCTTGCGATAGCACTATGGGGCGCGAACTCATCATAACCATTTTTTGTACAAATTTCATTTTGTGGTTCAACGGCATGTGCAATCTTTCGAATATTTTTTTTGCCATTTTTCCACCCTGAAATTCGTGACCGTGAAACGTCCAACCTAGTTTTTTGTTGAAGCGTTTCGTTGGCGCTTTCCCAATGTCATGCAATAAAGCCGACCAGCGCAACCAAACATCGTCTGTATTAGGGCAAATATTGTCGACAACTTCGAGCGTATGATAAAAATTATTTTTGTGTGTTTGTCCCTCAATTTCCTCCACTTCGTTTAAAGCAGTTAATTCGGGTAGGATTAGGTCTAAAAGACCTGTTTTGTATAGCAATAAAAAACCGATGGAAGGTTTGTCAGTCGAAAGGATTTTGTTCAATTCATCTACAATTCTTTCTCCCGAAATGATGTTGATTCGTTCTGCATTTTTCGAGATTGAACGCAATGAATTTTCTTCGATTTCAAAATCGAGTTGATTCGCAAACCTTATGGCGCGAAGCATTCGCAACGGATCGTCAGAAAAAGTAATGTCTGGATCGAGGGGTGTTTTGATAATTTTATTTTTCAAATCTTCCAATCCATCAAAAGGATCAGAAAGGTCTCCGAAATTATTTATGATTAACGATAAAGCCAAGGCATTGATGGTGAAATCCCGTCGGTTTTGATCGTCTTCTAGTGTGCCATTTTCAACCACAGGATTTCGGCTTTCAAAATGATAGGATTCTTTTCGAGCGCCCACAAATTCGATTTCAATATCTTCAAATCGCAACATGGCTGTGCCGTAGTTTTTAAAAACTTGTACTTTTGGGTTTTTGGGAAGTAATTCCGAAACTTTTAAGGCGAGTTCAATTCCGCTGCCCACGGCAACAATATCAATGTCTTTCTTGAAATCCCTTTTGAGGATTAAATCTCTCACAAATCCACCAATTACATAGCTTTCTATGTTAAGTTCTCGGGAAGCTTGGGATATGACTTCGAATATTTTATTATTTAAGGCTTTTTTGTAGTTCATTATTTTTGTTTAAAGTTTAAAGTTGAACTCAACTAAAAACTGAATACTGAATACTGCAAACTATTTCCGAATCACTTTTACTTGTGAGTCGCTCGTCAATTTAATAATTGTCGAAGGTTTACCGGCAATTTTATCGTGGTGCAAATTTACAACATAGTCTACACCTTTTATAATTTCTAGATTAATATCTTTGAAAGCAATCGGAGTAGGTTGACCGGATATGTTTGCTGAGGTAGATACCAATGGTTTTTTCATTTTTTCCATTAATTTGAAACAAAAAGGCTCTTTTACGATTCTTATTCCTAACGATTTGTCTTGAGAAATCAAATTTTGCGCCACGTTTCTGGGATTGTCTAAAATTATTGTGGTTGGTTTTTCGGACAAATCCATTATTTGCCAAGCCACTTCCGGAATAGCCGCAAACACATTGTACATCATTTTTTCGCCATTCATTAGTACAATCATACTTTGTGTTTCTGCTCTTTGCTTGAGTTTATAAATTTTGGCAACTGCTTCTGGGTTTGTAGCATCGCATCCAATTCCCCATACGGTGTCCGTAGGATAAAGTATGATTCCACCATTTTTAATGGCTTCGAAGGCATTGTGAATTTCTTGGTTGATGTCCATGATAATATTATAAAGAGCAAAGGTATTTATTTGTTTACAAACAACTACATCTAAATTAAATGAAGTTTTACAATAATTTAATACAAAAAGTTTGATAAGAGGTTGATTTTTTTCTCAAACTTATGTAATCTAAGTAAGTCGAAAGTTTTAATGTCGTAAGGTCAAAAGTCTCGAAAGAGTGAAAAACCATTTAAAATCAGACAGTTACAATAAGTTTCATGTTTTAAAATACGACATTCTATTTCACTTGCTACTTATAGTATTGATTTTTGATACAATCAAATAATCAGATGTTTCAAAAGAGAAAAAACATTCCGACTCAAAATTGAAATCAATTCAGTCTACAATGTCAGTCTGAGCCTGTTGGTCTAACCCCCTAATAATCGGACTTTAACATTTTAAGTTTTACAAATATACAAAATAAGTAAATATCTTTGCTTTGCAAGGAACAAACAAGGGCGAGTTTTATACCGATGTTTGTAGAGATGTT
>JBIILD010000019.1:0-19385 GCA_044232845.1 Flavobacterium sp.
AGGGTAGTTGCGATCGCGCATTACAAGGTTTTTTACATGACTTTTGCATCTTGCCCAATACGTTTCCGAATCCATTTTAGGTCCCCCATCGCTTGACCAAATTGCTGTTTCGTCGAGTACGCACATCCCCATTTCGTCGGCCATATCAAGATAAAATGAAGGGAAAGGCTGTGCATGAAGCCGTACTGCATTGGCATTGGCATCCTTCAGCATTGTGTACCATGCCCAGGCGTAACGACGCGTCATCTGTGGTATTCCCATAAAATGCCATGAATCGCCTTTTAGCAAGATAGGTTTTCCATTCAAGGTAAATTCAAGTCCTTTGATTGCAAATTGCCGCCAGCCAAATCGGGTATATTTTGTATCAATAACGGTCTTTTTATCGGCATTCAAGCTTATGACAGAGCCATATAGGTTTGAAGACTCCGGCGACCACAATTTTAGTTCTCCATTTATTTTTCGATTCAGATTTACCACAATACTATCGCCCGCTTTCAGGGTAATTTTCTTGGCATTAGCGATGACAAAAACCTCATCGGTCATCCCTCCGTTATCTAAAGGCAATAGGTTGATATCGCTTGTTGTGGGCTTTACCCAGTTTTTGACTGAAGCATTGATGGTGAACGATTGTTTTTTAGCCGAGTTATTTTTAATACTTACTGAAAAAGCCAATGTGTCTTTTTGTACGTTGGGTTGCACAAACACATTGGTAATGGCCAATTCAGGTACAGCAATCAATGAAACATCTTGCCAGATACCGGCAATGTGCTGTCCCCACCTCGAGCCGGCCACATAATTACGGTAGCCATATTTTCCTGGAATATCCGTTAAACTCGCTTTGGCTATACC
Source organism: Flavobacterium sp. (assembly GCA_044232845.1). Taxonomy (GTDB): domain Bacteria; phylum Bacteroidota; class Bacteroidia; order Flavobacteriales; family Flavobacteriaceae; genus Flavobacterium. Next base: position 850 of record JBIILD010000019.1, read on the forward strand.
AACCATCACTTCATTAGTTCCTTTTTTGAGAAATGGGGTGACATCAAATTCTTGTGGGAAAAACAAATCAATGTATTCACCCACAAACTGCCCGTTTACATAAATTTTGACAAATCCAGCTATGGCTTCAAAATGAAGTTTTTTACGCTTTCCCATCCAATTTTCGGGTACATTAAACTCTTTTCTCATCCAACCCATTTGTGCTTGTTCCCAAGTTTTTGGATACGAAGGAAAAGCGTTAAAGTCGCCGCCTTCGCCATTGGTATAGCCATTTACATTCCACGGTGAGGGTACTTTTAAAGGGACGGCGTCCCAATTAAATGAATCTGGCTTTACGAATTTTGCCATATCGGTTTCGTAAACAGGCATAAACTGCCATTTTCCGCTCAGACAAAGTTCGTCGCGAAGTGGTTTCTCGGCTTCGTTTACAAAACCTTTTATCGGATTGAAAACAGGGTTGTAGGTTTGTTGGGCATTTGCGTCTGTATTGTGGACTAAAATAGCACACAACAATGACAAACTAAGGGATAACTTATTTATTAATTTCATCTTTCTGGATTTTATATTATAATTAAATTTATTTCAGCAATTATTCATTATCAGTATTTACTAAAGCCACCGAATTAGCGACAACTTTACCTTTTATATCTTGGTTATACATCTTGACACTTGCGATTTCGCCTTTTTTGGAGGTGTATTTCCCAATCTCAAGGGAATTTATTATTTAACTATTAAGCCATTCTTTTTTTATTCTTTACCATACAAAGTGCTTTATACTAATAGTAAAATTAGTCTACTTTAAAAAACCCAACTCCATCTGCCACAATAAAGCCATCGGCTTCTTCGTTCGAAACCATGACACTTGCAGGTACGTTTTTTTCAAAATAATATTTACCTAGCTTTACAGCAAAACCGTATTTATCACCTTTTCTAAAGTTCCATTTTAAAGTATCCACTCCGTTTGAATGATGTATTGTTATCTTAGCATTTGACGCATTTTTATCATTAGGGAAATACATCAAACAAATTTCATAGAATCCGGTCTCGGTAACCTGCAATTGATAGCTACAGCTAGCGCTTAGTTGAGGTTTGGCTATTAAATATGTATATTGGAACAAATTATAAAAACCTGTTACCTCTGCTTTTTCCCAATTGCCAGCATAAGATACTAATGCGCTGTCGGCAGAGGTTACAACCCCTCCAGTATTTTTAAGGGCTGAAGGCAGTATATAATTAGAGGCTGTACCTTTGGGTCCAACTTCATTAGATAGGTTAAAATTAGTTCTTTTTTCAGAGATATAATTGTCTTCAATGTTTAGATTCCAATTGCCCATAATTGGTTTTATTTGTTCTCCGGCAGTGTTGTATATTACATTATTCTTAACGGTGGTATTGCTTGTTGCCCAATCGAGAAAAATTGCATTAGCCAATTTTCTAACCGGTTTTCCATTCGTTTTTTGTTCAAATCCCCAAACATCGAACAAATGATTGTTTAAGATATAGTTAGGTGTATTAAATCTATTCATAGAAGCAAAATGAATAGCTGCACCATCAATAGTTGTTTGCATACAATCGTGAATTTCGTTAAACTCAACCACATTGCCTCCTTGATTTCTGAAGGAGAATACACCGTTGCGCGATAAATCCTGAAAATGGTTATGAGCAATATAATTCCCAGGAAACATAGTCATAGCTGAAGGTCGTGAATCAATGTGAACTCCTCCCCCGTAATAGCGAATCTTACCACAGTGTTTTACTACATTATGGGTAATGCTAATTTTATAAGGTGCTACTTTTGATGCCGCTAAACCTGGAGTAAAAATTTTACTATCATCCATATACGAAAGCCTTGCTCCTGTCATTAACACACCCCCTCCTCCAGAATTCAAAACGGTATTTTTATGAAATTTAATATCCTTGCTATCAAGGTGTAGCCACAATGCATATCCACCAATATTTTCGAAAATACAATCTTGCACATTGCAATTTTGAGCATTTTCAAACAATATAGCACCGTCAGTATGAACTCTAGCTTCAATGTGTCCAAGCGTATAAGTGGTATGACGAAATTCAATTCCGCTAAAATTCACAAATTTTACGTGAGTTCCTTTCTCTACATCGCCCTTCAGATATACAATTCTGTTAAGATTTGGTGCTGTAAATTTCAGTTTATTGGGATCTTGTCCTTGCAAGGGCATATAATAAAGAAACCCTTTTTTTGAATCTAGGTACCATTCGTTCTGTTCATCTAGCTCGGATTTCACTCCTTCAATCCAAAACCAATCACCATTAATTACCTTTGTATGTCTCTCGCGGGGGCCTATATTAATCTTCGAATTAGCTATATCTACATCCTTAATGTCGTTCAATTGATTAAAAAAACGCCAATTAGGTACTATATTTATCTGAGCATCATACTCCTCGCCCCATGTTGATTTGACAATACCTTTCTCAACTATTATATGATCTATTGCGCCTTCGGTTGCATATAAATAGGGGTTTTTTTCGCTTTTATTTGGAAAACGAGCCCTTATGGCAATTTGTTCGTCTACGAATAGTTGTCTGAAATGCCATGCTCCTGATGGATTTTTTTGATATAACTCTGGTTTTTCAATATTTCTTACCCAACCTTTGGTTTCAGGTAAAGATATAAACCAAGTTTTCCCATCCTTATCCAATTGCCATTTGCCACTTATTGGTTTTCCACCGCTTAAAATTACCTTCTCATTTTCGGCCGAACGATAGGTAATTGGAGCATCTTTAGTGCCAGAATCTTCAGCGCCAAGTTCAAGAGTTTCATTTAGATAATAAACTCCTCCTCTAATGACTACCTCTATTGGATTTTTAACGCCTTTTTGTTTTGCTGTGCGAATAGCATTTCTTGCTGCATGAATTGTTGCAAATGGTTTTTCAAAACTACCAATATTGGCATCATTTCCATTGATGGAAACATAAATTACTGAGGACTGTCCATGTATTATGCTAGTAAAACAAAGAAATCCAATTATTATAATACATTTTTTCAAATTAATCATATTGCTATTATCGTTTCATCTAATAATTTCTAGTATAGTGATTACTTTACGATTTAAAAAAAAACTTATTTAATTATAGTCTTAAACTTGTGTTTAAAAAATAACATTTTCCTCCATCATATTCCTTCTATGTCATTTAGTTCAAGATTTAATTGTTGTTTTTAAATTTAAATTTGGACGTTATCCTTAAAAAACAATATCAGCAATGAAATCAACACCGATTTTTTCGATAATTTAGTCTCCTATTTTTTAAATATTTTTTTGCAAAAAAAGAAGCATCGTATTAATTTATGATTAATTCTTGATTAACGATTCGTTTTTATTGGGGAAACTTCTTTGGGTAAACTTAAATTATATTGGCAAATACAAAATAAAATGGATTTACGTATAACCTTATTATTGGAATAATTTTTCAAAAACTAACTAAGAGCATTCTTTCGGTTGCTTTTTTTTGTATTTTTAACGCACAAAAATATGATATGCGTTTATTTTTAAAAACAGTTCTCCTTTTTGCTGTGGGACAAATTTTTTCGCAAAATACGAATCTTGAGCCCATGTCATCTGCGAAAATAGATTCTTTGTACAGAGAAGACCAATTTTATATTGGGCTTACCTTTAATACCCTGCAAAAAAAACCTGCAGGCTTAATTCAAGATAAATTTTCATCAGGATTTACTGCAGGATTTCTTAGGGACATGCCTTTCAATAAAAAAAGATCCCTGGCAGTTGCTGCTGGAACGGGGTTGTCTTTTAACACTTACAATCATAATCTTAAAATCTCAAACGATAGCCCAACAAATAGGTACGAAATTATTCCTACCGAAAACTATAGTGAAAATCGGTTTACCCAATTGTCGGTTGAGGTTCCTATCGAGTTGAGATGGAGAACCTCAACTTTTGAAAGTCATAAATTTTGGCGGATTTATGCTGGGTTTAAATTGAGTTATTTACTATTAGATAAATCTAGTTTTAAAGATATCAATGGCAAAACAGTTGTGACCCAAAATGATGATTTTAACAAATTTAACTATGGCGCTTACATTTCAGGGGGCTATAATTCAGTGAATGTGTATGCCTATTATGGATTGAATTCCTTGTTTCAAAAGGCCAAAATCAATACAACATCCATTGACATGAATTCGATGAATGTTGGAATTATTTTTTATATTCTATAGCCAAAAACCCAACAAAAGTAGCTGTGGACAAGCTCCCAAAAGAAAGCCAATCATTAGTTCCTTAGGCGTATGCGCTTTCATTTCTAGACGAGAAGAAGCCACAACACCATTCATAAGCAAAAGAAAAGCAATCCCGAATATGTTTCGGCTTTGATTGTGAATGCTTAAACCGATAACGAATAGTGTCAAAGCACTTATCGCTAGCAAGTGAAGACTCGCTTTTGTCCTAAAAAACAACAAGACTAATGCCAACACCGTACTTAACAATCCCCCAAACAAGAAAAAATAGAATTCCGGAAAGTGGTCTAACGTGATGCTTTTTCGCATCAATACTACAGTCAAAAAACACTGAATCACTAACGGAATTTTGCGTTGCGAAATCTCCGAAACCATAACCGAATCAACTTGTCCTGCACGACGCAATACGAAAAAAAAGAAAATAGGAAGCAGTATGGTGACAATTAAAATTTGTAAAATAGCACTGTGTTTTTCTAAATTTGAATAATAAGAGTCGTTGAAAAAGAAGTAAAATAAGGCGGCATACGCCGGAATAAATATCGGATGGAATAGGTATGAAAAAAAAGGAAGTGTTTTTTTAAAACTCATAGCAAATTCCCCTTTGGGGTTAGGGGATTTAAATTTTCTTCCGCATTCTCGCTACAGGAATATCCAATTGTTCCCGATATTTCGCAATTGTTCTTCGGGCAATAGGATAGCCTTTTTCCAAAAGGATTTCGGCAAGTTGATCGTCAGGCAGTGGTTTGTGCTTGTCCTCGTCTTCAATCACGTTTTGGAGAATTTTCTTGATTTCAAGCGTCGACACCTCTTCGCCCTGGTCGTTTTTCATTGCTTCAGAGAAAAATTCTTTAATTAATTTTGTTCCATAAGGCGTCTCTACATATTTACTGTTAGCCACGCGGGAAATCGTCGAAATATCAAGACCCACTTTATCGGCGATGTCTTTAAGAATCATTGGTTTGAGCTTAGTTTCATCGCCCTCCAAAAAGTATTCTCGCTGGTAATGCATAATAGCATTCATAGTCACATAGAGTGTTTCCTGACGCTGTTTGATGGCGTCGATAAACCATTTGGCTGAATCCAATTTTTGCTTGATAAACTGCACAGCTTCTTTCTGGGCATTCGATTTGTCACGAGAACTTTTATACGTTTGCATCATTTCCTGATAATCTCTAGAGACGTGTAAGGAAGGTGCATTTCTTCCGTTTAGGGTCAAAACTAATTCATCCTCCACAATGCGGATAGTAAAATCGGGAACAACATGTTCCGTGATTTTGTTACTTCCTGTAAAGGCGCCGCCTGGCTTAGGGTTTAGCTTTTCTATTTCGTAAATGGCGGTTTTGAGTTGCTCATTCGAAACATTGAATTTTTGCTGCAGTTTATCGTAATGTTTTTTGGTAAAAGCCTCGAATTGGTTTTCGAGGATGTCCATTGCCAAAGCCACATATTCCGTAGGGGTTTTGTGTTTTAATTGTAGCAACAAACATTCCTGTAAATCTTGTGCACCAACACCCGAAGGTTCCAGCTCGTGGATGATGTGCAACATTCTTGCAACTGTTTTCTCATCGGTGTAAATCCCTTGGGTAAAAGCCATATCATCCACCATATCGGAAATACTGCGTCGGATATAACCCATATCATCGATACTTCCCACCAAAAATTCGGCAATTTCACGCTCATCACCATTTAACATAAAAGTGTTCAGCTGATTAATCAAATCTTGGTGAAAACTTATTGGAGCAACTAACGGCGACTCCCGTTCCTCGTCGTCATCGCTATAATTGTTTGCTTGAGTCTTGTAATCCTGTATTTCGTCGCTACTTAAATATTCGTCAATGTTCACATCGCTGGTATCCTCGCCCTCCTTGTCATCATAATCGTCGAATTCGTCGTTAGTGTCATCGTTGTCGAATTCGTCGGTGTCATAAATTTCTTCTTCCTCAGTTCCTGTTTCCAATGCTGGATTCTCGTTTATTTCTTGCAACAAACGCTGTTCAAATGCCTGTGTAGGCAACTGAATTAACTTCATCAACTGGATTTGTTGGGGAGATAATTTTTGGGAAAGTTTAAGATTTAGAAATTGCTTTATCATATAAGGCGTTTCTGTTTTAAGGAATCATCATGTAATGGTATGTTTAAAATCAAAAAAATAATGAAAATCTTGATTTAAATCTTGATTTATGGTTCTACCGGAAATGTTGTGAACATTCAATTTTTTCTCAAAATCATTCAGTTAAGTATGGTTCGTTAAAAAATTTTAAATCTTAATTTTTCTTAACCCTCTTAATGGTTTAAATCATTTAAAAATATATTTTAAATGTTTTAGCTTTTCACATAAAACCCAGTAGAAACTGATTTATAAACACTATTACTTGTTTGACTTTACGCCTTTTGAACTTCCGATCCACTAAAACAGTTGTGTTTTTTAAAAGGAGGGAAATTAATTATAATAGCTCAAATTAACTACCACACATTTCACAATCGTCAGGGCCCGCATTTTTTGCCAATTCGATCATGGCTCGGTATTCTTCTAATGACATTTCTGCGGGTTCGTCTAAAACCGCAATAGGCTGTAATACTTGTTCCGTAGCGGGTTGTTCTTTAACTTCTAATGGCTCTGCTTTTTTGTCGTTGTTAAGTGTGAACTTAATCGCATCAACTGCAGCCTTAGTTCTCAAATAGTACATTCCGGTTTTCAATCCAGATTGCCAAGCGTAGAAGTGCATGGAGGTCAATTTAGAATAATTGGCATTTTGCATAAACAAGTTCAACGATTGCGATTGGTCCACAAAATAACCACGCTGACGGGACATATCGATAATGTCTTTCATTGACATTTCCCAAACCGTTTTGTATAATTCCTTCAAGTCTTGCGGAATATCCAAGTCTTGAACAGAACCGTTATTTCGCATTAATTCTTGCTTCAAAGTCTCATTCCAAAGTCCGCGCTCCACCAAATCATTCAACAAATGCTTGTTTACCACAATAAACTCTCCCGAAAGCACGCGTCTGGTGTAAATATTAGAAGTATACGGTTCGAATGCTTCGTTGTTCCCCAAAATCTGCGAAGTCGAGGCGGTTGGCATTGGCGCAACCAAAAGTGAGTTTCTCACGCCGTGTTTCATCACCTCTTTTCTCAAAGAAGACCAATCCCAACGTCCTGAAAGTTCTTCGTCTTTCATTCCCCAGAGGTTGTGTTGGAATTCCCCTTGCGAAATTGGTGACCCTTTAAAAGTAGAATATGGACCTTCTTCTTTAGCTAATTCCATTGAAGCGGTTACGGCTGCAAAGTATAAGGTTTCGAAAATTTCCTGGTTTAATTTCTTGGCTTCATCACCGGTAAAAGGCAAACGCAACATAATAAAAGCATCGGCAAGACCTTGCACTCCTAAGCCAATTGGACGGTGACGCATATTCGAGTTCTCCGCTTCTTGTACTGGATAATAATTTCTGTCGATAACCTTATTCAAGTTTCTAGTCACACGTTTGGTAACGGTGAATAGTAATTCGTGGTTAAATTGTTTGTTCTCCACAAACATGGGCAACGATATGGAAGCCAAGTTACAAACCGCAATTTCGTCACTTGAGGTATATTCCATAATCTCGGTACACAAATTCGAAGAACGAATGGTTCCTAGATTTTTTTGGTTTGATTTTCGGTTTGCTGCATCCTTGTACAGCATATAAGGAGTTCCTGTTTCTATTTGGGATTCCAGGATTTTCTCCCATAATTCGTGGGCTTTGATGGTTTTTCTTCCTTTGCCCGCTTTTTCGTAATCCGTGTACATTTTTTCGAATTCCTCTCCATGAACGTCATACAAACCTGGACATTCATTCGGACACATTAACGTCCAAGAACCGTCGTCTTGTACTCTTTTCATAAACAAATCCGAAGTCCACATCGCAAAGAACAAATCTCTGGCGCGCATTTCTTCTTTTCCGGTATTCTTTTTTAAATCCAAAAATTCGAAAATATCGGCATGCCAAGTTTCGATATAAATCGCAAAACTTCCTTTACGTTTTCCGCCGCCTTGATCTACATATCGAGCTGTATCATTAAAAACTCTCAACATCGGCACAATTCCATTTGAAGTCCCGTTGGTTCCGCGAATATAAGAGCCCGTTGCACGAACATTATGAATAGAAAGACCAATCCCACCGGCAGATTGCGAGATTTTTGCGGTGTTTTTCAAAGTGTCATAAATGCCGTCGATACTGTCGTCTTTCATTGACAAAAGGAAACAAGAGGACATTTGAGGCTTAGGAGTTCCCGCATTAAACAAGGTTGGCGTGGCGTGGGTGAAGAATTTTTTCGACATCAAGTCATAGGTTTCAATAACTGATTTTAAATCCCCTAAGTGAATTCCGACTGAAACACGCATCAACATGTGCTGTGGCCGTTCGACAATTTTTCCGTTGATTTTAAGCAAGTACGAACGTTCCAAAGTTTTGAAACCAAAATAATCGTAATTGAAATCTCTGTTGTATATGATGTGCGAATCCAAAAATTCGGCGTTTTCCATAATTACTTTGTGTACCTCTTCAGACAACAAGGGTGCTTCCTGACCGTTTCTCGGATTGACATAATGATACATTTCGTTCATTGTTTCCGAGAATGATTTTTTGGTGTTGGAATGCAAATTCGAAATGGCAATTCTGGCGGCCAATTGTGCATAATCTGGATGCGCAATGGTCATTGAAGCTGCAGTTTCAGCAGCAAGATTATCTAATTCTGACGTTGAAACCCCATCGTAAAGTCCTTCTATCACTCGCATCGCCACTTTTACGGCATCTACTAAATCATTTAAACCATAACATAGTTTTTTAATCCTATCCGTGATTTTGTCAAACATTACTGGCTCCTTGTGGCCGTCTCTTTTTACTACGTACATAATCTTGTCTGTTTTTTAAAATAGAAAATCCCTTTTCTATTTTGGTGAATTTGTATTACTGTTTTTGGGAAACTAATCCCGGGTATTAATATGTTCTATTTGCCACAAATCAATAGGGGCAAAGTATTTTTGACCTTTGTATTTAAGTACGTCAAAAGTTTAAAAGTTGTAAAATTAATAAGAGCGTTGTAACCAGTATTGATTTAAAATCAAGCTATTAGTTTAATTTAACCTGATTTAAACACAACATTGTATAATGATTGTTACTTATCGTAGGGTTTTAGTCTCTTATTTATATTATCTTCTGGAATTGAAAACTTCTCAGCAAAAAATACTAAAAATCAGCATCAAAAGTAATTTTTTGAGCACCTGAATCAGTATTCATTACACCCGCTTTTTGATATTCGGCCACTTTCTTTTCAAAGAAATTTGTTTTTCCTTGAAGTGAAATCATATCCATAAAATCAAAGGGGTTTGCTGTATTGTATTCTCGTTTGCAACCTAATTCTACCAACAACCTATCGGCAACAAACTCTAAGTATTGTGTCATCAAGGTGGCGTTCATTCCAATCAAACTAACCGGAATGGACTCGGTAATGAATTCTCTTTCGATATTTAAGGCATCAACGATAATTTCTCTGATACGCTCTTTAGGTACTTTGTTTTTTAAATGGTGATTGTGTAAATGCACCGCGAAATCACAGTGAACCCCTTCATCACGAGAAATCAATTCATTAGAGAAAGTCAAGCCGGGCATCAAGCCGCGTTTTTTCAACCAAAAAATAGAGCAAAAACTCCCCGAGAAGAAAATTCCTTCCACGGCGGCAAAAGCGATTAATCTTTCAGCAAAAGAATCTGATTCTATCCATTTTAAAGCCCAATCTGCTTTTTTCTTGATGGCAGGAAAAACATCTATTGCAGTAAATAATTCCGTTTTCTCTGCTTCATCCTTTACATAAGTATCAATCAAAAGCGAATAGGTTTCGCTGTGGATGTTTTCCATCATGATTTGGAAACCATAGAAGAATTTTGCTTCCGCATATTGCACCTCACTCACAAAATTTTCGGCAAGATTCTCATTTACTATTCCGTCAGAAGCCGCAAAAAAAGCAAGAATGTGTTTAACAAAATACCTTTCGTCATCACTTAATTTGTTATTCCAATCGCCCAAATCCTGGGATAAATCTATTTCCTCAGCGGTCCAGAAACTGGCTTCCATTTTTTTGTAAAACTCCCAAATATCTTGGTGTTTGATAGGGAAAATTACGAAACGGCTCTTGTTTTCTTGTAAAATTGGTTCGACTTGTGACATTGCTATATTGTTTATTGGTAAATTTTTTGACGGAATATTATCTTTTCATAGACCACAAAGATTGTAAATTCTTATGGTTTTAAAAAGTCAAACTTATTCACAATCGGGTATAGTTTTTAACAAAAGTAAGAAATTAAAATCTCTTTCACAGTAATGTTAAACTACTATTAACCAATAATTTAAAAATAACACCCTATCACAAGGCTTTAAAAAATAAAGGTTTTAAAAAAAAGAATGATTGAAAATATAATTTAATAAAATTATTTTTTCATTTCTTGAGCAACTTCTTCGAGTTCTAAATACCAATCTTCGCCAAATCTTCGAATGAGTGCTTCTTTTACAAATTTGTAAACTGGAACTTCTAATGCTGCACCTAAAGAACAAGCATCGTCGCAAATGTCCCACTTGTCATAATTTACAGCGGCAAATTCCGTAAAATCTTTCACGCGAATGGGGTACAAATGACAAGACACTGGTTTTTTCCAATCCACTACGCCTTGATTGTAGGCTTGTTCGATGCCACAAAGCGCAGTTTTTCCATCAAAGATGACGTAAGCACAGTCTTTATTATCAATTAATGGCGTTTCAAGATCTCCATCGGTGCCTTTAGTCCAAGTTCCTTGCGATTCAATGGCTGCAATACCTTCTTTGCGAAGAAACGGCTTTAGCTTAGGATAAATTTCTTCTAAAATTTTGGTTTCAGCCTCACTTAAAGGTGCGCCAGCGTCCCCATCGACACAACATGCGCCCTTACATGCGGATAAGTTACAAACAAATTCTTTTTCGAGAATATCTTCCGAGACAATGGTTTTTCCTAATTGAAACATTTCACAAAGATACTTTGCAATTCTGAATTTTGAATGTTAAATCTTGAATATCTAGACCAAAAAAATGCCTGGAGAGAAAGACTTTTGGTTTATTTGCAATTTTTTGTCGTAGCGCTTTTGGCCATAGTTGTTAAATTATTCCCTGCTAATGTTAAAGGTTCGCTTATGTGAAATAAATTTTTTATAAATTTACCCACACAACATTTATATAAAATAAACTTTTTGAAAAAGACTATTGAAAGTAAAAGTTGAACTGGAATCTTTCTGTTTTTATTTTAAAAAACTACTTTATGAAAATTTTTACTAATGTATTGGTTTCTATTGCATTAGGTCTAATACTTTTTAATATTAGCCTACTTGATTTCAAACATCCTCTTGAAGGAAACAGTATGGTTGCTTTCATTGGAATTGCCGCTTCACTTTGTGCCGTTTTAATTCTTTTAATTTTTAAAATGTCAAAGAAAATCGAAGAAAAAATGAATGATAAGTTTTAATGGCGTTTGATGTTTTAATCATTGGAGGTGGCGTTTCCGGTATGTCATGTTCCCTTGTTTTGGGATCTGCAAAGAACAAACCTTTTGTCATTGATAAAAAAATAGGAATCATTGCGCACAAAAAAGCATCTTCACTTCAAGAAGCTATCATCAATAATGCCTACGGAATTGCTCCCGGCACATTCGGGACTGATTTGCTATCGGAAAACACCCAACACCTATCCCATACCTATCCTCATATCACTCAAATTCCCGATGAAAAAGTAATGAAAATCAGTGGCGAATTCCCAGAATTTATTGTTATCACAAATAAAAAAAAGTATAAATCCAAAATTATTGTTGTGGGAATTGGCTCTGCCAATACCTTTGCGATTGAAGGATTAATGAATTTCGTAGAACCCCACAAAAAATCACTTCCCGAAAAGCAAAGAATCCAACTGAAAAATAATGATCATTTGGTTTCTGAAGGCATTTATGTAACTGGAACGTTGGCTGGATGGAGAAGTCAAGTAGCAATTGCCGCGGGAAGCGGTGCCGCCGTGGCCACCGACATTCTTACTTTATGGAATGGTGGTGTTCAAACACACGTTCACGATAGCATTAGGAAATAGCACTCCTGCCAATAAGGAATAGATAAAGGCCTAAAATTACCTTTATTGCTTAAAATTTCCAGACAAAACCTTCTTAATCATCCTGTCGTCTTTTAATACAATCTCATAATATTTCCCTTCATCATATAATTGTCGGGCAAATTCTGCTACTATATGCCGTTTTATCAATAACTGGTTTTGGTCTAGTTCCAAATCCAATCCATTCTCGAGAAGGTATTTTCGGAACGAATTGAAATACAAATCGGTTTTTTCAATTTTAGACATGCCTTTTTTAAACGATAATCCTTTAAAAACGTTTCGTTCACGGTCCAATTGCTCAAATACAAATTGGCCCAAAACACCCGATTGCAATAAATAAGTCGTGTTTTCGTCGCCATGTTCCATTTCGAGCGGAACAAAAATATCAGGAACAATTCCACCACCTCCGTACACAATTTTGCCTTTTGGGGTTTTAAAATTTAGTGTTTTTGGGGTTTGTATACTGTCTTTATGGTATAATTCTCCGTTTTGAAAGCGCGATTCTGACTCTTTAAAATAAGCTTCGTTGCCTTTTAAATAGGGCTTTTGTATCGAGCGTCCCGTGGGGGTATAATATCTGGCAACGGTCAATCGTACGGCAGATCCATCCTCAAAATCCATTTGGCGTTGCACCAGTCCTTTCCCAAAAGAGCGTCGGCCCACAATGATACCCCTGTCATTATCTTGGATAGCTCCCGCCAAAATCTCGCTTGCCGAGGCACTATTTTCATTGATTAAAACAACTAATTTTCCGTTTTCAAAACTTCCGCTTTTAGTGGCAAAAGTTTTTTCTATGGTGCCCTTTTTGTTTTTTGTAAAAACAATGAGCTCCTTGTCTTTTAAGAATTCGTCTGCAACAGCAATGACTTGTTCCATATAACCGCCACCGTTGTCCCGAAGATCGATAACTAAAGTAGTTGCGCCTTGTTGCTTCAATTCGTCCAATCCAGTTTTGAACTCGTCATAAGTGGTTTCGGCAAATCGATTTATTTTTATGTAACCAGTCCTTGCGTCCAAGAGTCGCGAAACGTCTACCGTTTTTAAGGGAATAACACCCCGCTTAATTTTGAATTTAATTTTCTTGTGTTCTGATTTTCTATACACCGTAACCTCAATTATGGAGCCTTCTTTTCCTTTTAGTTTAGCAAACAGGCTGTCGTTTGGTAATTTGCGTCCAAATAACTTTGTTTTGTCAGCATACAGAATTCGGTCTCCGGCTAGTAACCCCGCTCGTTCTGAAGGACCATTTTCAACTGTTTTTATTACCGCCACGGAATCTTTATACATATAAAAATTAACCCCTATTCCCACAAAATCACCTTTCATGCTTTCGGCAACTTCAGCCTGCTCGCTTGACGGAACATACACCGAATGTGGGTCGAGTTGCGCCAAGATCTTGTCAAGAGTAAGATTTACGATAGAATCAGAGTTTACCTCATCTACATATTCGTTATCGATAAAATCGATAAGTTTATTCAATTTATCTTTAACATTGTTTCTGGCTAAAAAATGGGTTTGATTCGTATAATTCAATTCTCCTCCAAGAACCACACCAAGGGCAAGAGCGCCAAAAATAAGTATAGGATAATACTTGGGATCCAGCTTCATCTATTCTAGAACTTCAATCTGTTCAACTATGACACCTGCTTTTACAAGAAAATCAATTCCAGCGGTATCCTTGTACCCTGTTTGGTAAACTACTCTTTTTATTCCGGATTGATGGATTAATTTACTGCACTCCTTGCAGGGTGAAAGGGTAATGTATAGCGTAGCACCTTCGCAGGTTTGTGTCGATCGAGCCACTTTTAGAATCGCATTTGCCTCGGCGTGGAGTACATACCAATTGGTCAAACCCTCTTCGTCCTCGCAACAATTTTCAAAACCGGAGGGCGTTCCATTATATCCATCGGAGATAATCATTCGATCCCGAACAATTATGGCTCCCACTTGTTTGCGTTTGCAATAAGACAAAAGACTCCATTCTTTGGCAATTCGCAGATAGGCCTTGTCGTATTTATTTAATTTTTTCTTTTCCATTTTATTTTTATCTACTCCAAATTTCGTTTGCTATGATCATTGGCAAAACTACGCCAAATACAAAAGACGACAGCATTAAAATCCAGTCTCGTTTTGAAAATCGAAAGATTGTTTGAATACTATATGAAAGTAACAATACAACAAAAACTACAAGTAGCTGTGAACACATAATTCCCAATGCAAACTCAAGAATTGGTAGTGCTTTAGATTGTGAAGTACTCTCAAGGACGTATTTGAAATAACCAGAAAAACCGAGTCCGTGTAGGATCCCAAAAAATAAAGTGACAAAGCCCACTAGGTTACTACTTGGGTTTTTCGACGATTTTCCAGCATTAAAAATATTGAAAAAAGCCACTAGAAGAATGGTTATTGGAATCAAAAAATCTATCAAATTACCTTTTATAAGAATAATTCCAAAAACCGACAGCAATACTGCTAAAGTATGACCAATGGTAAAAAGGGATACCAAAAAAAGTAATCTTTTCCATTCTTTGAATGCATATGGGGCTGCTAAAGCTATTAGAAACAAGATGTGGCTGCAAGCAAATAGGTTGAAAATATGCCGCAACCCTTTGTCGAAATAAATCCAGAATTCTGACATGATGAATCATTTTAAAGATTAGGGGACTTCAAACTTACGATTTATTTTGAAAACAGGCAGAAATGATGCTAATAAATACAGGGCAAACGCATTAAAGTACCTCGGGGCAGAGCCACCGAGGTATTAATCGGCTAAGAACTTATTTTCAGCTTTATGAAAACCGAGGTTTTCAAACTTTCCTATACCGAAGCAGAGCTTCGGGGAATTAAACCATTAGAGATTAAAAAAACGAATTACTTCCTTTACAAGTAATTCAGGGATACATTTTGTCAGTGTAAGTAAAATCAGGCACTCTTAAAACCAAAAACGACTGTCACATAGGCTTAATTCATTATTTGTATAGTTTTTGTATAGTTTTTTGACTGTCCAAAAAGAGGGCAATAGGCCAATCAGGCTATATATTTGCTTACTAATTAAAAAAAAATAAACTTTATGAAAAAAATTACTATTTTAATTGCACTAATGATGGTTTCATTAGGACAATCGCAAAACCTTAGATTGGGTTTTGAATCTGGAGAATCCGGAAATGCTTTTGGGCCTTTCGGAGGTTTTAGCAATCAACCTGTCCAAGCAGGAACCGGTTCGAATACCTCATTGGTATTGCCTATCATTACCAATCCTGCAGGGCAAATTTGGCAAGGGACTAATTTCACATTAACAACGCCTGTGCAATTAACTACTTCCAAAATAATGACCATTGATGTTCTTTCTTCTACACCAGTTACTTTTCTAATGAAAGTGAATGGTGGAGTAGCAGGTGCCGCAGAAGCTGCGGCTCAAGCATCTCACAATGGTAATGGAACTTGGCAGACCATTTCTTTTACCTTTAATACGTCATTGAATGGTAAGGCTGCTACTGCAAATGGGGTTTACAATAATATGGTAATACACCCATTCTGGACTGCTGGTCAAACAGACTTTTCAGGATCGGCAAGTGCAAGAACATTTTATATTGATAATATTTCTGGTCCACAAGCAACTGTTGCTCCAACGCTTTCGAATTTCGCTATCTCTGCTAAAACAGTTGGAAGCTCATTTCAATTGACAGCGCCAACCACAAATAGTGCTGGAGCCTTTACGTACACCAGTAACAATCCTGCTGTTGCAACTGTTAGCGGAACTACTGTTTCTGTTGTAGGAGTAGGAAATGGAAGCATTACAGCAACTCAAGCTGCCAATGGTTCTTATTTACAAGGAACAATTATCGCTACATTTTTAACGACTAATTTAACTATACCTACGCTAGGTTCTTTGACAGTGCCAAATAAAGTGTCTGGTGACGCCCCTTTTAATGTAACCGCACCTACTTCTGATAGTCCTGGAGCTTTTACTTATACTTCTAGCAATACGGCAGTTGCCACCATTTCAGGTTCAACGGTAACTATTGTAGGGGTGGGTACCTCTACAATCACGGCTACTCAAGCTGCTACAGCAAGTTATGCTACAGCAAGCACTACGGCTACTTTAACAGTAACTGTACCTGCTGCTCCAACGCCTACAAATGCTGCAGTTGATGTAATTTCAATATTCAGCAATGCTTACACGGATGTTGCAGGAACTAACTTCTACCCGAATTGGGAACAAACTACACAATATGTGCAAGAAAATGGCATGTTGAAATATTCCAACTTGAATTATCAAGGAATTACTTTTTCACCGCCAATTAATGGTGCAGCAATGGAAAAATTGCATATTGATATTTGGACTCCAAATTGTACTTCTTTTCAAATGTTTGTACTTGACGGTTCTGACGAGCAATTCGTTACTCTAACGCCTTCTTTTAACGGATGGAATAGTTTTGACATCTCCTTATCGCAGTATACTCTTTTGACCAAGTCTAATATTTTAGAATTCAAGATGGTAGGTACAACTGGAAGTACAGTTTACTTAGACAACATCTATTTCTGGAAATTACCAGCTGGTACATTTACCTACTATGCCGATACTGATGGTGATGGATATGGTGCTGGTGCAGCATTTTTATCAACAGCTACAACCGCTCCTACAGGATATTCTGTAAACAACACGGATTGTAACGATACTAATGCAGCAGTAAATCCAGGTGCTACTGAGGTTTTAAACTCAATCGATGATGACTGTGATGGTCAAGTTGACGAAGGTTTGTTGCCTACAACTCCTACAATTGCTGCGCCAACGCCTCCAGCAAGAAACGCTTCGGATGTGAAATCACTTTACAGTGGTGCTTATACTGATGAACCCGTGGATTCTTTTTTAACACCTTGGTCTGCTTCGTCTTTTGCTTTAATACAAGTTGCAGATAATGCCACCTTAAAATACTCGAATTTAGATTTCGCTGGTATAGAAACTCCTATATCTGCGCAAATTAATGCTTCAGATATGGAAACGCTCCATATTGACTACTGGACACCAAATATGACTACGGTTAAAGTAAAAGTAGTTGATTTTGGTGCTAATGGTGTTTTTGGCGGTGGTGATGATACAGAGGATACTCATATCAATAATACTCCAACTTTAGCTGGATGGAACAGCATTGATATTCCATTATCTAGCTTAACAGGTTTAACCAGTAAATCTCATATTACGCAAATAATTTTGACTGGCACTCCAGCTGGAACCTCAACACTTTTTGTTGACAACCTTTATTTCTTCAGAGCCGCTACTCTTGGAACTCAAAATTTTGAAACTTCAAAAGTAAGCCTATATCCAAATCCTGTAAAAAACACTTTAAACATTGAGGCTAATGGTTCTATTGAAAGAGTAACTGTTTATAGTATTTTGGGACAAGAAGTGATGTCAAAATCTCCAAATAGCAATGCTACCACTTTGCAAACCAGTGGCCTTCAAAAAGGGACTTATATTGTTAAGTCAATAATTGATGGAAAAACGTCTACTTCAAAATTCATAAAAGAATAAATCATTTATTCTTTTAACAATGCAAAAAGCATCCGCCGCGGCGGATGCTTTTTTGTTTATGGGATTGTTTACCAATTCATTTTAGTAGATACAAACAATGATTGTAATAATCAATAATTGCTTTGCCTTTCAGTAGTATATCGGCACCAATAATGCCATGAACGGGTTTTGATTTGTGTTCCATTAAGGCTTTATTCACGTGCGACAAATCAAAAATGACAAGTTCAAAGTCGATGCAGTTCCAGTTACCCAATTGTAGTTGGTTGCCAACAGCAATTTGTGTTCGCATTCCCGTTGCGCCTGCACCGGAAGCTTTAGTCTTCGATTTCGAGGCTTTCAGTTGAAACCATTCGATACTTTCAAAATCTACACAACTATTGCTGGCACCCGTATCTAGTATAAAATTTCCCATTACACCATTAATGCTTGCTTTCATGAGCAAATGTTGAGTTTTGGTCACTTTGAATTTTATTTTCTTGTAGCTTTCTTTTTTGAGAATATAAGGAAGATAATTCATTTTCGAAAGTGATTAAAGACCAAAAATAACCCAATTAAAATCAATAATCCAAGAATATAAAAATAATAATTTGTTGGTTTTTCAGCAGTTTCAGTTCCACCATA
>JBIILD010000100.1:0-5600 GCA_044232845.1 Flavobacterium sp.
CCGTCTAATGAAAAATGATACGGTTTCAAAGAAACAGTTACCGTTCCATTTACCGTTTCTTGAGTTGATTCAAGGAAAGTTTCGATGTTCCTCATTACAGGATCCAAAAATTGACCTTCGTGAAACAGCATTCCGTACCAATTCCCTAGTTGTTCTTTCCAATATTGTTGCCATTTCCCAAGCGTGTGTTTCTCCAATAAATGGTGCGCTTTGATAATAATTAAAGGCGCTGCAGCTTCAAAACCAACTCTTCCTTTAATGCCAATAATCGTATCTCCAACATGAATGTCTCTTCCAATGGCATAAGCACTGGCCATTTTTTCAAGAGCAACAATATTATTGGATGGTTTGTCATTAACACCATTCACGGCAACTAATTCCCCTTTTTTGAATTCTAAAATTACTTTTTCCGCACCCTCTTTTTGTAATTGCGAAGGATAAGCTTCACTTGGCAAAGGAAGGCCAGAAGTTAAGGTTTCTTTGCCGCCAACACTGGTTCCCCATAATCCTTTGTTAATCGAATATTGCGCTTTTTCCCAAGAATAATGTACCCCGTTTTTTGCTAAATAATCTACTTCTTCTTGTCTTGATAATTTCAAGTCACGAATAGGAGTGATGATTTCAATTTCAGGAGCTATGGTTTGAAAAATCAAATCAAAACGGATTTGGTCATTTCCAGCACCAGTACTTCCATGAGCGATAGCAGTTGCGCCCACAGATTTGGCATATTTTATAGCCTCAATTGCTTGAAAAACACGCTCGGCACTCACAGATAGTGGATAAGTATTGTTCTTTAATACATTTCCATAAATCAAATACTTGATGGCTTTGTCATAATATTTGTCAAGAATATTCAAATTGGCATGTTTTGTACTGCCTAATTCGTATGCTCTTTCTTCGATTGCAGTTAGTTCGGCTTCATCAAATCCACCAGTATTTATAAGTACGGTATGGACTTCGTATCCTTTTTCATTTTTTAAATATTTCAAGCAATAAGAGGTGTCTAATCCTCCGCTGTAAGCTAATACTACTTTTTTCATTTTATTAGGCTATTAGCTTTGGGCTATTGGCTTTGGGCAACGGCTTTAGCTGTGTTATTAATTTATTTTTTGGCCAAAAGCTAAAAGCTAATAGCAATTGAGTTTTTATTTATTCAAGAAAAGCGCTTGTTTAATTGCTTTTAATCGGTTCCAAATCCGGACGTTAAACGGATGTTTTGGTGGATCTTTCGGTTTTTCTTTTGGATCATAGAGCATTCCGGTACACAAGCACATTTTGTTGTCTTTGCTTTTCAAAATTTCAAAATTGGTACACGTTTTACATCCAGACCAAAAACTTGGATCAGTAGTTAATTCTGAGAACGGAACGGGTTTGTATCCCAAATCCGAATTGATTTTCATTACAGCCAAACCCGTTGTGATTCCGAATACTTTAGCCTCGGGATATTTTTTTAAGGAATAATCAAAAACAAATGACTTTATTTTTTTTGCCAATCCTAAATTTCTGTAATCAGGATGAACTATCAATCCTGAATGCGCCACAAACTTCCCGTGTTGCCAACTTTCAATGTAGCAAAATCCTGCAAATTTATCCCCAATTAAGGCAATGACAGCGTCTTTGTGCTCCATCTTTTTTTGGATGTAAGCGGGTGTTCTTTTTGCAATTCCGGTTCCTCTTAACAGGGCGGATGATTCAATAGTTTCGCATATTTCCTGCGAATATTTATAATGTTCTTCCTGAGTTACGACTATAGAGATATTCATTTCAAGAGTTGAATTTTAAATTAAAAAATGGCGTGTTTATGGGTGTTAAAAAAACAGTGCAATTGATTATTTTACTGCAAATTACAGCATAAATTAACAGGTAGAAAACAATGCTATTTTCAGGCTGTAATCCAAAGGATAAATGATGTAATTTCAAAATAAGAAAAATGAAAAATGAATAAAAATAAAAACACACTTTTTTGGAAACTATAATTATAGCATCCGTACTTCGGGAGAAGTCGAAAGTTTGTTTGTCCGTGAGGCAGAAATTATATGTAAAAATGATTTATTCATCGGTACAAATTTACACTAATTTTTGTAATACAAGGCTAAATTTGGTTTTTTGTAACAAAATTTTGGTTCAATGTTTTTTATTTTCTCACAAAGGGTGGGAGTAATTTACTGCAAACTTCTCCAAATCCAATTCTTACACCATTGTTTTTACAAAAACCTTTCATGATAACGGTGTCTCCGTCATTTATAAATTTACGTTCCGTTCCGTCATTTAGTTTGATTGGATATTTCCCTCCCCAGGTTAATTCTAACATTGAGCCATAGCTTTCTGGAGTAGGCCCGGAAATGGTTCCTGAGCCCATCATATCGCCTGAGTTTACTCGGCATCCATTCGATGTGTGATGTGCTAAATGTTGGCTCATTGACCAATACATATACTTAAAGTTAGATCTTGCCACTACGGTTGCATTGCCTTTTTCGGTTTGTATAGAAACTTCTAAATTTATATCAAAATTATGTTTGCCTTTTTGTTGCAAATTGGGGAAAGGTGCAGGATCTTGTTTTGGGCCCTTCGTTCTAAAAGGTTCTAAAGCATCCATGGTAATAATCCAAGGAGAAATAGAAGAGGCGAAGTTTTTCGATAAGAATGGACCAAGCGGTATACTTTCCCACTTTTGAATATCGCGAGCACTCCAATCGTTCATTAAAACCATTCCGAATATATAATCTTCTGCTTCATTAATTGGAATATTCTCTCCCATAACATTAGCATCAGTAGTAATAAAAGCAATTTCTAATTCAAAATCAATCATTCGTGAAGGACCGAAAACAGGAGTTGTTTCCCCATTTGGTAAAGTTTGACACATAGGTCTGTTTACGGGTATTCCAGAGGGAATAATGGTGGAACTTCTTCCATGGTACCCCAAAGGAATGTGAAGCCAGTTGGGCAGCAATGCATTTTCTGGGTCGCGAAACATTTTTCCAACATTGGTTGCATGCTCTTTGCTGGAATAAAAATCAGTATAGTCTCCAATTAAAACAGGCAATTGCATTTCTACATCTTTAATCTTGAAAATGACAATGTCTCTATCTTTTTTGTTATCGCGTAACATTGGATTTTTTTCATCAAAAATATCAGCAATTCGATTCCGAACCAATCGCCAGGTCTTTTTTCCATCAGAAATAAAGTCATTTAAAGTATCTTGTAGGAACATATCATCCGTCAATTCGATTCCTTCAAAGTAATTCAATTGTTGCAAAGCTCCTAGGTCAATTGCAAAATCGCCAATTCGAGTTCCTACAGTTACCACATTTTCTTTCGTAAGAAAAACGCCAAAAGGAATGTTTTGAATAGGAAAATCAGTGTCTAAGGAAACTTCTAGCCATGATTTTCTATTGATATTATTAGCAGTTATAGACATATTGTTGTTAATTATTTTGTTAAGAATTACTTATCAAATATATTATAATCTGACAATTTACCAAACGTTTTTTCGTATTTTTGCAACAAATTAATTAAAATAAAAGAAATGCAACGCGACGAACAAATTTTTGACCTTATTTTAGAGGAACAAGACAGACAAATTCACGGATTAGAACTTATTGCTTCCGAAAATTTTGTGAGTGATGAAGTAATGGAAGCAGCTGGTTCTGTTTTAACCAATAAATACGCTGAAGGATACCCAGGAAAAAGATATTATGGCGGTTGTGAAGTGGTTGATGTTATAGAACAAATCGCTATCGATAGAGCTAAAGAATTATTTGGCGCCGAGTACGCAAATGTACAACCACACTCTGGATCACAAGCAAATACAGCCGTTTATCATGCCTGTATTAAACCTGGAGATAAAATTTTAGGCTTTGATTTGTCTCACGGAGGACATTTAACTCACGGTTCCCCCGTAAACTTTTCAGGACGTATTTATACTCCTTCCTTTTATGGTGTTGACAAAGAGACAGGAAGATTAGACTATGATAAAATTCAAGAAATAGCAACAAAAGAACAACCAAAATTAATCATCGCAGGTGCTTCGGCATATTCTCGTGATATAGATTTTGAACGTTTCAGAGTAATTGCAGACAGTGTTGGGGCTATTTTATTAGCCGATATTTCACATCCTGCAGGTCTTATCGCCAAAGGATTATTAAACGATCCATTACCTCATTGTCATATTGTTACCACAACAACTCATAAAACCTTGCGTGGTCCTCGTGGTGGTTTGATTATGATGGGTAAAGATTTTCCAAACCCATTTGGTCTGACTACTCCAAAAGGAGAAATCAGAATGATGTCTTCCTTATTGGATTTAGCAGTTTTCCCAGGAAATCAAGGAGGTCCCTTGATGCACATTATCGCTGCTAAAGCAATAGCTTTTGGCGAAGCCTTACAGGATGAATTCTTTACCTATGCTTTACAATTACAAAAAAATGCCAATGCTATGGCAGATGCTTTTGTAAAAAGAGGCTATGAAATTATTTCTGGCGGAACTGATAATCACATGATGTTGATTGATTTGAGAAACAAAAACATTTCTGGAAAAGATGCTGAAAATGCTTTAGTAAAAGCAGAGATTACAGTGAATAAAAATATGGTTCCTTTTGATGATAAATCACCATTTGTAACTTCCGGAATTCGTTTAGGAACTGCCGCTATTACCACTCGTGGACTTGTTGAAGCAGACATGGAAACTATTGTTGATTTAATTGATAGAGTTTTAGTGGATCACACTAATGAATATGTTATCGAAGCAGTTGCCAATGAAGTTAACGAAATGATGAGTGAAAGAGCGATTTTTGTTTTTTAAATTAGGCTAAAAAATTATACTGCTTAATAAGAAAACTTTAATCCAGAGAAAATCCCAATACTTTTAAGCTTTCGAAATACTTAACTATGTGTTTATAGATCCATATATAACTGTATACTATATTTATTATAGATAAGTTTAGAAGTATAAATGGAATGTCAATTTCCTTTATTTTTAACTCCACTATTTTTTTGTGAAATCGATCGCAATCAAGATTGAATAATTTTATCGACTGCACTCTAACTGACGATAAGAAAAATTTATATGGCTAAAGCGATTAATTTTATAAACAATCAATCCTTAAGTCAATTTAGGTGAGTTAAAATACAAAAAAACTGCCTAAAATTAAAGGCAGTTTCTAAACCAAACAATCAATTATATTTAAATTTTCACAAAGATATTAGTGTAGTACTTTTTACCGTCTGGATTTTTTCTAATTGAAATTCCAAAATGGGTATAATTTCCTTCTATATTTTCTTTATGAGTAGGGCTATTCAACCAAGCATTTACTACCGATTGAGGAGAGTTATAATTAAAGGCAACATTTTCACCCACCCTTTTAGCTGCTAAAACAGAAATTAAATTTTCTGATCTAGCCACAAAGTTATTGTGATTGACCACATTGTTACTAATCATGTAATTATCATGCTCTTCTGATTTGTGGGAAATATGATTAATTTGCTCTAATGCATTCAATCCTACACTTACTCTGTAAGAATTAATTAAATTCATAGTTTCTAATTCAGATGTATCATAGTTGTAATCCATCACTTTCGTTGAAGTTGAAGTAGAGCTTGGA
>JBIILD010000101.1:0-5569 GCA_044232845.1 Flavobacterium sp.
AGTGTTGGTAGTAATATTTGCAGAAATAGTTACAGTAGGTGTTGGATAAACTTTGTTTTGTGGATTAAATTCCGTCCAAGTATCTGTCCACATTGGGATTGGAGCTGGTGCAAATGCACCTCTGTAAGCCACTTGTGTGATTGTAGGACAATTAGACTGAATGGTAGCATTTGTATCATCACAATCTGAACCCAATGTTGTAAATGAATAACCAGTAGGTGGTGTTGCAACTGTTAAAACAGTAGATCCTGAATCGTATCCATCACCGTCAACATCAATATAATATGTTGCAGGACAATTAACATTTATTGCAGCGTTTGTGTCATCACAATCAGAACCAAGTGTAGAATAAGAATACCCAGTAGGAGGAGTTGAAGCAGCTAATACTGCTGAACCTGAATCATAACCATCTCCATCAACATCCACATAGTAAGTAGTTTGAAGATTTCCTGTAAAACTAGCGTCAGAAAAATCGGCACCTGTCAAAGCAATCGAACTTGATGCTGGTCTGTAATCTAATCCTGTGAATATACTTCCATCTGCCATATTGTATGGTGCAGTTAATAATCCAGCACTATCTGTTTGACTTGTATTATTGTTTGATGAAAACCAAGTAGCTACATCGAACCCTACAGGAGTTGTGGTAGCCACTTTCGCTACTGCTGTTCCTGCAATGATATTGCTTTTGAATTTCAAGGTGTTATTTGTTGCGTTGGTTTGTGTTGTTGCTCCATCTACAACTACTCCATCAACAAAATCCATAAAAATAGAATTGTGTATTTGAAGTTGTGTATTTCTTCTCATATGAGCTCCTCTTCTATGTCTAACATTTAAAGTTCCGCCGTTTGGCAAAGTTGTTCTATAAGTAGGACCTACCAAAGTAAAGTTTGAAAAAATACCTGATGTGAATTTAGTTCCATTAGCACTTGATGAATTGTTATCTGTCTCAAAACAATTGGAATCAGAAATGTCCGCTGCTGATGGCTCTCTCACAGCCAGACCAAATTGAACTTGACCACTAAAACCATTATCAGCATCAAAATCATCATCAAGACCATTGAATGCTACAAGGTGTTTGCAATTTACTGATCCTCCAAACCATTCGAATGAATCATCGTTAGCATAAGAAACCTGAACATAGTCTATTTTTGTTCCGCTTCCTACAGCACCCATAGTCAATCCGTTTATTTCTTGGTTGGTTCCATAGTTGTATCCTGCATATTCTATTCTTACATACTTTAAAGAACCTGAATTATCAGCGTCGTCTGGAGTTAGACCACCTCCAAATTGTGTGTCTGCAGTTGGTGCAATGCCTTCAATATTGTTTACTCCACTGTTGACATTGTATGCGCCTTTACCCAATAAAATAATTCCTCCCCAATCGCCTCTATTACGATTTCCTACTGTATTCCCTGATGTAAATACGATCGGACTTGTAACTGTTCCCTCAGCAATAAGTTTTGCGCCTTTGGTAACAAACAAACCTGCTCCTGCTACATTACTGGAGATAACAACCCCAGGCTCAATAGTTAGTGTAGCACCATCTTTTACATAAACTTGTCCTCCTAAAGCATAAGTGTTCCCTGCTGACCAAGTAGTGTTGGTAGTAATATTTGCAGAAATAGTTACAGTAGGTGTTGGATAAACTTTGTTTTGTGGATTAAATTCCGTCCAAGTATCTGTCCACATTGGGATTGGAGCTGGTGCAAATGCACCTCTGTAATTTGTTGTTGTAAATTGAGCAAAACCAGTTAAAGTTGCAAGCAACAACATTGAGAATAAGTAAATTTTTTTCATTTTTTTTGTTTTAAATTATTTAGCAATATTAATATGAAGATTTAAATATTGGGTTAACTAAAAGTTATTTAAATAATATTATTCTGTTACCTAAACATTAAGAGCCTGATATAAAATATACAGGCTCTTTAGAAAAAAAACTATTTATAAGTTTAAAAAGTATAGGTCATGGTTAAAGAAAAGGATTGTCCAAAGTTGGTTTTCCAAATCAAATCATCTTCTTGGGTATTATAACCATTTTTATTTTGAGAATCACCCGTGAATACTTTATTTACGAAGGCATCAAATCCTTTAATTTCTGAAGTTCCAGGCAACTTATTGTTTTGATAAAAAATTAAATCCTGCGCTAATGCATTTTGAATGTTTAGTTTGAGTTCAATTTTGTTATTTAAAAAACTTTTAGCTAATTGAAAATCTAATAATGTTCTTGCTTTTTCCCAAAAAGCGGGAGTTTGATTGTCTGAAGTTTGGTTTCCGTGAATCGTAATTCTGTTACCCACTCTGTTCATATTGGCCGAAAATGACCATCCCAACTCTTTATTCAAATATTGTAACCCAGCATTAAAGACATAGGGAGATTGCCCTTGTAGTGGCGTGTCAACCGAAGTTGCAATCAGGTTCGAAATATCTACTTTAGAACGGATAACAGCCAAATTAGAAAAAATTGTCAAATCATCTAAAAATTTATTTTCTTTAGCTCCAATTATAGAACTTAATAAAACTCTAAAATCAATTTCTACTCCATAATTAGTTCCAGCATCAGCATTTTTGTATTGATTCGAGTTGTTGGCCAAAGCTTGCAATTCGATTGGATTTTTGAACTCTTTGTAAAAAGCGGACAAAGAAACTAATTGACCTCTTCCAGGGAAAAATTCATATCGCAAATCAGCATTATAAATCTCTGTTATTTTTAGCGTTGGTGTTCCCGCTGTACTAAACCTAGTTGCATTATCGAAAAATATAAAAGGTGCTAATTCTCTAAATTCGGGTCTATTCAATGTTTTAGATCCGCTTAATCTCAGATTTTGTTTTTTGGTAAGGCTATAAATGAAATTTACAGAGGGTAAGATGTCTAATTGTGTATCATCAACAGTAATTATTTCACCTACATCCGATTTGGAGTTCAGTATTTGTGTATAATCTTCTAATCTCGCTCCCCAAATAATTCTCCATTTATTAAAAATATTATCAATCATTATATAACCAGCATTCAAATTAGATTCTGCATCATAATAATCGCTTCCCTTTGTGCCTTCAAAAAGGGTCAAACCACTTACTCGAGGGGAAGTTGACAAAATTCCCATATTTGAAGAATTAAAAATAGTTGTATTAGTTTGAGTAGGAACAGTAGAAGAAAAAGTATTTGTTCCCCAATTTATTCCGTTCACTCTTCCGTTAAACGGAATATAGCCTAATTGTCTAGCTTCAAATTTTCTGTTTCGAGATTGAGTAATTCCACCAATTTTTAGATCCGCTGATATATTATCAGAAAATTCAATTTTTTTACTAACATCAATTTTAATGCTAAAAATGTTTTCATTGTTATTAGATGTAAAAATTGAGCCTGGAAAATCAGCACCTACTGAGTTCAATACAAAATTTGCCGTTGGCACGGATTGAGTACCATCTGAATATTGAATGTATTCATATGTATTTCTTCTTTCAGAGGGTATTTCTCGTTTTACATTACTATACGCGCCAACCCAATTCAACTTAATTTTACTATTTGGTAGGAAATGTTCTCCTATAAGTTGTCCCGTATAAATTTTATTTTGAGTAAATAATCGGTTTGTAATTACTCCCATTATAGGTTCAGTATCTTGCGCGTTTTTTGTTCCAATTCTATCAGTATATCTACTTTCGGAGTTTATACTGTATAAGTTTTTAAAACTAAACCTATTATTAGTATTTAATTTTAAAGAAAGATTCAAAATAGCACCAGTTAACTTTTGTTTACTATAATTCTTATCGTTAAAACTTTCAAGAACTGAACCAGGAACTTCGTACGAATTTCGGCTAGTTTCGCCGTAAATGTTTTTTACATTATTAGTTACAGAAGCCAATAGACCCAAACTTTGTTCTCCCTTAAATTTAAAATATCGACCAAGCGTAAACTGTAAGTTAGTGTCAGGATCAAATTTTCCTTCATTTACACTCCAATCAGTTTGATAATTTTTTGCCAACGTGGCTATTTGTTGGATACTAGTTTCTGTCTTTAGATTTTGTAAAGCGATAAAATCAGTTGAAGAAGGGAAATTAGATGGCAATCCTGTCTTAACATCATTGGCCTGAAACTGGGTTTTATTGGTCGTAATAGTGTTGTAACCCGCACCTACCGAAATGGATTGAAAGTATTTATCCGGTGTTGATTTAGTGGCTATATCAATAACTCCCCCAGCAAATTCTCCTGGTAAATCTGGTGAAGCCGTTTTGTGAATAACCAAATTATCAAGCATATTCGCCGGAAAAATATCAAACGAAAAGGCTTTTTTGTCAGGTTCAGTACTTGGAAGTGGAGAGCCGTTTAAATAAGTAGTGTTGTAACGGTCATTTAATCCACGGATAATTACAAATTTATTGTCTTGAATACTGGTGCCGCTTATTCTTTTCAAAACATCTGAGGTTGTTTTATCTGGTGTTTTTTTAATGCTTTCGGCAGAAATTCCATCAGAAACTCTAATGCTGTTTTTTTGCATAGTTAAAAGCGATTGCACCGACTCTGTTTTAGCTTTTACTGTTTTGATGACTACCTCGTCTAAAACCCCGCTCAATTCAGCCATAGAAACATTCAATACAGTTGCTTCTTTATCAACTACCACAACCTCATCAACAACTTTAGTAGAAAAAGAAAATAAAGAAAACTCTAAAATATATTGTCCAGAATCCACTTTTCTGAAATAAAATTTTCCTTCGGCATCTGTTTTTGTTGAGAATTTTGTTCCTATTATGGCCACCAAAACTCCTGGTAATGGTTTTCCTGTAGATTCTTCTATTACAGTTCCTGTAATAATTGAATTTTCGTCTGCAATGTTTTTTATTGTAGCATTAGCTAGATCATTATCCGTTGATTCTACTCCTTTAAAATCTTTGGAAAAGACAGAACTTACAAAAAATAAAAATACAATAAGGTAAGATAATTTCATTTAAATATTTTTAATTAAAATTTGCTAGAATTTCAATGCAAAAATACTTGGAATGAAAATTTTGAATGTTACTTTTGGGTTAACAAATTTAGCAGAAGCATCGCTAAAGTTAATTTATTGTAAAATAAACAATAAGTATGTGTTGATTTATATTCAACTTAAATTTTATTTTAAAAAGAGTTTTGAAGTATAAAAAAGTCCCGCGATTGCGGGACTCTATATTATTGTCTAGACATTATACCTTATAAAAAACATCTTCAATAGCAATGTCCAATTCCGGAAAAAAGGGACTTTTAATCTTTTCGCCTTCCACCTGCGGTTTCAAACCTATGAATTCGTTATTCACTAAAGTGTAAACTAGTATTATTTTATCATTCGGTTCTATTATCCAATATTCTTTAACACCAGCCTCTTGGTATAGATTAAACTTGGTATGCACATCGTGTTTGCTATTGTTTGGGGATATAATTTCGACCATTAAATCGGGCGTTCCGTTACAACCTCTTGCATCCAGTTTGCTTTCGTCACATATAATACACAAATCGGGCTGTACCACTGTGGAATCTTTTTTGGCTGAGGGTATTGGCAAGCGAACATCAAAAGGAGCTTGGAAAACTCTGCAAGGCGTT
>JBIILD010000102.1:0-5518 GCA_044232845.1 Flavobacterium sp.
TTTTATAATTTATAGACAATGAAACCACCGGAAGCATAATTCCGTTTTCCTCCATCCATTTATAGGAAATCCCTTTATTTCTAAGCCATTCAACCCTGCCAGATTCAAAATACTGGGCATAATTACCATGATAAACTACCCGCATTTGGTCCGTTTCAGAATAGCGAACACGTATTTGAATTTGATGATATTCCATTAAAATATGTATTAAAAATTAAATATAAAAAACATATACAACTAAATTTAATAAAAATTGTCAGAGAAAAATTTTTTTTTAGAGAAATTTGTTCACATATTTGTTGTCCGATAAAAACAAGATTAATTTCACTTCTTTTTTTATAAAATCACCATTAAAAACCAAAATAATTTAACCTAATTCATGAACAAAACTGCTCAATCAGTATGGGAAAACTGTTTGTCTTTTATCAAAGACAACATCCAAGAACAAGCCTACAAAACTTGGTTTGAACCTATCAAATCCGTTGAACTTACTGATAATGCTTTGTACATTCAGGTTCCTAGTAAATTTTTCTATGAATGGCTAGAGGAACACTACGTTAAATTATTGAAAGTTGCCTTAACCAAAGAACTCGGAAAAAATGCTAAGTTACTCTATAAAATCAAAATGGAGAATACTTATGGAAATAAACAACCCTTCACAGAACAATTACCCAGCGCGAATCGTGTCTCCATGAAACCACAAGATGTTGACGCTCCCTTTAAAAATTTGAATCCAGAATTGAGAAATCCATTTGTGATTCCTGGTATCCGAAATTTAAAAATTGAGTCACAACTCAACGCCAACTATAGTTTTTACAATTTCTTAGAAGGAGATTCTAACAGATTAGCCCGGTCTGCAGGTATGGCAGTTGCCAATAAACCTGGCGGTACTTCATTTAACCCGTTGTTAATTTTCGGCGGAGTTGGTTTAGGCAAAACGCATTTGGCTCATGCTATTGGAGTTGAAATAAAAGACAAATATCCAGAAAAAACCGTTTTATATATTTCTGCTGAAATTTTTACCCAACAATATATTGATTCGGTAAAGAAAAACAATCGAAATGATTTCATCCATTTTTACCAATTAATAGATGTCTTAATCATTGACGACGTTCAATTCCTTTCAGGAAAGACAGGCACACAAGATGTTTTCTTCCATATATTCAATTATTTGCATCAAAATGGAAAACAGGTGATTTTAACTTCGGACAAGGCGCCGGTAGACATGCAAGATATCGAACAGCGATTATTGTCCCGTTTCAAATGGGGATTGTCCGCAGAATTGCACCAACCCGATTATGAAACTAGAATTTCTATCCTGAAAAATATATTATATCGTGATGGCGTAGAGATTCCTGAAGAAATTATAGAATATGTGGCTCGAAACATCAAATCAAATGTTCGAGAACTAGAAGGCGCCATTATTTCCCTAATCGCACAATCTTCTTTCAACAAAAAAGAAGTGACATTGGAACTTGCTAAAAATGTTGTTGAGAAATTCGTTAAAAATGTAAAACGAGAAATTTCTATCGATTACATCCAAAAAATTGTTTCTGATTATTTCCAGTTAGATTTGGAAACGCTACAATCAAAAACCAGAAAAAGACACATCGTGCAAGCCAGGCAATTGGCCATGTTTTTTGCTAAAAAATTCACCAAAGCTTCTTTAGCAAACATCGGTTCTCAAATTGGCGATCGTGATCACGCTACCGTATTACACGCTTGCAAAACCGTTGACAATTTGGTTGCCACCGACAAACAATTCAAAAAATTTGTCGAAGACATCCATAAAAAATTAACGCTATAAGTGCAGTATGTCCATAAAGATTTTGATGGTTTGCTTAGGAAATATTTGTAGGTCCCCCTTAGCCGAAGGCATATTAGCTTCAAAACTACCCAAAAATAAATTTAAAGTAGATTCTGCAGGGACAGGTTCATGGCACATTGGCAATGCGCCCGACGAACGATCGATCAGTGTCGCCAAAAAAAACGGAATCCTTATATCAAATCAAAAATGCAGACAATTCACCACGAATGATTTTGATTATTTTGACTATATCTATGTTATGGATAACAGCAATTATAATGATATCCTGGAACTTTCCAAAAACCATGAGCATAGAAAAAAAGTACAACTCATTTTAAATGAATTATTTCCAAATGAAAATGTGGATGTACCGGATCCTTACTTCGGAGAACAAAACGGATTTGATTCTGTATATCAAATGCTCGATGAAACCTGTGATTTGATTGCAAAAAAACTTATTGAAAAGCATCCTTAAGCAAATACTTCCAATAAAAAAATACATCGATCTGGATTCTTCATCTACCGAAGCACTAAAAATGACACTTATGAAACCAGCTTCTCTATTCGGAAAACTATACCTTATTCCGACAACCCTAGGCGAAATTAATCCTGAAGACGTATTACCACAAACCGTAAAAAGGACTATTGAGTTCATTGATGATTATATTGTGGAAAATGAAAAAACAGCCAGGAAATTCATCAAAAGCATTTATCCTGAAAAAGTTCAAGCCTCACTAAGGCTAAGCACTTTAAACAAACACACCGAAGTTTCTGAACACAACAAAATGATCCAACCTTGCTTGGAAGGAAAAAACATTGGGCTGATGAGTGAAGCGGGCTGTCCTGGAGTTGCCGATCCTGGTGCAGTTATCGTAAAATTAGCCCATGAAAAAGGCATTCAGGTGGTGCCGTTAGTGGGTCCATCCTCTATTCTTTTAGCGATTATGGCCTCCGGCATGAATGGGCAGCGTTTTACTTTTAATGGATACCTACCTATCGATAAAACCGAAAAGAAAACTGCCCTAAAAAATTTGGAGAAAATATCACAAGACAAAAACCAATCCCAGATTTTTATCGAAACGCCTTTTAGAAACAACAAAATGCTCGAAGATATTTTACAGGCTTTACACCCATCTACTTATCTTTGTATAGCCACAGACATTACCCTGCCAACGGAATACATAAAAACTATGCGGGCATCTGAATGGAGAAAAATGAAAGTTGATTTACACAATCGCCCCACTATTTTCATCATCCATAAGATGTAAAAGCAGTAAATTCTAAATTAATTGGCAATAAACCAATACAAAAACACCTTCTGCCTTAAAGTATCTTTATTTCTAAAGAAGTCTTACCTCATCGCTTTTAGATATATAATATGGCTTGCAATTCTTTATAAAATATCCATTAACAAATGATTTTTTTTAACATAAATTAAAGATTACTTTAACTAAAATCACAGCATAAAAACCCTAACTTTATGTAGAGTGCAAACGAGAATTTAATATTTACATAATTGATATACATTATATTAATACTTAGAATTAAATAAAAAAAAGTAAATCCAACGAGCAGTATTATTAATTTAAAAAACTAAATATCATGAAATCATTTATTATTTTTTTATTGTTTTTTGGCTTTCTAACCTCCTCTTATTCTCAAAAGAAACCACAGAAAGAGGAAGGCAAAATGGATGTAATAAGTTTACCCGAAATTGTAATTAAGAAAGCGGGGGCAGATTTTTCTGTCTATATTCCGGACAAAAACCCAGATAGCAACATCAAGAGGATTGAACAAAAATTTATTGCCTATGACCTAGGCAAAGACAATGAAGGTTATGACGAGTATTTGTTGGTTATGCAAATAAAAAAAGGGACTCTGGCGGCAACTTATGATGAAAACGGAAAATTAATCCGCGTTGTTGAAAATTACAAAAACGTTATACTTCCCAGTCAAGTAATATATTCCGTTTATAAAAAATTTCCAGGATGGCGAATCGTTAATGACAAATTCCTTTATACTCAAGAAGAAGGAGATATAATTAAAAAGCAATACAATCTTAAGATTAAAAAAAACAAAGAAGTCCGTAAATTGACCGTTCGTCCAAATGGCGAAATTGTAAAAGGCCTTTAGTACGCGTTAAATTAATTACAAAGGCTGTCTAAAATATTTTAGACAGCCTTTTTTATTGCTTGAATTCAACTAATAAACATTTGCGTTACTGTCAGCAACTATAGATGAAGTTTCATAGCCGCTGAAGACTCTCAAATATGTCTTTACCGAGGTTCCAAAAGCATCTTTCATATATCTTTTTCCATTACTTCTAAAATATCTTTTCACGGAACCTACACCTCCGAGATGCGCCGCAGCAAGAATTCCAGACTCCGTAATCTTGATTCCATTGAGGACTCTTCCGTTATATTTCAAGATTTCATCTTGCAATTCCCATTTGTTTTTTGATAACAAAGCAACGAAAGCTTCTTCTTGCATTTTAGGACTGTTCAAGAATGCTGCACTATTATTAATCCCAACGGTTTTTAAGGTTTCCATACCAAATTGATATTTACCCAAATAACCTAGAGAATTAATTTTTTTGTATTGACACTGAGACTCTTTAAAGGCAATTGCTTCTTTATAACCAATAAAATACTTTGCTGTAAAAGGAACACCTAAATTAGTATATTCATTCTGTTTTTGAGATGGAAATAAGTAGTGGGTTTCATTTGTATTATTTGAAAGAAACCATTGGGTGGTATCTAAATCGAAAGGTTTAAAACCTGAGCTTAAAAAAGCTATAATAGTAGTCAAACTGGCATAAAAAGACCATTTGTTTATCATAAATTGTTTTTCTTCAAAACGCTGTCCCGTCAAGAAATTTCTGCGCGCAAATATACGATAAAAATAAAAAGTCTGACAATCAGCCGATTAAACTTATCAGAAAAGTAAAAAGCTAAAGTTAAAAATACTTCGGAACACAACTGTTTACGGGGTATTGTTGGAATCCTCCCCAATCAAAAAACAGATACAATCATGTTCAAAAAAGGTGAAATTTCACACCAATAGTAATCCAATCAGCCTCAAAAATTCGAGAAAATTATGTAAATTCGGCTGGATTTCGACTGAAAAACTCAAAAATATACAATAAAGAAATACTAATTTATGACTCGAACAACCACAAAATAGAGATTAGATTTCTTAAACCTTATCTTTTTACGCCCTGACTATTTATCCAATCAGAATATTTTTTAGCGTTTACACTGTGTTCTGTTAAAGTAGTGGCAAACTCATGATATCCAAAACGATCCACACTGGCACAAAAATAAATGAAATTGTTTTTTTCTGGATTTAACACCGCTTCAAGCGCCGTGATGTCTGGCATCGCAATGGGTCCAGGAGGAAGCCCGATATTCACATACGTATTATAAGGCGAAGTCATAGTCAAGTCGTTGTAAAAAACTCTCTTGATTACTTGATCAAAATCATTTGACTTCTTTTTTATGGCATAGATTACAGTAGGATCAGCCTGAAGCGGCATTCCTTGACTCATTCGATTCAAATAAACACCTGCGATTCTCGGTCTTTCGTCTTTTTTAACGGATTCCTTGTGTACTATTGAAGCCAAAATTGTCGCTTCAATTGGTGATAATCCTTGTCTTTCCGCTTTTTCTGTACGTTCTTTATTCCAAAAATTACGGTATTCTTTTATCATTT
>JBIILD010000103.1:0-5396 GCA_044232845.1 Flavobacterium sp.
TGTTCGAATTGAACTGTTTCCATAATTTTAAATGTTTGTTAGACATCTAATTTACGAATATTTTCAAGCAATGCGAAAAACTCATTGGTGTTTGCGAATGCTAAATCATGGTTATTTCATAGGTAGATATTTATTGTTTTTTTATCGGTCATATGTAATTCGCATATCTTCATTGGTCTTTGCGACTAATTTTAGGTCATGCTCATTTCATATTTTTAAAACACGACATTTTATTTCACTTACTACTTATTTCCTCACTCATTGGAGTATTTCATTTTATTTTTTTTCAACATCGATAACTAACAATCATCTTATACTGCCGTTATTTAATTAGACAAAATATTAAAAAAACTGGATTTTGTACTGCTGCTAACCATAGTCCTTCCTTTGTCTTTAGGCCTTTTAAACTTTCGACTTACTTAACATTCTTTTACCTCATTTAGGTACTATTTCCGTATCGTAAAACACGTGTCTCTTTTGTTTTGTTTTTTTGTAGAACAGCATACTAGGGGAAGTGGACTTACAATTTAAAGTGATTCATTAGCATTTTTTCATAGACTTTATCAGGCAATAATCGCTTGAGAACAATCGAGAGTTGCTGCATAAAAACACCAACTTTATAATGAATTTTGGGGCTTGGGTTTTGAATTATTTCATAAACGGCTTTGGCGATTTCAAGGGGATTACTGCCACTGTTCACGTGCTGGTCCATCATTTTCAAAGTGTTTGCATACGGAATTTCGTAGGCAGAACCGTTAATTATAGGTGCATGAAAACGTCCAGAGGCAATATTGGTGGCAAAATCACCCGGAGCCACATTGGTAATCTGAATTCCGAAAGATTTCACTTCCATTCGCAAAGCTTCGGTAATTAATTCCAAAGCACCTTTCGAGGCGGAGTAGACGCTGCGATAAGGCAATCCCATATAGCCCGCTATCGAAGTAATATTTATAATTAGTCCTTGTTTTTGCGAGCGCATTTGTGGCAAAGCGGCTTTCATCACTTCTATTGGACCAAAGAAGTTCGTTTCGAAATTCTTCTTGATTTCCTCCATTGGAATCTCTTCTAAAGGCCCCGTGATTCCAATACCGGCATTATTGATAACAATATCCAGTCTGCCTGAATCGGCAATTATTTTAGACACCGCGGCATGAATCGAATCCGGATTTCGAACCTCTAAAGTCACTAAAGGAAAGACGGAATTGAGTATGCGTTCGGGATTTCTGCTAGTGCCGTAAACGATGAATCCTTTATGATGCAAAAATTCTCCAATAGACTTCCCTATTCCTGAAGAACCTCCTGTGATCAAAACTACTTTTTCCATTCTTTTAGGGTATACGTTACTGTTTGTGGGTAATGGGTTAAGTGATGAAGATATTAATTGTGAATTTGTTAATTCTAGCCCAACTCCAACGCTTTAACTCAAACTCCGAAAGGGTCAAAAATAAAAAATCTTCCTGACGGAAGATAACTATACCAGAAAAATATTGCTTAAAACTTACACTTAATAAAAATGGCAAGCGACCTACATCGCACCGCTCAACCACTTACCCTTGCTATGTTCCCATCCTGGGGGATTTTGCAGGAGCTGGTCGTGTAGGACTTGCCAATGCAAATATACGATGTATTTTATATTTTTGCAAGGACTTTGCCTCTATAAAATAAGGTTGTATATTGCGTAATCAAAATTTTAATGTATGAAAAATTATAACTTCCTATCTTTCATTTTATTAGGAATAACCCTGACAGGTTGTGGGGATAAAAACAATGACATTCCCCTATTTAGTTTTGACGAATCTAAATTTAAAGATCATTATCAATCACAAGAGAGTTTGGAATTAGGGATCTTAAACCCAAATACCAAAGAGATTGATAGTGTTATTTATTATGCAAACGATTTAAAAATAGGGATCAAAAAAGGGCTTGACAAACTATATTTCCCGTTAAAAGATCAAAAATTGGGATACCAAAATCTGAAAGCATTGGTCTATTTTGAAGGAGAAAGTTACCAAACTACTGCCAGAATTGAATTAGGCTCTAACATACAGCCCAAGCTACTTAAATACACCGTTCTTAATACTTACGCTCATGACATTACCTCTTTTACGGAAGGCCTAGAGTTTTATAAGGATACTTTGTACGAAAGCATCGGATTGTACAAAAGTTCCAAACTCCTAAAAACAGATTACAAAACTGGAAAGATTTATAAGAGTTTAAAATTGGATGACCGCTATTTTGGAGAAGGAATAACAATCATTAACAACAAAATATACCAACTGACTTGGCAGGAAAAAACAGGTTTCATCTACAATGCCAGTACTTGGAAATTAGAAAAAACGTTTACTTATGACAAGGACATTGAAGGTTGGGGAATGACCAATGATGGAAAATACATTTACCAAACCGACAAAACTGAAAAAATTTGGAAAATGGATCCTGATACCCAGAAAATGGTGGATTATGTCAATGTATATTCTGGAGACTCCAAAATCCCTAGTATAAATGAATTGGAATGGATTAACGGAAAAATCTATTGTAATGTGTGGCAAAAGGATGCTATTGCAATAGTAAATCCCAATACCGGGGCAGTCGAAGAAATTCTTGATATGTCAGGATTGAGAAAATTAATTCAACACCCTAAAGCAGAAGTATTAAACGGAATTGCTTACAATCCTAAAACCAAAACTATTTTTGTGACTGGTAAAAACTGGGACAAAATGTTTGAAATAAAGGTTTCAGAGTAATTTAAGTACGTTGAAAGTTTAAAAGCGATAGGTATCAAAACAGCCGAGAATAAATAACATGTCAAAATCAAACTGTTACTTTATTTTGTCTTAAAGAACACAACATTATATCAAGATTGTTACTCACAGAAGCGAAAATCAATTTATATTCTTGAAAAATGTTTCATTTAGTCCAATAAAAATTGGACTAAATGAAACATACTAATATAACACCTCAACAATTAGAGAATAATACTTATACTAATCAATATTATTAATGACCTCCACTAATTTTATTGTCAAAAGAAATACCCTGGTGTTTTAAGATCCCACTTACTTTCCAAGCGTAAAAAGCCAAGTATGCGAAACACGCAACCCCAACAATGTAGCTACTTTGAATGCCAATGCTCTCGGAAACCATTCCTTGTAGCCAACTAATAATTCCACCTCCCATAATCATCATAATCAAGAAACTACTTCCTTGGCTGGTGTGTTTCCCTAATCCGCTAACTGCTAATGTAAAGATACAGGGCCAAAGCGTACTGCAAAATAACCCAACACTTGTAAAGGCATATACACTAACCATTCCGGTTGTTGCCATTCCTGTAAACAAGGCCACAATTCCCAATAAAGAGAAAATAAGCAACATTCTAGCTGGATTTCCTTTACTGGCCATATCGGCAGCAATTAACACCAAAATAATTAATCCATAAACATAGAAAGGAGTCAAGTCATGTTTTGCAATGGCATTCACTAGCAAGAAAACTCCGAAAGCCAGATATGGAGCAAAGAAGCGGAGCATTTTTTGAAGATTCATATTATCAGTAAAAGCCTCAACCGCTCCGGTCCAACGACCTATCATTAAACTCGCCCAATACAAGGAAATATAAGGAGCAATATCACCAATGCCAAAACCTAATTTACTTTCCATATAAGCCGGTAAATTACTGGCCGTGGAAACCTCTACCCCCACATAAAGAAAAATAGCTATCATTCCCATAAGCAGTTGAGGATATTGCAATGCAGAACTTTTTGCAGAAGTGGCCTCTTCTAGGGCTTCTTCTATTGTTTCCGGGTGTTCAGGCAGAGACGAAAATTTTAAAAGCACAGCCACCAATAAAAAAGCCAATCCTAATATCAAATAAGGAGTTTTAACGCTTTCGATACTCATATCCGTGCTTCCGGTAGCTGCGGCACCAAAAATAGCAAAACTCACAATTAGAGGACCAATAGTAGTTCCGAAATTATTAATACCCCCCGCCAAAGTCAATCGTTGAGAACCAGTTTTTATTGGCCCCAATGCAATCGCCAGAGGATTAGCAACAGTTTGTTGCAATGAAAAACCTAAACCAACGATAAATAAACCGCCAAGCATTAGGGAATATGAACCCAAATTAGCCGCAGGATAAAACAATAAAGTTCCTAGTGCGGAGATTACTAATCCTAAAGCCAATCCGTTTTTGTACCCTATTTTATTTACTAAATCTTGTTTCATCAGTAAAGAAATTCCCATATATATCAATGAGCCTACGGTGTAAGAAATATAGAATGCAATGGATACAAATTGGCTTTGACCTTGCGTCAAATCAAATGCCTTTTTAAAGACAGGGATCAAAATATCATTACTAGCGGCAACAAATCCCCAAAAGAAGAATACGGTTACTAAGGGAATAAATTGCCCCCATTTGGTTTGCGAATTATTTGAATTCATAATTAAAATTGGTTAATGGTTATTTAAGATTTATATTTTTGATTGATTGACTTTATAGTTTGATTACTTCGATTTGTTATACATTATACTTATATCATTGGAGCCCAAACATAAATAATTTTTGTGTTTTTTAATACATAAATACATCTATTCTTTTAGCGATTAACTTTGGTTGAACTTTAGAGAACGAAATAATATTAATAGATCCAATTAAATAAGATTGATATGTTACAAATTTATTAAATTAATTTTAGGTACGAGACAAAGAAATACCCAGGGTATTAATATTTTATTAATAATTCATTAATGATTAAATATTTTGACGAATAAATAAAAGAGGATTCTTTATTTTTAATTATAATTAACATCCCTATTAAACTGACAACTTGTTCTTAATCAATTCTTTATTGATCTTATCGGTTTGATTTTCATTGTTTATCACTTTAAATATTTTTTTACATGAAAAGTGTCTAAAATAAAAACTACCCGGCAATATAAAAACCCAAGATTATTTTTTAAAATTTCTTTTGACAGAATTGAACTCTTTAGAATACAGTCTTTTTAGTTTTTTTCTTGAGCCTAAGTAATTTTATTGAATAAAGTGACACATTCTATTGCCTCTTTAACATCATGAACCCGGAGGATTTTGGCTCCTTTGGTTAAGGCGATAGTATTCAAAACCGTAGTTCCATTTAATGCCTCTTGAGCATTGGAATGTAAGGCTTTATAAATCATTGATTTTCTCGAAAAACCAACCAACAAGGGCAATTCCAACATTTCGAATAAACCCAATTTTTGTAAAACTTCATAATTTTGGTCGACTGTTTTAGAAAAGCCAAATCCAGGATCAATAATCAAATCATTAATGCCATAACTTCTTGCTTTTGCAACCCTTTCAGAAAAATAGAAAAGCATTTCCTTGACGATATTGTCATAATTGGTCATCGTTTGCATGGTCTGTG
>JBIILD010000104.1:0-5241 GCA_044232845.1 Flavobacterium sp.
CAGACGTGTTTTTTATAGACCGTCATTTCATTCACGAGGTTACAAGTCCCGTTGCTTTTTTGGGATTAAAAGAAAGAGGTATTAGAGTTTTGT
Organism: Flavobacterium sp.; assembly: GCA_044232845.1. Taxonomy (GTDB): domain Bacteria; phylum Bacteroidota; class Bacteroidia; order Flavobacteriales; family Flavobacteriaceae; genus Flavobacterium. Next base: position 94 of record JBIILD010000104.1, read on the forward strand.
ATCCAGAACGCACTTTTGCCACTGCCGATCACAATACGCCAACCATAAATCAACACCTGCCCGTTGAAGATGCTTTATCAGCTAATCAGTTAAAAGCATTGGAAGATAACGCAGCAGAATACGGCATTTCCCACTGGGGATTGGGTCACCAAAAAAATGGGATTGTTCACGTGGTAGGTCCTGAAAACGGCATTACTTTGCCGGGCGCAACGATTGTTTGCGGCGATTCACATACTTCTACGCACGGTGCTTTTGGTGCTATTGCTTTTGGCATCGGAACTTCTGAGGTAGAAATGGTGATGGCTACTCAATGTATTATGCAGCCAAAACCAAAGAAAATGCGTATCAACGTAAATGGTAAATTGAGTAAAGGTGTGGGTCCAAAAGATGTAGCACTTTATATTATTTCTCAATTAACTACTTCTGGAGGTACCGGATATTTTGCAGAATATGCAGGAAATGTTTTTGAAGATATGTCTATGGAAGGTCGTATGACCGTTTGTAACTTGAGTATCGAAATGGGCGCTCGTGGTGGAATGATTGCTCCTGACCAAAAAACATTTGATTTCTTGGAAGGACGATTATACGCTCCAAAAGGGGAAGCTTGGACAAAAGCAGTGGAATATTGGAAAACTTTAAAAACCGATGTTGATGCCGTTTTTGATGCGGAATTAAACATTGATGCCGCGGACATTGAACCAATGATTACCTATGGTACGAATCCTGGAATGGGAATTGGTATCTCAAAAAATATCCCGAACGCAAACCAAGTGGAAGGTGGCGAGGAAACGTATAGAAAATCGTTGGCCTACATGGGCTTTGAAGAAAATGACACAATGATTGGAAAACCAATTGATTTTGTTTTCTTGGGGAGTTGTACCAATGGTAGAATTGAAGATTTTAGAGCTTTTACAGAAATCGTAAAAGGACGCAAAAAAGCCGACAATGTTACGGCTTGGCTAGTTCCAGGCTCTCACGTTGTAGAAGCTCAGATTAAAGAGGAAGGCCTTTTAGACATTCTTTCTGAAGCTGGTTTTGTCCTGCGTCAGCCGGGATGTTCGGCTTGTTTGGCGATGAACGATGATAAAGTTCCTGCCGGGAAATATGCGGTAAGTACATCCAACAGAAACTTCGAAGGGCGTCAAGGTCCAGGTTCTAGAACTTTATTGGCTAGTCCAATTATGGCTGCAGCCGCTGCGGTTACCGGGAAATTGACTGATCCTAGAGATTTATTTTAATTGAATGTCAATACAATGACGATAACAATTTCAAAAAAGAATTAAAAATAAAAGGTTTTAAAAAGTATGATTTATTTTTCCTTAACGGAAAATCTGAAATCTAAAATCATAAATCTAAAATTACAATGGCATACGATAAATTTAATATCCTTACGAGTAGCGCAGTGCCGTTACCAATAGAAAATGTAGACACCGATCAAATCATTCCAGCTCGTTTCTTGAAAGCTACCAAAAGAGAAGCTTTTGGAGACAATCTTTTCAGAGATTGGAGATACAATGGAGACAATACTCCAAAAACAGATTTCGTGTTAAACGACAAAACTTATAGCGGGAAAATTCTTGTTGGCGGAAAAAACTTCGGTTCAGGTTCTTCAAGAGAGCACGCCGCTTGGGCGGTTTACGATTACGGTTTTCGCGCGGTTGTTTCCAGTTTCTTTGCAGACATCTTCAAAGGAAACTGTTTGAATATTGGTGTTTTGCCAGTGCAAGTGAGTCCTGAATTTGCGGATACTATTTTCAAAGCTATCGAAGCGGATCCAAAAACGGAATTGGAAATCAACTTGCCAGCACAGACAATTACGCTTTTGGCAACTGGTCAAAAAGAATCTTTTGACATCAGTGGATACAAAAAAGACAATATGATTAATGGCTTTGATGATATTGATTATTTGCAAAACATAAAATCAGAGGTGGTTGCATTTGCCGATCAACTTCCTTACTAAAAAAGAAGAATAGTAATAAATGCAGTTACCTAAGCATTCCTTTTGGGTTTTGCCAAAGTAACTGCTTTTAGTATTTTTATAAGAATACTATGTCCGAATTTCTAATTTATGAAGTCGAAACAGTATTAGCATCAAATTTAAAAATGGAAAAAAGAAAAATTGAAATAATGGATACGACACTTCGTGATGGGGAACAAACCTCAGGAGTGTCATTTTCTGCTACCGAAAAATTAACCATTGCGCAATTGTTGCTGGAAGAATTAAATATTGATAGAATCGAAGTCGCTTCTGCACGAGTAAGTGAAGGGGAATTTCAAGGCGTAAAAGGAATCATGGCTTGGGCTGAAGAAAATGGCTATGCCAATCGAATTGAAGTCTTAACCTTTGTTGACAAAGGCCTTTCAATAGAATGGATGAAAAAAGCAGGGGCTAAAGTTCAAAACTTATTGACCAAAGGTTCCTTAAATCACCTTACCCACCAATTAAAAAAAACACCTGAACAGCATTTCTCTGAAATCGCTGAAAGTATTGCTTTGGCCAATGAAAATGGAATTGAAACCAATGTTTATCTGGAAGATTGGAGCAATGGGATGCGGAATTCTCCAGAATATGTTTTTAAATATTTGGATTTCATAACAAAACATCCTGTTAAAAGAATTTTATTGCCGGATACTTTAGGAGTTCTAATTCCATCGGATACATTTGAATTTATTTCAAAAATAACTGCAAAATACCCAAATACGCATTTTGATTTTCATGCCCATAATGATTACGATTTAAGTGTGGCCAATGCAATGGAGGCCATAAAAGCAGGCATAAAGGGGTTGCATGTTACCGTAAATGGAATGGGCGAACGCGCAGGAAATGCTCCTCTTGAAAGTACAGTGGCGGTCATCAATGATTTTTTGCCCGAGATAAAAATAAATGTTAAAGAATCGTCTCTTTACTCGGTGAGTAAATTGATAGAAACTTTTACAGGATACAGAATACCGGCCAATAAGCCAATTGTAGGAGACAATGTGTTCACCCAAACAGCGGGAATCCATGCTGATGGGGACAACAAAAACAACCTGTATTTTAATGATTTGCTTCCAGAACGTTTTGGAAGAAAACGAAAATATGCCCTAGGAAAAACTTCTGGAAAAGCCAATATAGAAAAGAATCTTCAGGAATTAGGCCTGCACCTCAATCAAGAGGATTTAAAATTGGTCACCCAACGCATCATTGAACTAGGTGACAAAAAAGAAACCGTTACCAAAGAAGATTTGCCTTACATCATCTCTGATGTTTTGGACAGCCAGAGCTATGAAGAAAAAATTATAGTGGAATCGTATGTGTTGGTTCATTCTAAAGGGCTGCGTCCTTCTACAACAATCTGTTTAAAAATAAACGGGGAGATTTTTGAAGAGAATGCGCAAGGAGATGGACAATTTGACGCTTTTATGAATGCGCTTTCAAAAATTTACAAAGCCAAAAAAATGGTGTTGCCAAAATTGACTGATTACGCCGTTAGGATTCCTCCGGGAAGCAGCTCAGACGCTTTATGCGAGACGATCATAACCTGGACTAATGACGGAAAAGAGTTTAAGACTAGAGGATTAGATTCTGATCAAACTGTTGCAGCTATCATAGCAACTCAAAAAATGCTGAATGTTGTAACAACAAACTAAAATATACTAACATAATAAACATATAATGAAATATACTATTGCCCTTTTAGCAGGAGACGGAATTGGTCCAGAAGTAGTCAATGAAGCTGTAAAAGTTTCTGAAGCCATTGCGAAAAAATTCAACCACGAAATCAATTGGACTCCGGCGCTTACCGGCGCTTGTGCCATTGATGCTGTTGGCGTTCCTTATCCTGACGAAACCCATGAAATCTGTATGAAAGCGGACGCCGTTTTATTCGGAGCTATCGGACATCCAAAATATGATAATGATCCAAAAGCTACTGTTAGACCGGAGCAAGGATTGTTATTGATGCGTAAAAAATTAGGCCTTTTTGCTAATGTGCGCCCAACGTTTACTTTTCCCTCTTTAATTGACAATTCTCCACTAAAAAGAGAAAGAATAGAAGGAACCGACTTGATTTTCCTTAGAGAACTAACTGGAGGGATTTACTTTGGAGAAAAAGGAAGAAAAGATGATGGAGAAACTGCTTTCGACACATGTACTTATACCAGAGTTGAAGTACAAAGATTAGCAAAAAAAGGATTTGAATTGGCCATGACACGCAGCAAACGATTGTGTTGTGTGGATAAAGCAAATGTGTTGGAAACTTCCCGTTTATGGAGAGAAACCGTACAGGCTATGGAAAAAGAGTATCCTGAGGTTACGGTAAGCTATGAATTCGTTGATGCCGTTGCGATGCGTTTGGTTCAATGGCCAAACTCATACGACGTATTAATCACTGAGAACTTATTTGGAGACATCTTAACTGACGAAGCATCCGTAATTTCAGGTTCTATGGGCTTAATGCCATCCGCATCTGTGGGTGAACATACCTCTTTATATGAGCCAATTCACGGTTCGTATCCGCAAGCAACAGGCTTGAATATTGCCAATCCGTTAGCGACCATATTATCGGCAGCCATGATGTTTGAAGATGCTTTTGGATTGCATGATGAGGCAGCTGCTATCAGAGCTGTTGTAAACAAATCGTTAGAACAAGGAATTGTTACTGAAGATTTGGCCGTAAAAGGAGCAAAAGCCTATAAAACTAGTGAAGTAGGGGACTGGTTGGTCGCCAATCTATAAAAACAACTCGGCTTTCAACTCCCTTTTTTCTGGGGGCTTGGGTGAGGAAAAACAAAAAAGGTGTCAATGAAAATTGACACCTTTTTTTATGTAATAAAGAAAATATTAATATCCTCCTCTGTTTCCACCACCACGGTTATCTCCACCACGGCTATTTCCACCACCATAACCTCCGCGTGAATCTCCACCACGGCTGCTATTAAAACTTCTTCTTTCGCCTTCTGGTTTTGGCTCAGACTTATTCACCACAATGGCACGCCCTTGAACAGTAGCACCGTTCAACTCATCAATTGCTTTTTGAGCCTCGTCATCATTTGGCATTTCAACAAAACCGAATCCTTTACTTCTTCCAGTAAATTTATCAGTAATAATTTTTACAGAATCAACTGCACCGTAAGCCTCGAAAGACTCTCTTAAATCTGCTTCCTCAA